>NZ_QTQN01000007.1:0-227991 GCF_003853755.1 Burkholderia sp. Bp8984
CCCCCCTCGCCCCCCGCCCCCCCGGGGGGTGGCGCGCGGGGTGGGGCCGCTGCCCCCCCCCCCCCCCCCCCCCCCCCCCCGCCCCCCCCCCCCCCCCCCCCCCCCCCCCCCACCCCCGCCCCCCCCCCCCCCCCCCCCCGCGACTCGTGCGTTTCCGGCGTCCCGACTGTCCGGCATCGCGCCGATAACATTTCGCAAGCATCTTCCGACAAAAGGGTTGACGCTTCGCATAACGAGCCTTTACCATCGCCCCCGTCTGAATTACATGGAGTGTTCTGTGAACACCGATGCGAGTTGTAGTTGGTCCTCGACCAACTTGACTGCTGCCTGAGGAAACCGCGCAGAGCCTCGTCTTCTGCCGCATCCCGGGAAGCAGGATGCGGCGTCCTTCCGGCCTGACCGGCCAGAATCCCCCGCCGAATTTTTTCGATATCGCCGAATGTCCGCGCTGCGCAACCCTGCGTTGCAGCGTGCGTACGTTCGTGCTGCGCGCAGCGCAAGCTGCGTGCGTGTTCCGTTCGCGTGCCGTCCGGCCGCGCGCCCTCGTGCGTGCGTGGCTTCCGATCGCCCGTGCCGCCTACTCGCAACCGACAGGAGTGCAGATGAACTCGGACGACAGTAGTCGATTACCGCTCGCCGGTGCGACGCCGCGCATCGATCCTTCGGCCGCACTCCGCGCGCCGGCGAGCGTTCCCCCCTTCACCGATCCACAGCCGATCGCGCCTGACGCGATGCGGCGGGGAGCGCTCGTGCGTCGCTGACGTCACGGTCGCTCCCCGCCCGCCGCCTCGTGCGCAAGGAGCGACTCATGACACGACACAACACTTCGCAAACATCGCAAAAGAAACAGCGCGGCTTCATCAACGCCGGCCCCGGTCAGCAGAACGAACCGCGCAACATGCGCGCCGCGCAGGAAGCGGCCCGCCCGCTCGAAGAAACCTTCAAGTCGCTGCGCACCAGCACGCGCGGCCTCACCTACGACCAGGCCGCCGATCGCCTGCAGCACAACGGTCCGAACGAGATCGCGCACGACAAGCCGCCGCACTGGACGCGCCAGCTGCTGCACGCGTTCCACAATCCGTTCGTCTACGTGCTGCTGGTGCTGGCCACGATCAGCTTCTGCACCGACGTCTACTTCGCGGCGCCCGGCGATCGCGACTTCGTCGGGATGACGATCCTGCTGACGATGGTCACGATCAGCGCGCTGCTGCGCTTCGTGCAGGAATTCCGGTCGCTGCGCGCGGCCGAAAAGCTCAAGGCGATGGTCCGCACGACGGCGACCGTGCAGCGCGCGGTGACCGACGTGTCCGAGCCCGCGCGCCGCGAGGTGCCGATGCGTGAAGTGGTGGTCGGCGACATCGTGCACCTGTCGGCCGGCGACATGATCCCCGCCGACGTGCGCCTGCTCGCGTCGCGCGACCTGTTCATCAGCCAGGCCGTGCTGACCGGCGAAGCGCTGCCGGTCGAGAAATACGACACGCTCGGCGCGGTCGCCGGCAAGTCGGCCGGCGCAGGCGCGACGGGCTCGTCCGCCGCCGCGAACGATGCGTCGAAGTCGCTGCTCGATCTCGAGAACGTGTGCTTCATGGGCACCAATGTGGTGAGCGGCACCGCGACGGCCGTGGTCGTCGCGACCGGCGAAGACACCTACTTCGGTTCGCTCGCACGCAACGTCGTGAGCCACAAGCGCATCGAGACCAGCTTCGACCGCGGCGTCGCGAGCGTGAGCTGGCTGCTGATCAGGTTCATGTTCGTGATGGTGCCGATCGTGTTCATGATCAACGGCCTGACCAAGGGCGACTGGCTGAGCGCGCTCACGTTCGCGCTCGCGGTGGCCGTCGGCCTCACGCCCGAGATGCTGCCGATGATCGTCAGCGCGAACCTCGCGCGCGGCGCGATCGCGATGGCGCGTCGCAAGGTCGTCGTGAAGCGGCTGAACTCGGTGCAGAACTTCGGCGCGATGGACGTGCTGTGCACCGACAAGACCGGCACGCTCACGCAGGACAAGATCATCCTCGAGCACCATCTCGACCTGTCCGGCCACAAGAACGAGGACATCCTGCGGCTCGGTTGGCTGAACAGCTTTCATCAGAGCGGCCAGAAGAACCTGATCGACATCGCGGTGGTCGCGCGCGCCGACGAGATCGGCGAGCGCGTGAAGCCGCACGGCTACAAGAAGATCGACGAGCTGCCATTCGACTTCGTGCGGCGCCGCCTGTCGGTCGTGGTCGAGGACACGCACGGCACGCATCAGCTGATCTGCAAGGGCGCGGTCGAGGAAATGCTCGCGGTGTCGACCCACGTGCAGGACGAGGACGGCGTACGTCCGCTCGATTTCGTCGCACGCAAGCGGCTGCTCGAACAGGCGAACGCGTACAACGAAGACGGCTTCCGCGTGCTGGTGCTCGCGACGCGCACGATCCCGCGCGGCGACGAACTCGAACAATATCGCACCGCCGACGAGCGCGATCTCGTCGTGCGCGGCTTCCTGACCTTCCTCGATCCGCCGAAGGAATCGGCCGCGCCGGCGCTTGCCGCGCTGCGCGAGAACGGCGTGTCGGTGAAGGTGCTGACGGGCGACAACCCGACCGTCACGATGAAGGTCTGCCGCCAGGTCGGTCTCGAACCGGGCAAGCCGATGCTCGGCGCCGAAATCGAGGCGCTCGACGACGCGACGCTCGCCGAGGTCGTCGAACGCACGACGGTGTTCGCGAAGCTCACGCCGCTGCAGAAGGCGCGCATCGTGAAGGCGCTGCAGGCGAACGGCCACACGGTCGGCTTCCTCGGCGACGGCATCAACGACGCACCGGCGCTGCGCGACGCCGACGTCGGCATCTCGGTCGACAGCGGCGCCGACATCGCGAAGGAAACCGCCGACATCATCCTGCTCGAGAAGAGCCTGATGGTGCTCGAGGAAGGCGTGATCAAGGGCCGCGAGACGTTCGGCAACATCCTGAAGTACCTGAACATGACCGCCAGCTCGAACTTCGGCAACGTGTTCTCGGTGCTCGTCGCCAGCGCGTTCCTGCCGTGGGAGCCGATGCTCGCGACCCAGCTGCTCGTGTTGAACCTGATCTACGACACGTCGCAGATGCTGCTGCCGTGGGACAAGATGGATCCCGAGTTCCTGAAGAAGCCGCGCAAGTGGGAAGCCGGCAACATCGGCCGCTTCATGCTGTGGGTCGGGCCGACGTCGTCGGTGTTCGACATCACGACCTACGTGCTGATGTGGACCGTGTTCGGCGCGGGCGCGATGTATCACCTGCACGGCGGTTCGGGCGGCCAGATCGTGATGAACTCGGGCTGGTTCATCGAGAGCCTCGTGTCGCAGACGCTCGTCGTGCACCTGCTGCGCACGCAGAAGGTCCCGTTCCTGCAGAGCACGGCCGCGCTGCCGGTGCTGCTGTCGACGTTCACCGCGATCGCGATCGGCTGCTGGCTGCCGTTCTCGCCGTTCGCGGATTCGCTCGGCTTCATGCACCTGCCGGGCACCTACTGGCTGTGGCTCGCGGCGACGATGGTCGGCTACATCCTGCTCGCGCAGATCGTCAAGACGATCTATGTGCGTCGCTACAAGCAGTGGTTCTGATCGCCTCCGAAACGACGGCGTGCCGGCCCGCGCGGGCCGGCCGCCCACGACACGACAACGGTGACTTCATGAAAAGAATGCTTTCTCTCGCGGCCGCGAGCACCCTGCTCGCGCCGTTGTACGCGTACGCGGCCCATCCGCTCGTCAGCGACGACACGGGTACGCAGGGCAACGCGAACTGGCAGTTCGAGTTCAACGGCGAGCAAACCTCGAAACAGGACGAAAACGGCCGCCATCAATTGTGGAACGCAACGCTCACGCGCGGGTTCGGCGAGCACGTCGATCTCTACGTGAACGCGCCTTACACGCATCTGCAAACGCGCACCGACGACCACGGAGCAGGCATCGGCGATGTCGAGATCGGCATGAAGTGGCGCTTCGTCGAACGCGGGCCGCTGTCGCTTGCGCTGAAACCGCAGGTGACGATGCCGACCGGCAACGACGATCGCGGGCTCGGCACAGGCCGCGTCGGCACCGGCGCCACGCTGCTCGCGCAAGCCGACGTCGCGCGCTTCTCGCTGCTCGCGAATGCGGGCCTCGCGTACCAGCCGAACCGCCAGGGCGACCTGCGCTCGGTCTGGGCCGTGTCGGCCGCGGCGCTCTACAAGGCGACCGACAAGGTGCAGCTCGTGGCCGACATCGGCCTGTCGCGCAACACCGAGAGCACGGCCGGCGCGAATCCGGCGTTCGTGATCGCGGGCGCGATCTACTCGCCGAAGCCCTGGCTCGATCTCGACGTCGGCTACCGGCATGGGCTGAACGACCAGACCTACCGTCATTCCGTCATGGGTGGGGTGACGGCGCGGTGGTGATGTTGCATGTCGAACCGCAATATGACGGGTCGCCTTCGGGCGACCCGTTTTTTCATCCGCGGTCGTTCCCACCGAACAGTTGCGCGCACACGGCGCGCCCCTCTTCGGTCAAGGCGGCGCTGCCGGTGCCGTCGTCGTTCAGCGTCGTCGCGCTCAGGCCGGCGGCGTCGAGTTGCGTCAGCACGCGGCGCAGCGTGCTCATCGGCAATTGCGTGCGCTTCGCGATCTTCGGCAGCGACCACGTTTTGCCGGACGGATCGGTCGCGGCTTCATGCAGCGTCGCGAGCGTCGCAACGAGTGCGGGATCGAGCGGGGAGTCGTCGGGTTCTGAAGTCATCGGGTCGGGTTCGTGAGCCGGCGCCGGGCCGGCATTCGGGCGGAAGGCGATCGCGGACACTATACGCCCGGTCACGCGCCCTTGATCGCGGCGCGCATGAACGACACGAAACGCGTGGTCACGGGATCGTCGCGGCCGGACAGCCACGCGAGCCCGACGCGCCATTTCGCGTCCCTGCCGGCGAGCGGCAACACGGTCGCGTCGCGCAGCAGGTACTGCGCGTGCGACGGAATGAACGCGACGCCGACCCCGGCCGCGACCGACGTGAGCACCGATTGCACGTCCTCCGCCTGCTGCGTGACCTGCGGCACGAAGCGCCGCCCGACGCACCACCGGTCGATCTGCGCGGCGAGCCCGGGGCCGCGTGCGCGCTGCAGCGCGATGAAGCCGATCTCGTTGAGCACGTCGAGATCGGCCGGCACGCGCTTGAAGCCGAGGTGCGGCGGCACCGCGAGCGCGAGCGCCTCGTCGATCACCTTGAACGACGACAAGCCTTCATCCGACGGCAAGCGCAGGAACCCCGCGTCGAGCTTGCCCGCGCGCATCCGGCGGGTTTGCTCGGACGACGACAGGTCGCTCAACGTGACCGCGACACCCGGATTGCTGCGCCGGAATTCCGCGACGAGTTTCGGCACGAGCGTCAGCACGGACAGGCAGATGCCGAGCCGCAGATGGCCGCGCTGCCCGCTGGTCGCCTCCCGTGCACGCGCGAGGATTTCGTCGGCATCGCGCACGAGCGCCTGTGCGTCGGGCAGGAAGCGTTCACCGAACGGCGTCAGCTCCGCGCCATGCCTGCCGCGTTCGAACAGCTTGCCGCCGAGGCTCGCCTCGAGCGCGCCGATCTGCTTGCTCAGCGCCGGCTGGCTCATGTGCAGCGTGTCGGCCGCGCGGCTGAAATGGCTGAGTTCGGTGACCGTCAGGAAGGTTCGGAGCAGTTTCAATTCCATTCTTTAAAGGAATCGTAGCGATCGAAACATTCATTTTACTGATCGAACCGCGTGGCGTTCAATACGGGCATGCCCTTCACGGAATTCACTGTCATGCCTGTTGATCATCTAGCCGAGTGCCTGACCGATATGTCGTGCGATACGGTCGTCGCCGACACGGGCGGTGTCGAGCCCGACACGCCGATGCCCGAGCGTCGTACCGCACGCTCCGACGGACGCGGCCGCCGCTTCCGCTTCGGCGATGCGCTGGACGACACGCCGCCGCGTGTCGTCACCGGTTCGATCGCGATCAGCTTCGCGGTCGTGTCGCGGCGGAACTGGCCGCGCTGATTCGACGCAGCGGGCGCCTTTTGCCCGCCGCACGCGTTCGGCGCTTCACAAAAGCCTCGACATTCCGCCCGGATCGCACACGATTGCGCGCACATCCATCGTCATCGCCACACAATCGACCTTATAATTTCCTGCACCCGCTGACCGCCCACGCATTTCGCGCCGCCGCAACGCGCGTGAAAAGGAGACTCTCGCTTGACCGGCCTCATCGCGCGCCTGCCTCGCGCCCGGACCACCCTGCTCATCGCCCTCTCGTTCCTGACACTTGCGTTCGCAACGAACGCGACGGCGCAGCGTGCGCAGCCGCATCGCACGGCGACGCCCCATGCGCATGCGAAAGTCGTCAAGAAACAACCCGCCCACCGCAAGCACAAGGCCGTCAAGCACCGCCGCCCGCGCGTGACGCATCATGCAGTCAAGCGTCACGCGGCGCCCGCACCGCAGCACCGGCGCGCGAAACGCACGAACGCGGTTCGCCCGCGCCCCGCCGCGCAGCCGCGCCTGCTCGCGAGCTGCGGCTACAGCCCGCGAGCGGTGAGCTCGCTACATTCGCGCGCGGCCTACGTGCTCGACGTCGACTCCGGCACACCACTGCTCGCCCGCAACGCACGCACGGTGCGGCCGATCGCGTCGATCTCGAAGCTGATGACCGCCGTCGTCGCACGCGACGCGGACCGGCCGATGAACGGCGTGCTGCGCGTCACCTCTCGCGATCGCGACACGATCAAGTTCACCGGTTCGCGGCTGCCGATCGGCGCCGAACTGTCGCGCCGCCAGATGTTCCATATCGCGCTGATGTCGTCGGAAAATCGCGCGGCCGCCGCGCTGAGCCGCGACTATCCGGGCGGCCGTGCCGCGTTCGTTAAGGCGATGAACCGCGAGGCGCGCCGGCTCGGGATGCGCGATACGCATTTCCGCGAACCGACCGGCCTGTCGCCGCACAACGTGTCGACCGCCGAGGATCTCGCGCGGCTCGTCGGCGCGGCCGCGCAGGATCCGCTGATCCGCTATTTCTCGACGGACACGTCGACCACCGTGCAGGCCGGCGACGGCGAGCTGCTGTACGTGAACTCCGATCCGCTCGTGCGTAACGGTCGCCTGCCGATCCGACTGCAGAAAACCGGCTTCATCAACGAATCTGGGCACGGCGTCGTGATGCGCATGCGCGTGAAGGGCCGCCGCGAAACGGTCGTGCTGCTCGGCGCACCGACGCGCGCCGGCGTGTCGAGCGATGCGCTGAAGATCCATCGCTGGCTGACCTGCTCGATCCGGTAAACGCGACGCGCGCGGCCGGCACATTCATCCACGAAGGAGCGATGCCATGCAGGACGAGTACCGTTTCAACGCGTTCGGACGCCTGCTCGCCGTCGTGCGCTCAAACGGCCGCTGGGCGGTGTTCGATCTCGGCACCGAAGGCAAGCGGCGACCGGCCAACCTGCACGTTCCGTCCGCGCTCGCCGCGGACGAACTCGCGCAATATCTCGGCGACCTGCTGCACGAAAATGCGTCGCCGAAGTACAACGACGTCGTGCCGGTTCCGTTGCCGCGCCGCGCGTAGCGTCCGGCCGCACACTGCCCACCGTCCGACAATCGGCGGTTGCCGAGCCGCCGCCCGCTGTTCCTCTCCCGGCCTCGCCGGCGCATCGTGCGTCGGTGCGCGGTGCGTCGTACGTCATGCGCCGTGCATCGCGAACGCCCGCCAAACTAGACAGCTAAACTTGCAAGTTTAACTGTCGTGTTCTATGATCCGCCGCATGACTCCGCCACGCACACCCCGCATTTCCGCCGACACCGTCGCCGCCGACTTGACCCTCGCGGTCGGCCAGCTGATTCGACGGCTGCGCGCCGAGATCGAATCCGAAGGGCTCGGCATGTCGCAGACGAGTGCGCTCGCGCGGCTCGAACGACAGGGCCCCATGACGACCGCCGATCTCGCGCGCGCCGAGGCGATGAAGCCGCAGTCGATGAAGGCCATTCTCGCGGGTCTCGAGGAAGACGGGCTCGTCGAACGCGAGCCGCATCCGACCGACGGCCGCCAGATCCTGTTCCTGCTGACCGCGGCCGGCCTGGCTGCACGGCGCAAGCGCAACACCGCGAAGCACAAGTGGCTTGGCGCCGCGATCGAGAAGCTCGACGCCGAAGACATCCGCACACTCGCCGCCGCGATTCCGCTGATCCGGCGCATCGGCGAGCAGTGATCCCGCGTGCGTGCCGCGCGGCATTCGTACGGCACGTGCCCCTTCTCCCCATGCACGGAGCATCCGCATCATGAGCACAACCCGTCTCGACACGCATACGGCACTCGTCGTCATCGACCTGCAAAAGGGCATCGTCGCGCTGCCCACCGCCCACCCGGTCGCACCGGTGATCGAGCGCACGCGCGAACTGCTCGACGCCTTCCGCAGCCGCGGCCTGCCGGTCGTGCTCGTCAACGTCGCCGGCGGCGCACCGGGCCGGACACAACTGCCGCCGCGCAAGGATCCGTTCCCGGCCGACTGGGCCGAGCTCCTGCCCGAACTGAACCGCCAGCCGGGCGACCACGCCGTGACGAAGAAGACCTGGGGCGCATTCACCGGCACCGATCTCGACGCGTACCTGAAGGCGGCCGGCGTCACGCAGATCGTGCTGGCCGGCATCGCGACGAGCATCGGCATCGAATCGACGGCCCGACAGGCGCACGAACTCGGCTATAACGTGACGCTCGCGGTCGATGCGATGACCGACCTCAACGCGGACGCGCACACGAACAGCGTCGAACGGCTGTTCCCGCGGCTCGGCGAGACGGGCTCGGCGCACGAGATCGTCGCGCTGCTCGACCGGCGCGGCGCGTGAACGACCAACGCGCGCGGCCGGCGCCGGGCCGTGCGGCCGAACGGCTCGGTCCGTCGATCTGGAAAGTCAGCGCGGTCGCGACGCTCGGCTCGCTGCTGTCGCAGCTCGACGCGACGATCGTCAACGTCTCGCTGTCGAGCCTCGCGACCGATCTGCACGCGAGCCTGTCGACGATCCAGTGGGTGACGAGCGGCTACCTGCTCGCGCTCACGCTGGTGTTGCCGCTGAACGGCTGGCTGGTCGATCGCATCGGCGCGAAGGCGCTGTACCTGTGGTGTTTCTCCGCTTTCACGCTGACGTCGGCGCTGTGCGGGCTCGCGTGGTCCGCGCCGTCGCTGATCGCGTTCCGCGTGCTGCAAGGCGTCAGCGGCGGGCTGCTCGCGCCGATGGCGCAGATGATGATCGCGCGCGTGGCCGGCCAGCAGATGGCGCGCGTGATCGGCTATGCGGCGGTACCCGTGCTGATCGCACCGATCCTGGGGCCGGTCGTCGCCGGTACGATCCTGCAGTACGCGTCGTGGCGCTGGCTGTTTCTCGTGAACCTGCCGGTCGGCGCGCTGGCGCTGGCACTGGCCGTGTGGTTCCTGCCCGGCGACCGCGAGGAAACGCAGCGGCGCGAACTCGACTGGGTCGGCCTCGCGCTGCTGTCGCCGGCGCTCGTGCTGTTCCTGTATGGCGCGGAGCGCATCGACGCGGTGCCCGGCATCGCCGCGATCGCGGGCTCGGTGCTGCTGCTCGCCGCGTTCCTGCGCGTCCAGCTGCGCAAAGGCGAGCGGGCGCTAATCGACCTCGCGCTGTTTCGCTCGCGCGTGTTCGGCGCGGCGGCGGCCACGCAGTTTCTGTCGAACGGCGCGATCTACGCGGGCCAGATGCTGATTCCGGTGTTCCTGATCGAGGCGTGCGGCCGCTCGCCCGGCGAGATGGGCTGGCTGCTGGCGCCGCTCGGGCTCGGCATGCTCGTCACCTATCCGTCGATGGGCGCGCTGACCAGCCGGTTCGGCGTGCGCCGGCTGGCCGCCGCCGGCGCGCTGCTGGCGCTCGCCGCGACGCTGCCGTTCGTGTATCTCGCGCTGGCCGGCTACGATCCCGCCGTGCTGGTGCCCGCGCTGTTTCTGCGCGGGATGGGCCAGAGCGCGATCGGCGCGCCGTCGATTTCCGCCGCGTATGCGTCGGTCGAGCGGCACAACCTGCCGATGGCGACGACGTCGCTCAATATCGTCCAGCGCCTCGGCGGCCCGACGTTCACGACGATGTGCACGCTGTTTCTCGCGTGGCGGCTGCAGGCCGAATCCGCGTCGACGGGCGGCACGCACGGGGCCGCCTACGCGTGGACGTTCGGCCTGCTTTGCGCACTGCATGCGGCGAGCTTCGCGACGACACTGCGGCTGCCGCGATGGTCGAGCGGCGCGGGCGGACGGCCCGCGGGGGCCGCGCGGGACGGTTCTCGCTGAGTGTCGCGGCTGCGCCGTGCGCGCAGCGCCGCTGCTACAGCCACATCGGCACGATCGACGCCGCGAGCAGGATCCCCAAGCCCGCATTCACGCAGCGCCACTGCCGCTCCGTACGGAGCACGCGCGCGAACAGCAGCCCGGCACAACACCAGAGCGACAGCGACGCCATCGCCGCCACGCCGAACGCCAGCCCGAGCAACGCGCCGAGCCGCACGGGGCCGGACGCGAGCGCGGCGAACGACGCGGCCGCGCCGAGCGTCATCGCCCAGCCCTTCGGGTTATGCCACAGCATCCATACGCCGCTGACGAATCCTTGCGGCCGCTGCACGGCCGCGTCGACACCGGGCTTGCCGCCGCGCGCGATGCGCGTGGCCAGCCACAGCAGATACAGCGAGCCGAGCACCTTCATCCCGAGCTGCAGCGCGGGCAGGGCCAGCAACACGCTGCCGAGCCCGGCCGCGGCGGCGGCGGCCATCGATGCCAGGCCGGCCGCGATGCCCGTCATCATCGGCAGCGAACGCCGATAGCCGAAATGCGCGCCCGATGCGGTTGCGAGGGTCGTCGCGCCACCCGGTGTCACCGTGGACACGATCACGAACAACAGCAGCGGCAAATAGTCTTGAAGCGGCACACGGGCTCCCGGTTCGGGTCGTCGAAGCTCCGTTTTACCCGCGCTCCGTGCATTACGACAGCGAAAGCTTTTTATGCCAGTCATTAGCATTCATAATGCGAACCATGACACGCAACCTCGACATCGCCCTGCTTCGCGCCTTCGTCACGGTCGCCGATCACGGCAGCATGACGTCGGCGAGCCGCGCGCTGCACCTGACGCAAGGCGCGGTCAGCCAGCAGGTCGCGCGGCTCGAAACGCTGTCCGGCCCGCTGTTCGTGCGCGAGCATCGCAACCTGCTGCTCACGGCGGACGGCGAGCGTCTGCTCGCGCAGGCGCGCCGGCTGCTCGCCGCGCACGACGCACTGCTGACCGAGCTGACGGCCGGTGCGATGGAAGGCGCTGTGCGCATCGGCGCGCCGCAGGATCTCGTCGGCAGCTGTCTCGCGCCGATCCTGAAAGGCTATGCGCACGCGCATCCGCAAGTCGCGCTGTCGCTCGTGTGCGCGGCGTCGCCCGCACTGCGCAAGGCGCTGAGGCAAGGCGAGATCGATGTCGCGCTGATCGAGGCGCCGGTCGGGCCGTCGCGCGGCGAATGCATCGCCGTCGACCGTCTGGTGTGGGTCGGCGCGAAAGGCGGGAGCGCCCATCTGCAGACGCCGCTGCCCGTGTCGATGGTCGACCAGACCTGCGCGTTCCGCCCGACCGTGCTCGACGCGCTACGGGCCTGCGATCGCGCGTGGCGCACCGTGTTCGAGAACGGCAGCATCGACGCGACGGCCGCGACCGTGCGCTCCGATCTCGCGGTGACCGTCTGGCTCGCGTCCACCGTGCCGGCCGATCTCGACATTCTGCCGGCCGACAGCGGCCTGCCCGCCCTGCCGAACTTCGCGATCAACCTGCATCTGCCGCGCGGCCAGCACGCGCCGGCCGCGGCGGAACTGGCCCGCCATTTGCGCAACGGCTTCGCGCGCGTGCGCGCAGCCGCTTAGCGGTGAAGCTTCCCGCGTTCCACTTCCCGCGTTCCGCCTCCCGCCTCCCGCGTTCCCCCAGCTTTCCGCCTTCCGCCTTCCACCTTCCAATTTCCGCTACGTGACCCCCGGCTCCTGCTGCGCCGGCGTCACGCCCGCCGCTTCCAGCGCCTGGTGCAGTGTCGGGAAAATGCACGACGCGCCGACGATCTCCGTGATCCGGTGGCGCTCCATATCGGCGAGCAGGTAGCGGTTCACGCGCCCGAACAGCACGCCGATCCGGCGCGCGTGCAACGCCTTGACGAGATCGGTGATCGTCCGCGCGGCGGAGTAATCGAGATCGGTGATCGCGCCCGCGTCGACGATGAACCAGCGCAGCGGTACCGGCGACGCGTCGACGAGTTCGGTCACTTCGGCGGCGAACCGATGGTCGTTCGCGAAGAACAGGTCGGAGCCGAACCGGTAGACGATCAGCCCCGGCGCCGTCATCGCGCCCGGCCGGGCCGGCACCGGCAGCCACCGCCCGTTGCCGTCGGCGGCTTCGAGCACCATCGTGTGCGGCTGATAGCTGTGGCGCACGTGCCGCATCAGCGACAGCGCGACGGCCAGCAGGATCCCGTGCTCGACGCCGACCGTCACGACGGCCGCGGCGGTGACGAGCGCGAGCGTGAATTCGCCAGGGCTTTCC
The DNA here is from genome assembly GCF_003853755.1 of Burkholderia sp. Bp8984. Classification (NCBI taxonomy): domain Bacteria; kingdom Pseudomonadati; phylum Pseudomonadota; class Betaproteobacteria; order Burkholderiales; family Burkholderiaceae; genus Burkholderia; species Burkholderia sp. Bp8984. Next base: position 12,568 of record NZ_QTQN01000007.1, read on the forward strand.
CTGCGGATCGCCGCGAGGCTGCGCACGTCGATCAGCCCGAGCGCGATCGTGAACACGATGCCGGCCAGCACCGCATGCGGCAGGTACTGCAGATACGCACTCAGGAACAGCAGCACCGCCGCGACGACCGCGGCGAACGCCAGATGCCCGATCTGGCTGCGCACGCCCGCGCCGTCGGCCATCGCGGTCTGCGTCGGGCTGCCGTTGACGACGAACGCGCCGCCCACCGCCGCCGCCGCGTTCGCGGCCGCGAGCCCGAGGATGTCGGCGTTGGTGTCGACGTCCTCGCCGTACTGCTGCGCGAACACGCGGGCCGCCGCCGCGCTCTGCGCGATGATCATCACGAAGCACGACGCGGCGACCGGCACGAGATCGAGGAACTGCTGCCACGTGACGGACGGCCAGCGCAGCGGCGGCAAGCCGCCCGCGACGGGCCCGAGCACGGCGATGCCTTGCGCGGCGAAGCCGAAGCAGTCGCTCGCGGCGATGCTGCCCGCCACCGCGATCATCGGCATCGGCATGCGCGGCACAAAGCGCTTGCACGCGAGAATCGCGACGACGACGAGCGCCGCGAGCGCGAGCGTCGGCCGATGCGCGTGGATCGCATGCGTGACGACGTAGTCGAGCTGGGCGACGCTGCGCGATGCCGGATACGGCACGGACAAGCCGAGCATGTCGCCGAGCATCGCGATCGACACCTGCACGCCGACGCCGGCCAGGAAGCCGACCAGCACCGTGCGCGACAGGAAATCGGCGAGAAAGCCGAGCTTGAAGAGGCGCGCGAGCAGCAGCATCGCGGCGGTCAGCAGCGCGACCATGCCGGCCAGCGCGACGTACTCGGCGCTGCCCGCCGGCGCCATCGACGACAGGCGGCTCGCGAAAATGGTCGCGGTCGCGGAGTCGGCGGCGACCACCAGATGGCGCGACGCGCCGAAGCACGCGAACGCGATCAGCGGCAGGAACACGGTATAGAGGCCCGTCACGGCCGGCATGCCGGCGATGCGCGCATAGCCGAGCACCTGCGGGATATCCATCGACGCGAGCGAGATGCCCGCGAACACGTCGCGGATCGCCGACGCGCGCCGAACCGGCAGAATGCCCTTCAGCAGCCGCACGCGTGACGGCTGGCTTTCGTTGGAATCTTGCATGCGTGAAATGCGTGGTTGACCGGAACGACGTGGAAGCGGGGTTCGCGAAGCCGTTCGCGCATCGTGCCCCGAGCGGGCGATGCGTGGCAAGTGCACAGTATGTTGCGCGGCGTGAACACACTGACTCAAGGACTCAAGGACTCGAGGAAAATCCGCGCAACGGCGAGAATGTTGAGGAGCCCTGCGTCACGCATTCGCGGCATCCGGCCGGAACCCGATGGCACAATCACGGTCCCTTTCATGTGCCCTTCACCGGGCGCGCGCCGCGTCGCGGTACAGATTCAACGCACGAGAAGGCCCCTGTCCACCCTTATGACCCTGAACGAATCCTGGTTTGCGCCGCTCGTCGGCATCCTCATCCTGCTCGCCGCCGCCGGCGCGATCGCCGCCGCCGTCCATTTCCTGCTGTTCCGCGTGGTCGCGCGCCTCGCGCGGCTGTCGGCCACCCGCATCGACGACGCGCTGTTCGAGTTCGGCGCATTCAAGTGGCTGAACCGCATCGTGCCGTTCGTCGTGATCAAGCTCGGGCTCGGCGCGGTGCCCGGCATTCCCGCCGTGGCCGCGCAGGCTGCCGACAAGGTGCTGTTCGCGCTGATCGTGTTCCTGGTGTCGATGACGATCAGCGCGACGCTGTCCGCGCTCGAACACTCGCATCGCACGAGCCGGCGCGACCAGCCGCGCCTGTCGCTGAAAGGCGCGATGCAGCTCGTCAAGCTCGTGATGTTCATCACGGCCGCGCTCGTCGTGATCGGCGACGCGACCGGCAAGCAGATCGGCCTGCTGCTGTCGGGCATCGGCGCGATGTCGGCGGTGCTGATGCTGATCTTCAAGGACACGCTGCTCGGCCTCGTCGCCGGCGTGCAGCTGTCGTCGAACGACATGCTGCGGATCGGCGACTGGATCACGATGCCGTCGGCCGGCGCGGACGGCACCGTCATCGACATCACGCTGAACACGGTCAAGGTCGCGAACTTCGATCACACGATCATCACGGTGCCGACCTGGAAGCTGATCACCGAGAGCTACCAGAACTGGCGCGGGATGACCGAGGCCGGCGGCCGCCGCATCAAGCGCGCGCTGTTCATCGACGCGACGAGCGTGCGCTTTCTCGGCAACGACGAGATCGAACGGCTCGAACGCCTGACGCTGCTGAAGGACTACCTGGCAGACAAGGTCGACGCGATCGCGCAATGGAACGGCACGCTCGGCGCGGCCGGCGAATGCCCGGCGAACCGCCGCCAGCTGACGAATCTCGGCACCTTCCGCGCGTACGTCGCGAACTACCTGAAGGGCCATCCGCACATTCGCCGCGACATGACGTGCATGGCGCGCCAGCTGCCGCTGACGGCCGAAGGCATTCCGCTCGAACTGTACTGCTTCACCGACACGACGACCTGGGTCGATTACGAGGCGATCCAGTCCGACCTGTTCGATCACCTGATCGCGGTGCTGCCGGAGTTCGGGCTGCGTGTGTACCAGCATCCGTCGGGCTTCGACATGCGCCGGATGGTCGACACGGCGCAAGCCGGACTGCCCGCGCCGTCCGCGCGGTGACGCTTGCCTGCGCGGCCGGCAATGCGGTGTGTCGCGGCGGGCGCCGCGCCGCTCACCGCCCCGCGCACTCGGACGCGAGCCGCCCCACCACCTTCAGCGCCTCCTCGATCTGCCGCGACCACGGATAGCTGTAGTTGAGCCGGATGAAGTGCCGATAATCGGCGGTTGCCGAGAACATGTGGCCGGGCCCGATCGTGATCCCTTGCGCGAGCGCGAGCGCATACAGCTTCATCGCATCGACCTGCCGCGGCAGCTCGACCCACAGCACGTACCCGCCCTGCGGCTGCGACAACCGCGTGCCTTCCGGGAAGAAGCGCCGCACCATCGCGCTCATCAGGCTCGCCTGCTGCGCATACTGCTTGCGCATCCGCCGCAGATGAAAATCGTAGCCGTCGTGCTTCAGGTATTCGGCAATCGCGAGCTGCTCGATCGCGGGCGTCGCGAGCGTGTTCAGGAATTTCAGTTTCTCGACCTGGTCGCGGTAGCGGCCGGGCATCGCCCAGCCGATCCGGTAGCGCGGCGACAGGCTCTTCGTGAACGATGCGCAATGCAGCACGAGCCCGTCGCGGTCGTACGACTTCAGCGCGCTCGGCGTCGTGTCGCCGAAATGCAGCTCGTGATAGACGTCGTTCTCGATCGCGGGCACGCCGTGCTTCGCGAGCAGCTCGACGAGCGCGCGCTTGCGTGCATCGGGCATCTGGAAGCCGAGCGGATTCTGGAAATTCGGCATCACCATGCACGCGGCGATGCGCTCGCGCGCGAGGATCCGTTCGAGCGCGTCGAGATCGATGCCGTCGCCCGGATGGGTCGCCACCTCCAGCGCGCGCATGCCCATCCGCTCGATCGCGTGCAGCATCGCGTAGAACGTCGGCGACTCCACCGCGATCGTGTCGCCCGGTTTCGCGACCGCCTGCAGGCACAGGTTGATCGCCTCGGTCGCGCCGATCGTCATCACGATCTCGCCCGGCTCGACCGGAATTCCGCGCTCCGCGTAGCGCCGCGCGATCTGGCGGATCAGCTCCGGGTTGCCGGGCGGCAGGTCGTCGATCACGCCCCAGCGCGTGCGGCGCCGCCCGATCGTCTGCGCGTAGCGTGCGAGACGCTGCACCGGGAACTGCGACGCATCGGGATACGGCGAGCCGAGCGGCACCGCGTCGTCGCGCGAGATCGTGCGCAACGTCGACAGCACGAGCCGGCTCACGTCCACCGCCGACGGCTCGGCCGCCGGCGCCGACATGTGCAGCTCTGCCTCGGCCGGCGCCGTGGCGCGCGCCCGCACGAAGTAGCCCGACTGCGGCCGGCTCTCGATCAGGCCGCGGCTCTCCAGCACGAGGTACGCGCGCAGCACGGTCGTGACGCTGAGCTGCTGCTGCCGGCTCGCCTGGCGCACCGACGGAATCCGCTCGCCGGGCCGGTACACGCCGCGCTCGATCTGCGCCTGCAGATCGTCGGCCAGTTGTTCATAACGCTTCACGCGCCTCCCTTTCAACTTCCCTTCAACAACACAGTTGCGGTTCGCACTGCCCGGATGGCCGAAACTGTACTCTTTTTTGAAGATGAAAGGTGTACACACAGCGGCCGGAGCGCCGCGCGTACTCTGCGTGCATCGCCCCTGACACCCTGCATCATGAAAAAGAAATCCGCCGCCGCGCGCATCGAACCGTACACCCACCCGGCTGCCGGCTGGGGCGCGCTGAAAGCCGTCACGATCAACCTGATCAAGGAAAAGGTCACCGGCGGCAACTACCGCACGCTGCTGCGCCAGAACCAGCCGGACGGCTTCGACTGCCCGGGTTGCGCGTGGCCGGACCGCCAGCACGCATCGACGTTCGAATTCTGCGAAAACGGCGTGAAGGCCGTGGCCGCCGAAGCGACGAGCAAGCGCGTGACGCCCGAATTCTTCGCCGCGCATACGGTCACCGAGCTGCTCGAACAGTCGGATTTCGAGCTCGAACAACACGGCCGCCTGACCGACCCGATGGTGTACGACGCGCAGACCGACCGCTACGTGCCGATCGCGTGGGACGACGCGTTCGAGCTGATCGCGCGCCACCTGCGCGCGCTGCCGGACCCGAACCAGGCCGCGTTCTACACGTCCGGCCGCGCGAGCAACGAGGCGGCGTTCCTGTACCAGTTGCTGGTGCGGCTGTACGGTACGAACAACTTCCCCGACTGCTCGAACATGTGCCACGAGGCGACGAGCCGCGGGCTGCCGGCGTCGGTCGGCGTCGGCAAGGGCACCGTCACGCTCGACGATTTCGAGCACGCGGACATGCTGCTGATCTTCGGCCAGAACCCGGCGACCAACCATCCGCGGATGATGGGCGAGCTGCGCGAATGCGCGAAGCGCGGCGCGACGATCGTGTCGATCAACCCGCTGAAGGAACGCGGGCTCGAGCGTTTCGCCGATCCGCAAAGCCCGCTCGAGATGCTGACGATGTCGGGCACGAAGATCGCGTCGACCTTCATCCAGCCGACGATCGGCGGCGATTTCGCGCTGATCAAGGGGATGGCGAAGCGCGTGCTGGAGCTCGACGATGCCGCGCGCGCCGCCGGCGCGCCGCGCGTGCTCGACACCGCGTTCATCGACGAGCACACGGCCGGCTTCGACGCGTTCGCCGACGATCTGCGCAATGAAAGCTGGTCCGCGCTGACGGCCGAAAGCGGCGTGCCGTACGAGCAGATCGACGGCCTTGCGCAGCGCTACGCGCGCAGCGAGCGCGTGATCGCGACGTGGGGCATGGGCATCACGCAGCACAAGCATTCGGTCGCGACCGTGCAGATGCTGACGAACCTGATGCTGATGCGCGGCAACATCGGCCGCCCCGGCGCGGGCCTGTGCCCGGTGCGCGGCCACTCGAACGTGCAGGGCAACCGCACGGTCGGGATCGAGGAAAAGCCGTCGCAGGCGTTCCTCGACCGGCTCGGCCACGTGTTCGACTTCGAGCCGCCGCGTCACCACGGCTACGACGTCGTCGAAACCATCGAAGGGATGCTCGAAGGCCACGTGAAGGTGCTGATCGGCCTCGGCGGCAACTTCGCGATGGCGACGCCCGACACGCCGCGCACGTGGGCAGGCATGCGCCGCTGCGATCTCTCCGTGCACATCACGACGAAGCTGAACCGCAGCCACCTGATCCACGGCCGCGACGCGCTGATCCTGCCGACGCTCGGCCGCACCGAGATCGACCTGCAGGACAACGTCGCGCAGGGCGTGACGGTCGAGGATTCGATGAGCATGGTCCACGTGTCGTACGGGATGAACAAGCCGGCGTCAGCGAACCTGATGTCGGAACCGGCGATCGTCGCGCACATGGGCCACGCGCTGTTCGGCAGCGGCAAGATCGACTGGCTCGCGTACAAGGACGACTACGCGAAGATCCGCGACGCGATCGAGGCGACGCTCGACGGCTTCTACGACTACAACACGCGTATCGCGCGGCCGGGCGGCTTCCACCTGCGCGTCGCGTCGCGCGATCGCGAATGGCTGACGCCGACGGGCAAGGCGAACTTCATCGCGCATGCGCTGCCGACCGACACGCCGATCCAGCGCGCCCGCGCACTGCACGGCGAGCGCCTGATGACGCTGATGACGACGCGCTCGCACGACCAGTACAACACGACCGTCTACGGGCTCGACGACCGCTATCGCGGCGTGTATGGCCAGCGCCGCGTGGTGTTCGTCAACCGCGACGACCTCGCGATGCTCGGCCTGAAGGCCGGCGACCGGGTCGACATGGAAACCGTGTGGCACGACGGCATCGAGCGGCGCGCGGACGGCTTCCTGCTCGTCGAATACGACATCCCGCGCGGCTGCATCGGCGCGTACTACCCGGAAACGAACCCGCTGGTGCCGCTCGACAGCGTCGGCGACGTGTGCAACACGCCGACGTCGAAGTCGGTGCCGGTGCTGCTGCATCGCGCGGCCGCGCCGGCGTCGGCTGCCGCCTGACGGAGCGCCGCGATGATCGTCCGGCCGCGCGAGCACTGGCTGCGGATGCTGCTCGTCTGGAACGGGTCGGTGCTGCCGACCATCCTGCCGCAGTTGGTGCTGACGCTCGCGATCAGCCTCGTCGCGGTGTGGGGCGGCGGCCGCGTGCTCGGCGAGAAGGTGCCGCTGAACCCGACGCCGTTCACGCTGATCGGTCTCACGCTCGCGATCTTCGCGGGGTTTCGCAACAACGCGAGCTACGAACGCTATCGCGAGGGCCGGCAGCTGTGGGGTGGCGTGCTGACCGCCACGCGCACGCTGGTGTCCCAGGCGCTCTGCTACGGCGCGGTCGACGGCGACGATGCCTCACGGCAGGCGTTCGTGCGCAAGGTCGTCGCGTTCGTCTATGCGCTGAAGCATCAGCTGCGCGGCACCGCTCCGGCGCCGGACCTGCGCACGCTGCTCGACGACGCGACCTATGCGCGCATCGTCGCCGCCCGGTTTGCGCCGATCGCGATCGTTCATGAACTGCGCGAAGCCTTCGCCGCGCGCGCCGATGCGGGCCGTCTCGCCGACACGCGGCTGTGGATGCTCGACGCGCGCCTCGACGATCTGGTGTCGATGGTGAGCGGCTGCGAGCGCATCGCGTCGACCCCGATCCCGTTCTCGTACGACGTGCTGCTGCACCGGACCATCTATGCGTACTGCGTGCTGCTGCCGTTCGGTCTCGTCGATTCGATCGGCGCGGCGACGCCGTTCGTCACCGTGTTCGTCGCCTATACGCTGATCGCGCTCGACGCGATCGCGCATGCGATCGCGGAGCCGTTCGGCGACGGGCCGAACCACCTCGCGCTCGATGCGATGACGCGCACGATCGAGCGCACGCTGCTCGAACTGAACCGCGAGCCGCTGCCGGCGGAGGTGACGCCCGGCCCGGCGTATCGGCTCACCTGACGGGCCGATACGGCCGACGCGCTGTAATAATCACTTGCAAGCGATACAGCCGGAAACGTCAACAGCCGGGGCCCGCACAGCGTTTTTTCGACAAGCGCGCACGTTTCGTGACGCGCAACGACAGGAGAAAACGTCATGCGAGCCCTTACCCGCCATCTCGCGATCGCCGCCACCCTGATGTCGGTGCTGACCGGCACCGCGTTCGCCGAAACGCCGTGGCAGCAGGCGCATCCGCGCCGCGAGGAGGTCAACCAGCGTCTCGCCAACCAGAATCGCCGGATCCGTCACGAAGTGAAGGAAGGCGAGATGTCGCACGCCCGGGCCGCGCGCCTGCACCGTGACGACCGCAGGATCCGCCGGGAAGAGCGGGACATGGCCGCGCAGGATCGCGGCCACATTACGCAGAGCGAAAAGCACGTGCTGAACCAGCAGGAAAATGCGGTCAGCCACAAGATCGGCCAATAACGCCGGCAAACGTCGATTCGCCATCGCTTGAAACGCCCGCTGCCGCCGCGCGACAGCGGGCGCTTGTTGTTGTATCGAATCGTTTCAGCCGGCCGTTCGTGTCAAGTGCCGCGGGTATACTCCGACGTCAGCCGCCGCCCGTATCGACCGTCAAAAACGGCACGATTGCGGCGGTTTCGTCGCGAAGCTTCGCGTTTCGCGTACCCCGCGCCCCAGCCTCGACACGAGACACACGACGATTCCGATCATGAAACGATTCCTGCTGCTCATTCCCGCCGCCCTGCTCGCCGCCTGCGGTTCCGCGCCCTCGTCCGACTCGGCCGCGTCCGGCCCGGCGCCGATGATCTACGTGTCGTCGGCGCGTCCGGCCCACGCGATCGCCAACTGCCTCGACAGCCGCCTGTCCGGTACCGAGCAATCGCAGCACAACGGCGTGACCGACATCACCGTCGGCTCGCGCTCGTACTTCGTCACGCTCACGCCGTCGGGCCACGGTTCGGTCGTCAAGGTCGTGCGCGGCTCGGGCAGCGAGCCGGCCGAGGAAGCGATGCGCTTCGCGATCGCGCGCTGCGTGATCTGACCGCCGCCGCTGCCGGGCACCGCGCCCGGCACGCAAGCCGCTTCCCCCGGGCGCCGTTCCGCGCGCCCGTCGAATTTTTTCATCCGGGCGGCCGTCGATGAGAGAATCGCACCACGATTCCCTTTCCACGGAGCCCGCATGAAGCACCTGCTGTCCCGGCTGTTCGTCAGCGCCGCGCTCGTCGCGCTTGTTCCGGCGCTGCCGGCGCAGGCCGCGACGCCGCCCGGCATTTTCGTCGTCGCCACCCAGCTCGGCGAATTCACGACCCTCGATCCGAGCGAGATCTACGAGCTCGTGCCGTCCGAGTACGTCGCGAACACCTACGAACGGCTCGTGCGGGTCGACCTGAAGGACCCGACGCGCTTCGACGGGCAGATCGCGCAATCCTGGACGGTCGGCGCCGACGGGCTCACCTATACGTTCAAGCTGCGCCCCGGCCTCGCGTTCCACTCCGGCAACCCGGTCACCGCCGACGACGTCGCATGGTCGCTGCAGCGCACCGTCCTGCTCGACAAGGGCCCGGCCGGCGTGCTCGCCGATCTCGGCCTCACGAAAACGAACGTGATGCAGAAGGTGCGCGCGGTCGACCCGCAGACCTTCGTGCTCGAAACCGACCGCAAGTACGCGCCGAGCTTCGTGCTCAACGTGCTGAGCGCGTGCCCGGCGTCGGTGCTCGACAAGAAGCTGCTGATGTCGCACCAGCAGGGCAACGATTTCGGCAGCGGCTGGCTGAAGACCAACGACGCGGGCTCGGGCCCGTACCAGCTCGCCAAGTGGACGCCGAACGAAAGCATCGTGTTGCAGCGTTTCGACAAGTACCGCGCGCCGTACCCGATGAAACGCGTCGTGCTGCGCCACGTGCCCGAGGCATCCGCGCAGCGGCTGCTGCTGGAAAACGGCGACGTCGACGCCGCGCGCAACCTGAGCCCCGACAGCCTCGCCGCGCTGACCAAGGCCGGCAAGATCAAGGTCGCGTCGTGGCCGGTGTCCGCGCTGCTGTACCTGAGCCTGAACACGAAGAACCCGAATCTCGCGAAGCCCGAGGTCCAGCAGGCGATGAAGTGGCTGGTCGACTACGACGGCATCCAGCGCAACATCGTCAGCACGACCTACAAGGTCCACGAGACCTTCCTGCCCGAAGGCTTCCTCGGCACGCTGAATGCGAACCCGTACAAGCTGAACGTCGCGAAGGCGAAGGCGCTGCTCGCGAAGGCCGGCCTGGCGAACGGCTTCGACGTGACGATGGACATGCCGAACGATTATCCGTACCTCGAGATCGCGCAGGCGCTGCAGGCCAACTTCGCGCAAGGCGGCATCCGCGTGAAGCTGATCCCGGGCGATGCGAAGCAGGCGATCGGCAAGTACCGTGCGCGCCAGCACGACATCTTCATCGGCGAATGGTCGCCCGACTACATGGACCCGAACAGCAATGCGCGCGGCTTCGCCTGGAATCCGGACAATTCCGACCAGTCGAAGACGAAGATGCTCGCGTGGCGCAACAGCTGGGACATCCCGCAACTGACGAAGGACACCGAGGCCGCGCTGGTCGAGCCGTCGCCCGCGAAGCGCGCGCAGCGTTACGAGGCGCTGCAGAAGGCCGTGCTCGCGAACTCGCCGTTCATCATCATGTTCGAGAAGGTCGTGCAGGTCGCGACGCGCCCCGGCACGACCGGGCCGGAGATCGGCCCGATCAACGACCTCGTGTCGTACCGGACGCTGGCGAAATAAGGCCGGCTGCCCGCGCGACCGGCAACGCCGGCGCGCGGGCGCATCCGTCATCCAATACGCTTCGCTCGGGGACTACACAATGCGCTCATTACAAGACCTGCGGCTGGAATTCCTCCAGTACAAGATCGAACCGATCGGCTGGCTCGGCGACAGCCCGTCGCGCTTCGACTTCTATACCCGCACGGCCGCCGGATGCGACAGCATCCTCGAGCTGGGCGTGTTCACCGGACTGACCACGACGGCCTTCATGCTCGCGCAGCCGAAGCGGCTCGTGTCGGTCGACATCACCGATCAGTATTTCCACATCCAGGACGAGCTGAAGCACGCGGCGCAGGAACTGGCGATCGACTTCGAATTCAGGATTGCCGATGACCTTGCAATGGACCCGCTCGCGTGCGACCTGCTGTTCATCGACACCACGCACACGTACGAGCAGACGCTCGCCGAACTGAACCGGTTCGGCCCGCTCGCGCGCAAGAAGATCGTGCTGCACGACATGAACACGTCGGGCGTCTACCAGGCCGTATTCCAGTGGCTGTGGGACAACAAGCAGTTTCACATCACGTATCACGACAGCCGCGGCTGCGGCGCGGTCGTGTGCGAGCGTCACGTCGGCTATTGAGCCGCGCACGCGCAACGGGAGGCACCATGCATGCGAACGGACACGCGGTCTGCGTGGCGATCAACGACAACAACCGCGCGTGGTACGAGATGCTCGTGCCGTTCCTGCTGTCGCTGCGGCAGACAGGCTACGACGGGCAGGTGGCCGTCATCGGCTACGGACTGTCCGAACGCAAGCGGCGCATCCTGGAAAGCCAGTCGGTCGACGTGGTCGAAGCGTCGAGCGCGCATGCGCTGCCGGTCGGCCGCTTCATCGAGGCCGCCGACTATTGCGCGCGCAATCCGCACATCACGAAACTCGCGCTGTACGACGCGGACATCTGGTTCTGCGCGTCCTCGTTCGACCTGTTCTCCCGGATCGCCGACGACCGCCTGTACGCATGCCCCGACCCGCTGTTCTGCACGTTCGTCGTCACGCCGCTGATCGGCGAGCGGCGCGACGCGCACTGGCGTCTCGTCGTCGACGACGTGCAGGCGCGTCACGGCGGTGCGCTGCAGGCCGGACTGGTCGCCGGCACGGCCACCGCGTGGGCGCGTTTCGCGGCGCATCTGCGCGACTGCGTCGCTCGCATCGGCACCGACTTTCAGGAATGCTTCGGGATCGACACGACGTTCCTGCACCTGTGGGGCGCACGCGGCGAAACCGCGCTGCTCGACCCGGTCCAGAACTTCGTCAGCAAGAACGGCATTCACGAATCGTTCGACCCGAGCAACGGCGCCACGACGTTGCGCTATCAGGGCGAACCGATCCGCGCGCTGCACATGACCGGCGACATCCGTTTCTTCGATCGCTGGCGCTACTACGCGAACCACGTCGACGCCGCATTGCGCGACGGCATGCCGTTCGCGCTGTCGGACGGCACGCCGGCACCGTCCGACACGGCCGCCGCCCGCATCGCCGCGACCGAATACGTGCGTTCGGCCGGGCTGACCGTCAACTCCGCCGCGATCGAGGGCAGCGCGGGCGCGTACCTGCAGGCGCTCGACGAACCGGGCGGCACGATGCTCGTCGGCAGCGGGAACCACGAGATCGTGTTGACTGCGACCCGCGACATCGCGCGGCTGAACGTGTACATCACGCACCCGTCCGGCTCGCCGTCGCCGCTGCGATGCGAGGTGCTGATCGATGGGCAGGCGCAGCACAAGGGCCCTGATCTGATGACCCATTTCTGGTATCGGATCTCGGCCGGCACCGTCATCACGCTGCGCTCGACGAGCCTCGGCGGCCAGCAGTGCAACGCGATCTGGCGGCTGCGCGAGGCGCCGGACATGCAGCAGTAGGCAGTGGACGACGCGTAGGCGGTTCGCCGCCCGACGTCAGGCGCGCGGTGTTTCGGCGAGACGTTCGGCGGCGAACCGCAATCCGCCCAGAATGCGTTCGGCGATCCGCGCCGGAAACCCGGCCGGCAGCGTCGCGCCGACCGACTCGATCACGTGCGGCGTCGCGGCGACCAGCCGTTCGATGATCGGCGTCGCGATATCGCCGAGCAGACAGTGTTCGGCCATTGCGCTGAAGTGCCGGCGCGTGATGTCGCGCATCGCGTAGTGCTTGCGCTTGCCGTGCACGGCCATCGCGAGTTTGGCCTTGTGCCACGACCACTGGTTCGCGCCGTCGCCCTCGACCGGCCAGATCGACATCACGTCGTAGAGCGGCGTCAACCGGAACCGACCGCCCGGCAGCAGGCGCAGGCTGAAGTTCTTCGCATGCCCGTCCGGTGCTGCGAGCATCCAGAACACGATCAGCGCGGCAAACAGCGTGTCGAGGTCAGCCTGCGCCGTTTCCGACCGGCGCAGGATGGCGGCCAGATCCGGCACGCCGGGGCCGCCCTGCGATTCGTATTTCAGATGCGGCGGCACACCGAGCGCCTGGCAGAAATCCTCCTGCGGCAAGCGCAACAACCATCCGCCTTCGCGATGCAGCGCACGATCGAAACGCGCGACCGACAGCACCTTGTGCTCGCCGAAACGCACGATTTCGGCATCGGCCGTCGGCAGGCCGTACGCGCGCAGGATCGCGAGACACAGCCACTCGTTTTCGACGGAAGCGGTGAGATCCGCACGCTTGTTGCCGACCAGCCCGAGCGGCAGCTTGAGGATATGCGTCGTCGGTGTCGCGCCATGCGGGCGCATCCATCGCCCTTCGTGAAACAGCAGCGCGGTCTTTTCCTGCGCGCCGGCGAGCGACAGGCGGAAGTCGTCGTCGTCCTGTGCGCCACCTGCCACCCCGCTCGCCTGATCGAGCACGCGCGCCACCTCGTCGTCCGACAACGGCGTACCGTCGATGCGATCATGGCCGACGGGTGCCTCGTCCTCGCCGAGCAGTTGCACCGCGCCGACGCAGTCGCGGCCGAGCGCGGCGAGCAGATCGAACGGCTCGATCGTCGCCGTGCCGAACCGGGATGCCAGCCGGCGACGAATGGCGTCGCTGTCCGGCAGCAGATTGTCGAAGTAGTGGTTCACACGCTCGCCGCGCAACGGCGTATCGCCGACGCCGAACGGCAGCGACAGCGACAATGGGCGGCCCGCGGCGGACTGCTTCCAGCCGGCGTCGTACCGCAACTCCATGTCGCCGCGCGCCGGAATCCGCCATGTCCCGACCCGCTGGCCGTTGGCCCAGATCGACAGCGCGCGGGTGTGCGAGTTGCGCCCCATCGCTTACCAGTCGATGTCGGCAGCGTCACGCCCGTCCTTTGTGCGGACGCTGAGCTCGAGACCGTACAGCGCGGTCAGTTCGAGCAATTGGCTGAGCGACAGGCTGGCGGTGCGCGTGGTCTCGAGCGACGACAGGCGCGACTGGCCGACGCCGATGCGCGCCGCCGCCTCGGCTTGCGTCAGCCCCTTGGCCTGACGCGCGGACGACAGGATTTCGCCCAGTTGCGCGGGCGTATTGACGATGAAATCCACGGCTCGGGTCCAGTAGGCAATAAATGCAGTATATCTCTGACAGACATAAACGCAAATTATTGCTGACAGACATAAGCGTAAAATATCTCTGTCAGAAATAATCTGCGTGATTACGCATCGCGACATTGCCGTCGGGGACGCGTACCCGACCCTATCACCCTCCGCCAAACCATAGTTTTTATCCGCTGGCGCGAATGATTTTGGTTTTGTTAGATGGATGACACCGAATCATCCGATGACAAACATCTAACATACCGATGACCTGCGCGTTCGCCCATACCGTCGAATCCCGCTTTGCCGAGCTGACGCCGACCGCGAAGCGCATCGCGAGCTACATGCTCGCGAATCTCGACCGTCTCGGGCTCGAAACCGCCGACCAGATCGCTCAGCAGGCCGGCACCAGCGGCATCTCGGTCGGGCGCTTCCTGCGCAGCATCGGCTACCGGAACCTCGACGATCTGAAACGCGAACTGCGCGGCGGCAGCGATCGCCCGTGGATGATTACCGATCGCCTCGACGAATATCGCCGCGCCGCCGGCACACACGTGAGCGACGGCGACGGCACCCGCGGCGACGGCACGCTGGCATCGTCGCTCGATCGCGAACTCGACGCGATCCGCCACGTCTACCGGCTCGCCGAAGAACCCGTGTTCGCGCAGGTCGCGGACCGGATCGCGCATGCCGACGCCGTGTTCATCCTCGGCATCCAGTCGACCCGCGGCATCAGCAATGCGTTCAGCAGCTATCTCGAATACCTGCGCCCTCGCGTGTTCTATTCCGACGGCCAGTCGGGCTCGTACGTCGATTCGCTGAACTCCGAATTCGAGCGGCCGTACTGCATCGTCACCGATACGCGTGCCTATTCGCGCAGCGCGCGCCGCTATTGCCAGGCGGCCGCCGAGCGCGGCCAGCCGTTCGCGCTGGTCACCGATCTCTATTGCCCATGGGCGCGTGAATGGCCGGCCGACCTGCTGCAGGTAAAGACCGACGTCGGCCAGTTCTGGGATTCGCTCGCGCCGCTCACCTGCCTGTTCAACCTGCTGATCACCGCCGTGGTCGACCGCCTCGGTCCCGCGATCGACCGGCGCGTCGCGCGCAACCGCGAACTGCAGCGCACGTTCGACCAATTCGAATCCTGAGCGCCCCGACTGCCGATGAACCCACCCCGCCTCGTCGAAATCACACCCGCCACGCATCGCGTCGAGATCGATCTCGTCTACGCGACCGAGCGCAACCTGACCGGCAAGGCGATCTACCGCCGCGCGCACTGCCTGCTGCTCGAGCCCGCCGAAGCCGCGCTGCGCCGCGCGGTCGACGTCGCCGCGCAGGCCGGCTTCACGCTGCGCGTCTACGATGCGTACCGGCCGCCGCAGGCGCAGCAGGTGCTGTGGGATTTCCTGCCCGACCCGAACTTCGTCGCCGATCTCGGCCGCGGCTCGAACCACAGCCGCGGCACCGCGCTCGACCTGACACTCGTCGACGCGAACGGCGAGGCGGTCGACATGGGCACCGGCTTCGACGAGATGGTGGCCGCGTCGGGCCACTTCCACGCGGGGCTGCCCGAAGCCGTGCAACGCAACCGGCTGCTGCTGCTCGGCGTGATGCACGCGGCCGGCTTCGCGCATATCGACAGCGAGTGGTGGCACTACGAGCTGCCCGGTTCGCATGCGTTGCCGCAGATCGACAACGCCGCGAGCGGCCCGTGGCGCCTGATGTAACGACACTGCACGTTCCCTTCACCGTTCACGTTCAACGACTTCAACGACTTCAACGACACATGGAGAAACGCACATGAAGCCCCTGACCTCCCGGCTCGTCGCGGCGCTGGCCGCCGCGTCCGTGCTCGCCGCCGTTCCGCTTGCCGCCGCACGCGCGGAAACGCCGAAGGACATGTTCGTGATGGCCACGCTGCTCGACGAATTCACGACACTCGATCCCGGCGAGATCTACGAGCTGGTGCCGGAGGAATACGTCGCTAACACGTACGACCGGCTCGTGCGCGTCGACCTGCGCGATCCGTCGAAATTCAACGGCGACGTCGCGCAGTCGTGGACGGTGAGCCCCGACGGGCTGACCTATACGTTCAAGCTGCGCCCGGGCCTCAAGTTCCACTCGGGCAACCCGCTGACGGCCGACGACGTCGCCTGGTCGATCCAGCGCGCGGTGCTGCTCGACAAGGGCCCGGCCGCCGTGCTGACCGGCATCGGCCTCACGAAGGCGAACGTCGTCGCGAACGTGAAGAAACTCGACGACCAGACGGTGTCGATCACGACCGACCACAAATACGCGCCGACCTTCGTGCTGAACGTGCTCGGCTCGTGGCCCGCGTCGGTGCTCGACAGGAAGCTGCTGCTGTCGCACCAGCAGGGCGACGACTTCGGCAACGCATGGCTGAAGACCAACGAGGCCGGCTCCGGCGCATACAAGCTGGTCAAGTGGGCGGCCGGCGACAGCATCGTGCTGCAGCGCTTCGACGGCTACCGGCTGCCGCTCGCGATGAAGCGCATCGTGCTGCGCCACGTGCCCGAAGCGGCGAGCCAGCGCCTGCTGCTGGAAAACGGCGACGTCGACGCGGCGCGCGACCTGAGCCCCGACGATCTCGCGTCGGTCGTGAAATCCGGCAAGGCGAAGGTGATGGCCTCGCCGCAGGCGACGCTGCTCTATCTCGGCCTGAACACGAAGAACCCGACGCTCGCGAAGCCCGACGTGCAGGAAGCGCTGAAGTGGCTGATCGATTATTCCGGCATCCAGACCAACGTCGTGAAGACGACTTACAAGGTGCACCAGACCTTCCTGCCCGAAGGCTTCCTCGGCACGCTGAAGGCGAACCCGTACAAGCTCGACGTCGCGAAGGCGAAGGCGCTGCTTGCGAAGGCCGGCGTGCCGAACGGCTTCTCGGTGACGATGGACGTGCGCAACGACTATCCGTATACGGAGATCGCGCAGGCCGTGCAGGCGAACTTCGCGCAGGCGGGCGTCAAGGTGCAGCTGATTCCCGGCGACAACAAGCAGACGCTCGCGAAATACCGTGCGCGCCAGCACGACATCTATATCGGCGAGTGGTCGGCCGACTACATCGACCCGCACAGCAATGCGCAGGGTTTCGCATGGAACCCCGACAACTCCGACAAGTCGAGCTATAAAATGCTGGCCTGGCGCAACAGCTGGGACATTCCGCAACTGACGAAGGAGACCGACGCCGCGCTCGCCGAGCCGACCGCCGCGCAACGCGCGCAACGGTATCAGGCGATGCAGAAGGACCTGCTCGCGCGCTCGCCGTTCGTGATCATGTTCGAGAAAGTCGCGCAGGTCGCGACGCGGCCCGGCGTGAGCGGGCTCGAAGTCGGACCGATCAACGATCTCGTGTCGTACCGTAACCTGAAGAAGCAATAAGATTCGCCGCATGTCGACTCCCGTCTCCTCCCTCGAAGCACTGCGCACGCTGCCCGCGCGCCGCCCGGCCGTACGCTGGGCGCTGCGCGTGCTGCGCTGGGCGCTCACGCTCGCCGTCACGTTCGCGGGGTTGCTCGCGCTGACGTTCGTGATCGGCCGCAAGGTGCCGATCGATCCCGTGCTCGCGATCCTCGGCGATCGCGCGTCGGCCGAGGCGTACGCGGCCGAGCGCATCGCGCTGGGCCTCGACAAGCCGCTCGTCACGCAGTTCATGATCTACGCGCGCGACGTGCTGCACGGCGATCTCGGCATGTCGCTGCTGACGTCGAACCCGGTGCTCGACGACATCAGGCGCGTGTTCCCCGCCACGCTCGAACTCGCGACGATCGCGACGCTGATCGGCATCGCGATCGGCGTGCCGCTCGGCGTCGCGGCCGCGGTGAAGCACAACCGGCCGATCGACCACGTCGCGCGCTTCGTCGGCCTGATCGGCAATTCGGTGCCGGTGTTCTGGCTCGGGCTGATGGGGCTGCTGCTGTTCTATGCGCGGCTGCACTGGGTCGGCGGCCCCGGCCGGCTCGATCCCGTGTACGACGGGATGGTCGACCCGCGCACGGGCAGCCTGCTGATCGACGCGGCGCTCGCGGGCGAGTGGGACGTGTTCCGCAACGCGGTGTCGCACATCGCGCTGCCGGCCGCGATCCTCGGCTACTACTCGGTCGCGTACCTGAGCCGGATGACGCGCTCGTTCATGCTCGACCAGCTGAGCCAGGAATACATCGTCACCGCGCGCGCGAAAGGCCTGTCCGAGCGCCGCGTGATCTGGCGGCACGCGTTCGGGAACATCGCGGTGCCGCTCCTGACCGTGATCGCGCTCACGTACAGCAACCTGCTCGAAGGCTCGGTGCTGACCGAGATCGTGTTCGCGTGGCCCGGGCTCGGCTCGTACCTGACGGGTGCGCTGCTGAACGCCGACATGAACGCGGTGCTCGGCGCGACGCTCGTGATCGGCGCGATGTTCATCACCGTCAACCTGCTGACCGACGCGCTGTACCGCGTGTTCGATCCGCGTGCGCGCTGAGGGCTGCCGCGACATGACTGCTGCCGCCCTGCTTCCTTTCCCGTCCATGCCGAAGGTGTCCCGACCATGAATGCCGAGCGTCTCACGCTGCGCGCGTGGCTGCTTTCCGATGCGCCCGCGTCGCGCGCGCAGGCCGCGTTCGGCCTCGCGTATCGCCGCTGGCGCCGCTTCGCCGCCAATCCGCTCAACCTGTTCGGGCTCGCGATCCTGGTCGCGCTGATCGTCGTCGCGATCGTCGGCCCGCTGATCATGCCGCACGATCCGCTGCGCCAGGTGCTGTCCGACCGCCTGCTGCCGCCCGGCTCGCCGTCGCACTGGCTCGGCACCGACCAGCTCGGCCGCGACATCCTCTCGCGGCTGATCGACGGCTCGCGCCTCACGCTCGGCATCGCGCTGCTCGTGGTCGTGATCGTCGTGCCGATCGGCCTCGCGATCGGCACGACGGCCGGCTATTGCGGCGGTTTCGTCGACAGCGTGCTGATGCGCATTACCGACATCGCCCTCGCGTTCCCGAAGATCGTGCTCGCGCTCGCGTTCGCGGCCGCGCTCGGGCCCGGCGTGATCAACGCGGTCGTCGCGATCTCGATCACCGCGTGGCCCGCCTATGCGCGGCTCGCGCGCGCGGAGACGATCCGCATCGCGCAGGCCGACTACATCCACGCGGCGCGCCTGCAGGGCGCATCGGGCCCGCGGATCCTGCTACGCTACATCGTGCCGCTGTGCATGTCGTCGGTGATCGTGCGCGCGACGCTCGACATGGCCGGCATCATCCTGACCGTCGCGGGCCTCGGCTTCCTCGGCCTCGGCGCGCAGCCGCCGAGCCCCGAATGGGGCTTCATGGTCGCGTCCGGCCGCAACGTGCTGCTCGACGCGTGGTGGGTCGCGACGCTGCCCGGCGCGGCGATCCTGCTCGTCAGCCTCGCGTTCAACCTGCTCGGCGACGGGCTGCGCGACGTCTTCGATCCGCGTCATGGAGCGTGACATGTCACTGAATTCCGTCAACGCCGCCGCGCCGCTCTGCGAGATCGACGGCCTGAAGATCGGGTTTCGCGGACACGACGGCGTCGTGTCCGACGCGGTGCGCGACCTGTCGCTGACGCTCGCGCCCGGCGAACGGCTCGGCATCGTCGGCGAATCGGGCTCCGGCAAATCGCTGACGGGCCGCGCGCTGCTCGGCCTGCTGCCCGAAGCCGCGCGCTGGTCGGCCCGCACGATGCGCTTCGCGGGCCACGACCTGCTCGCGATGTCGGCGAGCGAACGCCGGCGCCTGTGCGGCAGCCAGATGGGGATGATCCTGCAGGATCCGAAGTATTCGCTGAACCCGGTGATGACGGTCGCGAAGCAGATGGGCGAAGCATTCCGGCTGTATGAGCCGGGGCTGCGCGGCCGCGCGCTGCGCGAACGGATCGTCGATGCGCTCGCGGCCGTGCAGATCCGCGATCCGGCGCGCGTCGCCGATGCGTATCCGCACGAGCTGTCGGGCGGCATGGGCCAGCGCGTGATGATCGCGATGATGGTGTCGACCGGTCCGCGTCTGTTGATCGCCGACGAACCGACCTCCGCGCTCGACGTCGCGGTATCGATGCAGGTGCTCGCGGTGCTCGACGCGATGATCGCGCGGCACGGCACGGGGCTGATGTTCATCAGCCACGACCTGCCGCTCGTGATGTCGTTCTGCGATCGCGTCGCGGTGATGTATGCGGGCCGCGTCGTCGAAACCTGCGCCGCGCGCGACCTGCGCAACGCCACGCATCCCTACACACGCGGGCTGCTCGCGGCGAACCCGCCGCTCGCGAACCCGCCCGACGAACTGCCGGTGCTGCGGCGCGATCCGGCATGGCTCGATACCGTTTCGCCTGCCGGCGCGGCGACGGCACAACAGGAGTCCGCACCATGATCGACGTCGATCACGCCTCGATCCGTTTTCCGACCCGCACGGGCCATGTCGACGCCGTGCGCGATGCGAGCTTCGCGGTGCGCGACGGCGAAGTGTTCGGCCTCGTCGGCGAATCGGGCTCCGGCAAGTCGACGCTGCTGCGTGCGCTGACCGGCCTCGTGCCGCTCGCGGGCGGCAGCCTGTCGATCGACGGCCGGCCCGTCGGCGGCACGCCCGACCGCGCATTCCGCCGCCAAGTGCAGATGGTGTTCCAGGATCCGTACGCGTCGCTGCATCCGCGCTTCACGGTCGACCAGACGCTGCGCGAGCCGCTGTCGATCCACGGGATCGACGACGCCGACGCGCGCATCGCCCGCGCGCTGTCCGAAGTCGGGCTCGGCCCGGCGTTCCGCTTCCGCTATCCGCACCAGCTGTCGGGCGGCCAGCGCCAGCGTGTCGCGATCGCGCGCGCGCTGATCGTCGAGCCGCGCGTGCTGCTGCTCGACGAGCCGACCTCCGCGCTCGACGTGTCGGTGCAGGCGGAGATCCTGAACCTGCTGCGCCGCCTGCATCGCGAACGCAACCTGACGATGATCCTCGTCAGCCACAACCTCGCGGTGATCGGCTTTCTGTGCCAGCGCGTCGCGGTGATGCAGCATGGCGAGATCGTCGAACAGCTGCGGATCGAGGACGTGCGCGCCGGGCAGGTGGCACGCGACTACACGCGCACGCTGCTGCGCGCGACAGAAGGGTACCGCCGGCTCGATCCGGTCGCCTGACATGTGCGCGACGCGCGGGCGTGCGATACTCGGCACCCCGTGCGTCGGTGCGCCAGCGCGCCGACGCGCCACCGAATGGAACCCTCGCGCGCCGCGCGGGTCCATGTCCTTTCGTCAACAGCTCAACAGCTATAGGGAGGCGTTCATGCTGCAATTCATCGAAACCCTGGTGGTCGGGCTCATCGTCGGCCTCCTCGCCCGTGCGCTCAAGCCCGGCGACGACAAGATGGGTATCCTGATGACCATCGTGCTCGGCATCGTCGGCTCGCTCGTCGCGGGCTACATCGGCCGCGCTGCCGGCTGGTATGCGCCGGGCCAGGGCGCGGGCTGGATCGCGTCGATCATCGGCGCGATCGTGCTGCTCGTGATCGTCGGCGCGGTGCGCAAGCGCGCGGGCTGACCGCCGCATCGCCCGCGTCGGTGCACAACGGCCGCTCGTTCACACGAGCGGCCGTTTTTCTTTTTGCACACCTCAATTCGCGCCCGCCTCGAATCGTTGAATCCTCAACGATTTACCGGCAAATGCCGCATCCATTGACGCTCCTTCCGCAAGCTTATGCCACCGGCAATACCCTGACTTGCGACCGCACAAATTTGAGATAAATTGATTGAAGGAATACGGCGTCATTTGCTTATTGCCGTTATTTCCGTCTTTTCATTCAAGAGGTCCGATGGATTTGCCGTTTACGCATACAGCACCGCAGCGTTGACGGACTGCCATTCGAGCGGCCCCGCTGCGACGCGCTTCCTCTCTGGAGCCTGTCATGAAGCATCGCCTGTTTGCCGCCTCGTTTGCCCTGGCTGCCGCGCTTCTGGCCTCGTCCTCGTCATTTGCCGCCGGCGCGTCCGGCATCATCCACTTCACCGGCATGATCGTCGAGCCGCCGTGCTCGTTCGCGCTCGACACCGCCGATATCGCGCATGCCCACGTGCGCACCGACTGCCCGCGTCCGGCGACCGGACAGGTCGCGTTCGTCGACGCGGCCAGCCTGCGCACGATCAAGACCACGACCTTTACGCAGGCGTCGCGCGCAATCGTTTTACCGGACCGCCCGGGCAACGCGCATGCGCCGATGATCGCCGTCGTCACCTATCAGTAAGCAACACGCGCCGCCGGCGTCGCGTGGCGCGTCAGTCGCGATGGCTGGCGATCCAGTCGCTGAACGCGCGAATCTTCTGCTGGCTGCCGATGCTCTCGGGATAGACGAAGAAATAGCGGGCGCCGGTCTCGAGCACGATGTCGAACGGCCGTTCGAGCCGGCGCGCGCTGACGTCGTCGTCGACGAGCGTCACGTCGCCGATCGCGACGCCGAAGCCCTGCATCGCCGCGTTCGTCGCGAGATCGAGCGTGTCGAAGGTCGGCCCGCGCTCCGCGTCGACGGCACGCTCACCCGCGTAATCGAGCCACGCGCGCCAGTCGCGATGGTCGCGCGTCGGATGCAGCAGCGTATGGCGCGCGAGATCGCCAACCGCATCGAGCGGCGTCGCGTACCGCAGCTCGGGTGCGCACACCGGCGTCAGCCGCTCGTCGAACAGCGGCAGCGCGAACACGCCCGCGCCCGGCGACGTGCCATAGACGACCGCCGCATCGAACGGCTCGGCCGAGAAATCGACGACGTGCTGCCACGCGGTCGTGATCTGCACGTGGAGATCGGGATGCTCGCCCTGGAAGCGCATGATGCGCGGCAGCATCCAGCGCATCACGCAGGTCGGCACCTTCAGCGCGAGATCGGTGCGCTGCCGCGTGAGCTTCATCGAGATGTCCTCGATCCGCGCGAAGCTCTCGTTGACGACCGGCAGCAATTGCTCGCCCTCCGCCGTCAGCGTGAGGCCCTTCGCGTGCCGCTTGAACAACGGAAAGCCGTAGTGCGCTTCGAGTGTCAGGATCTGCCGGCTCACCGCGCCCTGCGTGAGGCACAGCTGCTCGGCCGCGCGCGTGAAGCTGCGGTGGCGAGCCACGGTCGAGAAGATCTGCAGCGCGTGCAGGGGCGGAAGTCGGCGCATGACGAAGCGGGTAAGGCGGGTAAACGGACCGCGGATCGCGGATCGACCGCGCCGGACGACGGCGCGGCAGGACCGCGCGTCGACATCGGCGCGCGCTGATCGACACGATAAGCCAAACGCGGGCTTTACGCGAGGTGCGCCGGGCGCTCAGGTCGTAGGAACTAGCGCGCCCGCCGCGATGCGTGACGCCGACGCGACGACGTCCGCGCGTGCCGCCGCGCTCAGGCGGTGGGAACGAGCGCACCCGCCGCGATACGCGCCGCCGACGCGACGACGTCCGCGCGTGCCGCCGCGTCGGCACGCGGCTGCGTGAACGACACGGCCAGCACGATCGGCGCGCGCGATGGCGGCCACAGCACCGCGACGTCGGTCGTCGTGCCGTAGCCGCCGGTGCCGGTTTTGCCGGCACTGCGCCAGCCGGGCGGCACGCCGGCCGCGATTCCGGTCGCGCCGCCGGTCATCCATTCGGTGAGCTGCGCACGCTGCGGCTCGCGCAGCGTGTCGCCGAGCAGCAGCCGCTGCAGCATGTCGACCATCGCGACCGGCGTCGACGTATCGCGCTCGTCGCCGGGCGCGGCCTGGTTCAGTTCGGGTTCCCAGCGGTCGAGCCGGAACGCGGTGTCGCCGCTTTCATGCGCGAACGACGTGACGGCCTGCGGACCGCCGAGCACGCCCATCAACAGGTTCCCCGCGCCCTTGTCGCCCGACTGCAGCAGCGCGGTGCAGAGCTGCGCGATCGTCATCCCCGTATCCACATGGCTTTCCGTCACCGGCGACCCGGCCACGACCTCGTAGCGGCGATACAGGATGCGGCGCGGCAGCAGCGATGCGTCGAGCGAACCGCGCGCGAGTATCGCGGCGGCGGCGACGACCGCATAGGTGCCGCACAGCGGGAAGCGCTCGCGCGCGTGATGCGCGATGCGCGTGCCGTTCGACGTATCGAGTGCGGCGACGCCGAGCCGGCCGTTCGACGCTTTTTCGAGCGCGGCGAGTTCGGCCTGGGCGACGTGGGCGCGCCCCTGGTCGGCGACGGGTGCCGACGAGCAGGCGGCGACGAACGGCGCGGCGACGGCGGCGAGCAACAGCGAGCGGCGTGTCGGAGAGTGTTCCATGGATGAAGGCTGTTCGGTCGGAAACGGTGGCACGGAGCAACGCACGCGCGCAGCGGCGATGCGCGCGTGTTCACGCCGACGGCCGGCTCGCGACGGCATTCGCCGCGCATCCCCGAAGACGTCCGTCGGCCCCGCATGCGGCGGGACTCACATGAACAGACCCTAGCGTAGCAGCGCGCGCCGCTCGCGTCAGCCTTGCGACGAAGGCAGGTACGGCATCGGATTGACGGGCTTGCCGTCACGCCGCACCTCGAACAGCAGCGCGACACGCGAGTTGTCGAGGTCGCCCATCTCGGCGATCTCGTCGCCCTGGCGCACGATGTCGCCGGTCTTCACGAGCAGCTTGCGGTTGTGCGCATAGGCCGTGAGGAAATCGGCGTTGTGCTGGACGATGATCAAGGTGCCGTAATCGTTCAGGCCGGTGCCCGCGTACATCACGCGGCCGTCGGCGGCCGCACGAACCGGGTCGCCCGGCCGGCCGGCGATCTGGATGCCGCGGTTCTGCCCCGGCTTGAATGCGTCGACGATCTTGCCCTGCGCGGGCCATCTGAGCGCCACCGCGCCCGCATGGCGCCGGGTCTCCTTCACGACCTGCCGGTCGCTCGCCGTCGATGCGCTCGCCTGCGCGGCGCCCGCCGCATTGCTCGCGGCGGCCGGTGCGGCCGCCTGCGCGCTGGCCGACGCGCCCGGCGCCTGCAGCGGCTGCTGCCGGACGATGCGCAGCACCTGCCCCATGCGCAGCCTGCCGCGCCCGTCGAGCTTGTTCCAGGTCCGCAGGTCGGCGACGCTGCAGTCGTTGGCGGACGCGATGCCCGACAGCGTGTCGCCGCGTTTCACCACGTACTTCTGCGCGACGAGAATGGGCGCCGGCGGCGCCGCCGGCGCGGCGGCGGGCTGGCCCGACGTCGAGCCCGCCAGCGTATCGCTCGGCGGGACGGACGGCGTACTGGCGCAACCGGCCATGACGAGCACCGCGGCCAGGCCGGACAGCCACGCCGACTTGCGGCAAATCTCGCGCTGTTTCATGGACGATCGACTCCGGTTTGACAATCTTTCAAGCATCTCAAAAACGGAACGGGCGACGTGTAACCGGATGCAAACAATGATGACAAACGATCACGAACCGGGTGCCGGCAAACACTTGTTACCGGGAATACGGTCGGATTCGGAAAAACTTGACGGTATTGGACGGGCGATTCGGAAGAAATTTCGCGATGCGCCGATTATTTCGAACGGCTTTCATTGCGCGCGTGAGCGCGCCGGCGAGCCAATGCGGCCCGCACCGCCCGCCCGCTCAACGCAGCCAGTCGACCAGCTCCGCGCAGGCCCACGCGATGCCGATGCAGAGGAACAGCACGTGCAGCGCGATCTTGAACGACACGCCCCACGACGAATCGACCCGCATGACAGTCTCCCCCGGTTGATATGCGGCCATGATCCGGCATCGATCCCGCCCCGAAAATGCGGAACCGGCGAACGGGGCCTCAGGCCCAGCCTGAGACCGGTGCGGCGGTTCCTGCTAACTTATCGGCCATACCCATCCTTACGCGCCCCCACCGATCATGCGCTTCGACCTGACCGACCTGCGGCTCTTCCTGAACATCTGCGAGGCCGGCACGATCACGGGCGGCGCCGAGCGCACCCACATCACGCTGCAGGCCGCCAGCGAGCGGATCCGCGGGATGGAGGACGAGCTCGGCGTGCCGCTGCTGCACCGGACCAAGTCGGGCGCGCAGGTAACCGACGCCGGCCGCGCGCTCGAGCACCACGCGCGCACGGTGCTGCAGCAGATCGACCACATGCGCGGCGAGCTGCAGCAATACGGCCAGGGGCTGCGCGGGCATATCCGGCTGCTGTGCAACACGGCGTCGCTGAGCGAATACCTGCCCGACGCGCTCGCCGCGTATCTGCCGCTTCACCCGAAACTGTCGATCAGCGTCGAGGAGCGCTCGAGCCAGGAAATCGTGCATGCGATCCGCAACAGGACGGCCGAGGTCGGCATCGTCGCCGATTCGGTCGGACTCGGCGGGCTCGAACAGAAGCCGTTCAGAGAGGACTGGCTGATCGCGGTCGTGCCGGCCGGTCATCTGCTCGCCGCGCGCGACAAGGTCGCGTTCGACGAGATCGCCGACGCGGACTTCATCGGGCTGACCGACGGCAGCGCGCTGCAGGTCCATCTGGCGGACCAGGCGCGTGCGCTCGGCAAGCGTATCCGCTACCGTGTGCAACTGAAGAGTTTCGATGCGATCTGCCGCGTGATCGCAAGCGGCGTGGGGATCGGCATCGTGTCGCGCCATGCGGCCGAACGCGCGATGCAGACGATGGACGTGCGGCTCGTCGAGCTGTCCGATGCGTGGAGCCACCGCAAGCTGACGCTCTGCGCGCGCTCGTTCGATGCGTTGCCGAAATACACGCAGGCGTTCGTGTCGTATCTGTCGGGCGACATGCCGCCACGCTGAACGTCGCGCGCGCCGCAACAGCGTGGCGATACCCGAGGAGACATCGCAGCCATGACCGGACCCGAACTCGCGATGCACTATCGCGCCTACATCGACTGCCTGAACCGGCAGGACTGGCCGGCGCTCGGCCGGTACGTCGCCGACAACGTGATCCACAACGACCGGCCGCTCGGCCTGGCCGGCTATCGGGCGATGCTGGAGCAGGATTTCCGCGACATTCCGGATCTCCATTTCGAGGTCCGGCTGCTCGTGTGCGAACCGCCGCGCATCGCATGCCGGCTGCGCTTCGCCTGTGCGCCGAAAGGGACCTTCATGGGGCTCGCCGTCGACGGCACGCGCGTCACGTTCGCCGAAAACGTCTTCTACGAATTTCACGACGGAAGGATCCGGCAGGTCTGGTCGGTGATCGACAAGGCCGCGATCGAGGCGCAGCTGTGACGCTGCCGGCCGTCACTGCTTACCGCAGCCCCGACACGGCCATATAGGCGCCGAGCGCGATCATCCCGACGAAGAAGCAGCGCTTGAACGCCTTCTCGCTCATCACGCGTCGCGCGTACTGCCCGCCGATCATCCCCGCGAGCGCCGGCACGAGTGCCAGCGCCGATACGCCGAGATCGACCGTCTGCAGCGCGCCCGTCACGCGCAACTGCAGGCCGAGCGTGATCGTCGACGCGGTAAACGACAACCCGAGCGCCTGGATCAGGTCGTCCTTCGACAGGCGCAGCGCCTGCAGGTACGGCACGGCCGGCACGACGAACACGCCGGTCGCGGCCGTCACGACGCCCGTCAGGTAGCCAACCGCGGCCGACAGCCACTTTTCGTGACGGCCCGGCGCGGGCAGCCGCGCGGCGGCGAGCCCCCAGCCGCCGTATGCGACCAGCACGATGCCGAGTGCCGCACGGGTCCACGCGCTGCCGGCCGCGAGCGCGGGCAGCCCGCCCGTCAGCGTGCCGAGCGTCAGCCCGGCGAGCAGCGGCCACAAACGCCGCAGCAATGGCCCGAACGACGGGCCGAGCCACAACTGCCACACGTTGGTGATGAACGACGGCACGAGCAGCAGGCTCGCGGCGGCTGACGGCGACATCGCGAGCGTCAGCAGCCCCATCGCGATCGTCGGCAGCCCGAGGCCGATCATGCCCTTGACCGCGCCGGCGAGCAGAAAGACCAGCACGATGATCGTGAGCGTATGCGTTTGCATGGCGGGGGTTCGGTCCGGTTGAATACGGCGCCGATGGTGAACCACCGTCACGCCGTCGGCCATCTGGCTTTGCCTGAGGCTGGCTCGGGCCCGCCCGGCGGGGCCTGTCACCCCGCTACCCCGCCACCCATCGCCTCATCGCCTCATCGCCTCATCGCCTCATCGCCTCATCGCCTCATCGCCTCATCGCCTCATCGCCTCATCGCCCCGTTGCCCCGTCGCCCCGTCGCACCGCCATGCGCGCCGTTCAGGCACCGTGCGCCGGCCCCCGTCCCTGCTCGCTGTCGAGGTGCGCCATCTGCGCGGCCGGATAACGCTCGCCGGCAGCCGCCCCGGCGGGAACCGCCGCTTCGATGCGGGCGAGATCATCGACCGTTAGTTGCAATTTAGATGCCTGAAGCGCGTCCTGGAGTTGCGTGCGCTTGCGTGCGCCGATCAGCGGCACGATGTCGTCGCCGCGCGACAGCGCCCATGCGATCGCGATCTGCGCCGGGTTGCTGCCCTTCTCGTCGGCGATCGCGCGCAGCGCGTCGACCAGCGCGAGGTTGTGCGCGAGGTTCTCGCCCTGGAACCGCGGGCTGGCCGCGCGGAAATCGCACTCGCCCTGCCGCGCCGCGCTCCAGCCGCCGCCGAGCAGCCCGCGCGACAGCACGCCGTAGGCCGTCACGCCGATCCCGAGTTCGCGGCACACCGGCAGGATGTCCGTCTCGATCCCGCGCGACAGCAGCGAGTATTCGATCTGCAGGTCGGCGATCGGCGCGACGGCCGCCGCGCGGCGGATCGTGTCGGCCCCGACCTCCGACAGGCCGATGTGGCGCACGTAGCCGGCCTTCACGAGATCGGCGATCGCCCCGACCGTCTCTTCGATCGGCACCGCCGGATCGACGCGCGCCGGCCGGTAGATGTCGATGTGGTCGGTGCCGAGCCGCTTCAGCGAATACGCGACGAAATTACGGATCGCCTGCGGCCGCGCGTCGTAGCCGACGAACGCGCCGGCCGGATCGCGCAGCGCGCCGAACTTCACGCTGATCAGCACCTGGTCGCGCGTGCGGCCGCGCAGCGCGTCTCGGATCAGCATCTCGTTGTCACCCATCCCGTAGAAGTCGCCGGTATCGAGCAGCGTGATCCCGTTGTCGAGCGCCGCGTGCAGCGTCGCGATGCTTTCGTCGCGATCCGCGGGCCCGTAGAGATCCGACATCCCCATGCAGCCGAGCCCGATCGCCGATACCTGCGGGCCCGTGCGGCCCAGTTGACGCTTGTCCATGTCCGTTTCCTCGCGGTGGTGAGTGAATGAACGGGATTCTGGGCGTAATGCGGCGCGCGATAAACGCGAAACGCCCAACCAAATCATTCGACGCTGATTAACAATGGAGCCTCCCGATCCGTCACGTTTCCGCCCCGCATGGACCATCTGCATGCAATGCGCATCTTTGCGCGCGTCGCCCACCTCGGCAGCTTCACGAAAGCCGCCGAGCAGTTGCAATTGCCGCGCCCGACCGTCAGCAATGCCGTCCAGTACCTGGAGAAGCACCTGAAGGTGCGCCTGTTGCAGCGGACGACGCGGCGCGTCGCGCTGACCGCGGAAGGCGCGACCTACTACGAGCGCTGCACGCGGCTGCTGGCCGACCTGGACGACGCCGAGACGCTGTTCGACGAAGCCGGTGCGTCGCCGCGCGGCCTGATCCGCGTCGACCTCCCCGAGCGCTTTGCACTGGACAAGGTGATTCCGGCGCTGCCGGATTTCCACGCACGCTATCCCGACCTGCGCGTCGTGCTGAGCACGACCGACCGCTTCGTCGATCTCGTCGCCGACGGGATCGACTGCGCGGTGCGGGTCGGCGTGCTGTCCGACACGTCGCTGGTCGCGCGGCGCGTCGGCGAGATGGCGCAGATCAACTGCGCGTCGCCCGCGTATCTTGCGCGATACGGCATGCCGCGCTCGCCGGACGATCTGCCCGACCACGTCGCGGTCGGCTATTTCTCGAGCCGCACGGGCCGCGAGCTGGACTGGGAATATGCGGACATGGATTCCGGCGCGCTGCAGACCGTGAAGATGCGCAGCGTGGTCGCGGTGAACAGCTCGCACGCGTATCTCGCGTGCTGCCTCGCGGGCCTCGGGCTGATCCAGGCGCCGCGCGACGGGCTCGCGCCGCTGCTGGAAGACGGCTCGCTGGTCGAGGTGCTGCCGGAATGGCATGCGGCGCCGCTGCCGGTGTCGGTCGTGTTTCCGAACGGCCGGCATCTGGCGCCGCGCGTGCGGATCTTCGTCGACTGGCTCGCGCACACGCTCGACGACGCGCACCGGGCGCAATGACGACGGCCGGCGCCAGGGCAACCCACCCCGGGCGCCGACCGGTCAAGCGCATCAGAACTTGTGGCGGATCGCGGCGCGCACCGCGAACTGGTTCGCCGACGACGACGGACCGTCCGTCCCGACCACGTAGCCGCCGTCGGCCGCGGTGCCCGTCTTGTCGCCGGCGACCTTCTGCCATGCGCCCTGCAGGTAGACGTCGGTGCGCTTGGACAGGCTGTAGTCGGCCATCAGCCCGACGGTGTGATATTTCGGCTTGAACGAACCGGCCGCGGCGTCGAACTTGCCGTCGGTATACACGTACTGCGCGCCGAGATAGAAATCGGGCGTGAGCTGGTACTTGCCGTTGATCTCGAAGTTCTGGAACCTGGTCGCCGTGAGCCCGAGGCCGTCGAATGTCGACGCCGGCAGGTAGACGGTCGACACCGGGTTCTTCACGTCGGTCTTCGTATAGACGAAGCCGACCGTCGCCGGACCGAACGTATAGTTGATGCCGCCGCCGAAGATCCGCAGGCGGTCGGCGACGAAGTTCGCGTCGTCGGCCGCGATCGCGCCCGCATTGCCGACGCCCGGGCTGTTCGCCTGCAGATACGCGGCCGCGACCTGCAGCCCGGCCAGCGAATACTGCGCGCCGATGCTGTACTGGCGGTTGGTCGAGAAGCCCGTGCTGTTGCTGAAGCTGTAGGTGCCGCCGAACGACAGCCCGTTCCAGTCGGGACTCGCGTACTTGACCGTGTTGTTGACGCGGAAGGAGTTGTCCGTGTTGTCGTTGTCGAACGGGTGCGAGAACAGCGTGCCGCCCCAGTTGCCGTTCGCGGTGAGCGGCGCGAGATAGTCGACGACCGCATCGTACTGGCGGCCGAAGGTCAGCGTGCCGAAGCGCGACGCGCTCAGCCCGACGAACGCCTGGCGGCCGAACATCCGGCCGCCCTGGTTGAACCGGCCGTTGTTCACGTCGAAGCCGTTTTCCAGCGTGAAGATCGCCTTCAGCCCGCCGCCGAGGTCCTCGCTGCCCTTCAGGCCCCAGCGGCTGCCCTGCGCATAGCCGCTCGCGAGCTGGTAATTCGTTTTTCCGACCCCGTTCACGCTCACGTTGTTCGTGTAGTTGAAGCCCTCGTCGATCAGGCCGTACAGCGTCACGCTGTCCTGCGCGAAGGCCGGCGCGGCGAAAGCAGCCAGCGCGGCGGCAAAAATGACGTGCTTCTTCATGACGGATCTCCGGAGCCGGGTGCCGGGCAGGCCATTCGCCCGGCGATTGTTTGGTCTGTTTTATAGAGGTGGCCCGCAGGGCGGACTGCGCGGTGTGCGGCCGCGAGGACAAAATGGTGTCACGTCGCAAACCGCCCGTCCATCGGGGCGTGGGCGCGGCCAGCAAAGCGTTGCGCTCGTCCAACTGCCCTGTTTTTCCGATGCCATGAGCACGCTTATCGGCAGCGGCCGGCCGGCCCGCTATCCGCGTAAACCCGGACGGCACCGTATCGGTGGCACAATGCGCATCCGTTCGTCATTTCTTCACGAATTCATGCTTCACCCCGATTCATGCGCGGCAGGTGCCGGCCGCGCACGCGGCGCGCGCCGGGAGGCGGCCCGATGACCGCCGCCGCCCGGGCCGGCCGCTACGCCGAACTCGATTTCTTCCGCGGCCTCGTGCTGCTGGTGATCGTCGTCGATCACATCGGCGGCAGCATCCTGTCGCGCGTGACGCTGCATGCGTACGCGCTGTGCGATGCGGCCGAGGTGTTCGTGTTCCTCGGCGGTTTCGCGACCGCCATCGCGTACAACTCGCTCGCCGAGCGCCAC
The DNA here is from genome assembly GCF_003853755.1 of Burkholderia sp. Bp8984. Taxonomy (NCBI): domain Bacteria; kingdom Pseudomonadati; phylum Pseudomonadota; class Betaproteobacteria; order Burkholderiales; family Burkholderiaceae; genus Burkholderia; species Burkholderia sp. Bp8984. The sequence continues at coordinate 44,466 of NZ_QTQN01000007.1, forward strand.
GACGAGGCCGCCGCGCGCCAGCGTTTCATCCGCCGTGCGTTCGAGATCTACCGCGCATTCCTCGTGACGGCCGGCCTGATGCTGCTGATCACCGCCGTGCTGAACGCGTTCTCGATCGACGGCCCGAACATGCCGACCAACGATCTCGACGGCCTGCTCCACAAGCCGCTCGCCGCGCTGCGCGACATCCTGCTGTTCCGCCGCCAGCCGTATCTCGCGTCGGTGCTGCCGATGTATGCGTTCTTCGCGCTGCTCGTCCCGCTCGCGCTGCCGCTCGCGCGCACCCAGCCGTGGCTGATGCTCGCGTTCAGCGGCTCGCTCTGGTACGCGGCGCCGCACGTCGCGCGCTTCTTGCCGACCGTCGAAGGCGCGCCGTGGGACTTCAACCCGTTCGCGTGGCAGTTCCTGTTCGTGCTCGGCGTGATCGCGCGCTGCCAGCCCGTCTACCAGACGCTCGCGCCGAAACCCCAGGGCTGGCTGCTGACGGCCGTGTCGCTCGCGATCGTCGCGGCCGGCGCGTACTACCGGCTGCGCGTCGAGCCGTTCCCGACCGATCCGTCGATCAAGCAGAACCTCGGCGCGCTGCGGCTCGCGAACTTCCTCGCGATCGCGTGGCTCGCGGCCAAGCTCGTGCACCTCGGGTGGATGAAGAAGGTCGCGCACGCGATGCCGTGGATCGGCACGATCGGCCGCCAGGGGCTGCTGTGCTTCGTCGCCGGCACCGGCATCTCGCTCGCGGTCGACTCGCTGCTCTACCAGGCGACCGAAGGCTATCTCGACGTGCCGCTCGGCCTGGCCGCCGACGTCGTCGCGATGGGCCTGCTGTATCTCGTCGCGAAGCTTTATGCGCCGCTGGTGTCGCGGCTGTCGTTCCCGTTCCGTACGCGGCGATGACGTGCCGCGCCGTCACGCGCCGCTGCTACGATAGCGGGCGCCTCTCCTGAAACGCTTCGCCATGCGCCGACTCGCCCTTCCGTTCGCCGTCGCCCTGATCGCCGGCTCCATCGCCACTGCCCACGCCACGCCGGGCGGGCCCGCGGCCGCGCCGGCGACGTCCGCGCCCACGATCGTCCCGCCCGCAACGGTGGCGCCGGCCGCCCAGGAACCGCCGGTGAATCCGGGCAGCAGCGTCGTGCTGCGCGCGTTCCGGTCGGCGTCGCTCAAGCGCGACTGGTCGTACACGGTCTACCTGCCGCCCGGCTATAACCCGGAAGGCGCGCGCTACCCGGTGCTGTACCTGCTGCACGGCAATGCCGGCAATGCAAACGACTGGATCACGCAGGGCCGGCTGCAGGCCACGGCCGACACGCTGATCGAACGCCGCGAGATCCCGCCCGTCGTGATCGTGATGCCGCAAGGCGGCACCGACTGGTACGTCGACCGCAAGGAGAAGATGCAGAGCGCGTTCCTGAACGACCTGCTGCCGGAAGTCGAAGCGCACTTCGCGGTGTCGAACCAGCGCGCGGGCCGCGCGATCGGCGGCGTGTCGATGGGCGGCTTCGGCGCGCTGCGTTTCTCGCTGCTCGAACCGGGCCTGTTCTGCGGCGCGATGCTGTTGAGCCCGGCGATCTACGCGAACGAGCCGCCGCTCAATTCCGCCGCGCGCTATGTCGGCGTGTTCGGCGACCGGCAGTTCGACCCGCGCGTGTGGCACGAGCTGAACTACCCGGCCCTGATGCGCGGCTATTTCGCGCGCAACTGGCGCGTGCCGATGTTCATCGCGGCCGGCGACGACGACCTGACGATCCAGGCCGAATCGAGCGTGCTGTACACGCAGCTGCGCCGCGCGCAGAACCCGGCCGAACTGCGCATCGTCGATGGCGGGCACACGTGGGACGTGTGGCGCGGGGTGCTCGGGTCGGGGTTGAAGTACGCGCTGGAATGCGTGAAGTAATGCGTGACGTAATGGAGCCGGCCGACGCGTCAGGCAACCGCACAACGATCACCTGACGCCGCTTCCTACTCTGCGCCGGCGTCACCGGCGCAAGGCGCGCGCCGCGCTGTCGCGCTGCCTCGCGGCCGATTCAATTCCACGCGTGACGCGCCGGCCGAACGCCGTTCAGGTAGTAGTTGCCGACGAGGTGATACTTCCACCGCACCGGATCATGCAGCGTGTGCGTGCGCGCATTGCGCCAGTGCCGGTCGAGATTGTGTTCGGCGAGCGTCGACTGCGTGCCCGCCAGCTCGAACAGCTTCTCGCCCGCTAGCAGCGCGATCTCGGTCGTCAACACCTTCGCCTCGCCGACCGCGACCGATGCACGCGCGACATCGTCGTCGGTCACCGTGCCGCGCGCGCCGATCTCGTCGAGCGTGCGCGCCGCACGTTCGAGCAGCGCTTCCGCCGCATGCAGCTGGATGTGCAGACGGCCGATCTCGCGGACGATCAACGGATCGTCGGCCGCCCGCTCGACGCCGCTGTCGACCCACGGCCGCGTGCGCGTGCGCACGAACGCCTCCGTATCGGCGATCGCGGCCTTCGCGATGCCGGCATCGATCGCCGCCTGAATGATCTGCGACAGCGGGCCGTTGAGCGTCGGCTCGTCCGACACGCGCTGCGCGTGCAACACATGCGAAGCCGGCACGCGCACGCTGTCCAGCACCACCGTGCCGCTCGCGGTCGTGCGCTGCCCGAAGCCCGACCAGTCATCGATCACGGTCAGCCCCGGCGTCGGCTGCGGAATGTAGGCGAGCCATGCCTGCTGCGTATCGTCGAGGCCGAGCACCGGCACGTAATGCGCGAACAGTGCGCCGGTCGAATAGAACTTCGTGCCGTCGACGACATAGTCGTCGCCGTCGCGCCGCACGCGCGTCTTCAGGTCGAGCACGTGCTTCGTGCCCTTCTCCGAGAAGCCGTTGCCGAAGCGCTTGCCGCTCAGGATCTCCGCGAAGAAATGGCGCTTCTGCGCATCGGTGCCGGCCAGCGCGATCACGTCGACCAGCCCGAAGTGGTTCTGCGGCAACTGCCCGAGCGACGCATCGGCCGCCGCGACGATCTTGATCACCTCGGTGAGCGTCACGTTCGAGACGCCCGCGCCGCCGTAGGCCTTCGGCACCGTGATCGCCCACAGCCCCGACTGCGAGAACCATTCGATCTCGTCGCGCGGCAGCCGGCGCTCGCGGTCCCGCTCGGCCGCCCCTTCGGCCAGCCGTTGCGCGAGTGCCTGCGCAACCGCGATCGCCTGCGCGTCGTCGGCGATCACGCGGGCCACCTGCGGTCTTGCGTCGGCCGGCCGGTCCTGAATCGTCGCGCTCGTATCTGACATCGGGCTCTCCTGTCGAATCACGAAAGCACTCAATCTAGCAGCGCGCCGCAGGCCGGCAAACCGAGCGATTCTCGTAACGATATTCCTTCGGATAACAAACGACATCGCACGGCACCGCATCCGCTTCCGCGCTTCGGCGTCGCGATCGACGCCCTGGCGTCGACGTTTCACGGTGCCGTTCGCATAATGCGCAGCGACGATAACGATCTGCGAATCCGTTATTGGAACGTGCGCGTCGTGCTTCCTATACTGGGCTCCCGGTGCAAACGGCCCCGCCCTACGAGGAACCCCGCATGACTTCGTCGCACGCAGATACCGAATTGTCCACCGGCACCGACTACGACGCGCTCGCGAGCCGGTTCCGGCCGATCTTCGACCGGATTGCCGCCGGCACCGCCGAGCGCGAACGCCGCCGCGAACTGCCGTACGAAGCGATCGGCTGGCTCAAGGCCGCCGGCTTCGGCGCGATACGGCTGCCGGTGCGTGACGGCGGCGCCGGCGCGTCGCTGCCGCAGCTGTTCCGGCTGCTGACCGAACTCGCCGCCGCCGACTCCAATCTGCCGCAAGCGTTGCGCGGCCACTTCGCGTTCGTCGAGGACTGGCTGAACGCGCCGCCCGGGCCGCAGCGCACGACGTGGTTCGATCGTTTCGCGACCGGCCAGCTCGTCGGCAATGCGTGGTCGGAGGCCGGCGACGTTCCGCTCGGCCAGACGATCACCAAGGTATCGGAGCAGAACGGCCGGCTCGTGTTGAACGGCCGGAAGTTCTACAGCACCGGCAGCCTGTTCGCGGACTGGATCGACGTGTTCGCGCAGCGCGAAGAGGATGGCAGCGACGTGATCGTCGCAATCGCCACCGGGCAGCCCGGCGTGATACTCGAAGACGACTGGGACGGCTTCGGCCAGAAAACGACCGGCAGCGGCACGACGCGCTTCGAGAATGCGGCGGTCGACGCCGACCACGTGATCGATTTCGCACGCCGCTTCAAATACCAGACCGCGTTCTACCAGCTGTTCCACGTCGCCACGCTGGCTGGCATCGGCCATGCGATCGTGCGCGACGCGGGCGAGCTCGTGCGCGGCCGCACGCGCGTGTACAGCCACGGCAACGCCGCGCGCGCCGGCGACGATGCGCAGCTCCAGCAGGTGATCGGCGAAATCGCGTCGTGGGCCTATGCGGCCGATGCGCTCACGCTGCGCGCCGCGCAACCGCTGCAGCAGGCGTACGTCGCACGCTTCGGCGGCGACGACGAAGCCGAACATGCCGCCAACGTCGCCGCCGAAATCGAATCCGCGCAGAGCCAGCTCGTCGTGTCGGAACTCGTGCTGCGCGCGGCGACGCGCCTGTTCGACGCGCTCGGCGCATCCGCGACGCGCAGCACGACCGCGCTCGACCGTCACTGGCGCAACGCGCGCACGGTGTCATCGCACAATCCGCTCGTCTACAAGGCGCGGATCGTCGGCGACTGGGTCATCAACGGACGCACGCCACCGTTCGTCTGGCGCGTCGGCAACGGTGCAGGTGCGCAAGCCGGCACGGAAACGGGAGCGGCGCGATGAGCAAGACCATCCGCTTCAACGCGTTCGAAATGAATTGCGTCGGCCATCAGTCACCCGGCCTGTGGGCGCATCCGCGCGATCGTTCGTGGCAGTACAAGGATCTCGACTACTGGACCGATCTCGCCCGCGTGCTCGAACGCGGGATCTTCGACGCGATCTTCATCGCGGACGTGATCGGCTACTACGACGTCTACCAGGGCAGCAACTACCACGCGCTGCACCAGGCCGCGCAGATCCCCGTCAACGATCCGCTGCAGCTCGCCGCGCCGATCGCAATGGCGACCGAGCATCTCGGTATCGGCATCACCGCGTCGACGACGTTCGAGCATCCGTACACGTTCGCGCGCCGGCTGTCGACCGCCGACCATCACACGAAGGGCCGGCTCGCGTGGAATATCGTCACGTCGTATCTGGAAAGCGGCGCGAAGAACGTCGGCGACAACGGACTGCGCACCCATGACGACCGCTATGCGGTCGCGGCCGAATACGTCGAGGTGCTGTACAAGCTGTTCGAAGGCAGCTGGGAAGACGGCGCGGTCGTGCGCGATCGCGACGGCCGCGTGTTCACGCATCCGGAGAAGGTGCACGAGATCGGTCACAAGGGGCGCTTCTTCGACGTGCCCGGCTATCATCTGTGCGAGCCGTCGCCGCAGCGCACGCCGGTGCTGTTCCAGGCCGGCGCGTCCGGCCCCGGCAAGGCGTTCGCCGCGCAGCACGCCGAATGCGTGTTCGTCGCCGCGCCGACCCGCCCGCAACTCGCGCGCTATGTCGCCGACGTGCGCGCGCAGGCCGCCGCCGCGGGCCGCGACCCGCACGACGTGCTGATCTACAACCTCGTCACGGTGATCGTCGACGAGACCGACGAGAAGGCGCAGGCCAAGTTCGACGAGTACCGCCGCTATGTGTCGTACGACGGCTCGCTCGTGTTCATGTCCGGCTGGACCGGCATCGATTTCGGCCAGTACGCGCCGACCGATCCCGTCCGGCGCGTCGAGACGAACGCGATCGTGTCGGCCGTCGAGCATCTGGCCGGCGGCGATATCGCGTGGACGATCGAGGAACTGGCCGCGTGGGGCGGCATCGGCGGGATGGGGCCCGTGTTCGTCGGCTCCGCGCAGACCGTCGCGGACATCCTGCAGGAATGGGTCGCCGCGACCGACGTCGACGGCTTCAACCTCGCGTATGCCGTTGCGCACGAAACCTTCGAGGACATCGTGCGCTACCTCGTGCCGGAGTTGCAGCGGCGCGGCGTCTATCCGACCGAATATGCGCCGGGCACGCTGCGCGAGAAGCTGTTCGGTGCGTCGGCGCGGCTGCCGGACGCCCATCCGGCCGCGAGGTTTCGCGACATCGAACAGGTCAAGCGCGACGCGCAACAGGTGGCCGACTACGCGTGACGGCCAGCCGGGCTGGCCAGCCTGCACGAGGGCGGCCAGCCGCCCCGACGAACGACCGCGCAACTGCCGCGCCGATCACCGGTCGCGCTGCCGCCGATCGCACCGCGCCCTGCCGCTCACAGCCACGTCCCGCCCTGCCGCTCGTTCGGTTCATCGGCGAGCGCGTCGAAATCGTGAATCCAGTCCAGGTGATGCAGCACGCTGTCGCGCTCGCCGAGACGCGCATTGCGCGCCTGCGCGGCCGGCCCGTCGGGCAGATGCAGCACGTCGGCCGCGGAGATCGACGCGTACTGCACCTTGCGCGTGCGGCCGCGCCGCAGCCGCTCGTACGCTTCCTGCGCCTCGCGCCAGTTGCCGCGCCCGGCCTTCGCCAGCTGCGCGGCCAGCACCATCGCGTCCTCGATCGACTGGTTCGCGCCCTGCCCGTGATGCGGCACCAGCGCATGCGCGGCGTCGCCGATCAGCGTCACGCGCCCGCGGCTCCAGCGGCCGAGCGGCGGCCGGTGGAACAGCCCCCAGCGCTGGCTGATCGGCACCGCGGTGATCATCTGCACCACCGCCGGATGCCAGTCCTTGAACAGGCGCAACTGCTCGCCCTCTTGCGCCGGCATGACCCAGTCGCGCGACGGCCACGGCGACGGATGACGCTCGACCAGCAGGAAGTTCTGGTCGCCGTTGTCGCCGATCGGATAGTGCAGCAGATGGCCGTGCGGCCCGACCCAGAACTGAATGGTCTCGGGATCGGGCAACAGGTCCATCCGCTCGGCCGGCACCACGCCGCGAAAGCCCGAGCACCCCGAATACAGCACGTCGTCGTAGCCGAGCATCCAGCGCCGCGTGATCGAACGCGCGCCGTCCGCGCCGATCACGAGATCGGCGTCGACGCGTGCGCCATTGGCGAAGCTCAGCGTGACGCGATCCGGATGCTGCGCGAGATCGACGAGCCGATGGCCGAGATGAATCTGCCCGACACCGACCGCCTTCGACAGGATCGCCTGCAGGTCCGCGCGATGCACGCCCCAGTACGCGCCGCCGAACTGCCGGCGATAGTCGGGTTCACCGCGATGATGGCCGATCACCGTGCCGCTGCGCCCGTCGCGATAGACGAGGCCGGGAATCTCCGCGCACACCGCGTCGAAAGCCGGCCGTAATCCCATCCGTTCGTAGAAGCGCGTCGCGTTGGCCGACAGCGCGACGGCTGCCCCCACCTCGCGCAGCACGTCGGTCTGCTCGTACAGTTGCGCGTCGATGCCCAGCTCGCGCAATGCAAGCGCCAGCGTCAAGCCGCCGATGCCGGCCCCGACGATCGCGATCCTCAGATTCGTCTGCATGATGAACGTGTCTCCGATATTCAGATGGTGAGTGGTCGAGGCCGCGGTGCGCGCGCCCCGCGCGGCGCGCCTGTCGAATGCGAGCGCCGTATCGGTATTTTCAGCAGCGCCCCCTTATCCCACAATAAAATGCAGGGAATCTGCTTCATCACCAAATGGAATGATCGGAGACAACCCGGAACCATGGAACTGAGCGAGATCGACCTCAATCTGTTGCTGCTGTTTCAGCGACTGATGCAGGAGCGGCGAGTGTCGACCGTCGCCGAGCAGATGAACATGAGCCAGCCGGGCGTCAGCAACGCGCTCGCGAAGCTGCGCCGCCGGCTCGGCGATCCGCTGTTCGTGCGCGGGCCGGGCGGCGTGGTGCCGACACCGTTCGCGCTGCGCCTGGCCGAACCGGTTGCGCACGCGCTGTCGACGCTGCATGCCGCGCTCAACCCCGAGACCGGTTTCGATCCGCTGCGCGCATCGCGCACGATGACGATCGGGATGACCGATATCGGCGAAGTCGTGTTCCTGCCCGCGCTGCTCGAACACCTGTCGCGCACGGCACCGGGCATCGCGCTCAATACGGTGCGCAACACGAGCGTCAATCTCGCCGACGAGATGGCCGACGGCCGCGTCGATCTCGCGATCGGCCTGCTGCCGCAGTTGCAGGGCGGGTTCTATCAGCGCCGACTGTTCGATCAGCGATACGTGTGCCTGTTCCGGCGCGGGCATCCTCTCGAGGACGCGCCGCTGACCGTCGACGCATGGCGAGCGGCCGAGCATCTCGTCGTGGTGTCGGCCGGCACCGGTCACGGCCAGGTGGACGAATGGCTGAAGCGCCGCCGCGTGAAGCGCCGCGTGCGGCTGACGGTGCCGCATTTCATGAGCGTCGGCTATATCCTGCAGCGCACCGACCTGATCGCGACCGTGCCGGAACACCTGGCGCTGCAGCTCGCCGCGCCGTTTTCGCTCGGCTGGCGCGCGTTGCCGGTCACGCTGCCGGGCGCGCCGATCCACATGCTGTGGCATGCGCGCGTGAATCAGGATGAGGGCAACCGGTGGCTCAGGGACGTCGTGGTCAGCCTGTTCGCGGAAGCCGGAACGCGTGGACGCAAGGCCGCGCCGACGCGCAAGGCATAGCCGCTCGCGTCGCGAAATCCGGCGTGCGCGGTAGGATGTCGCTTCGACCGGCGCGGCGAGTCCATCGCGCGCCCGCCGCCGCTTTCCTCATCCAACCCGCAGGAAATCAAGCCATGTCTGCCTCGAAGAAGTTCGCCGCCGTCACGGGCGCCGGATCCGGCATCGGTCGTGCCGCGGCAATCGCGCTCGCGAACGCCGGATTTGCCGTCGCGCTGCTCGGACGCAAGGAAGCCTCGCTGCGTGAAACGAAAGAGGCGATCGTCGCCGACGGTGGCGACGCACACGCGTTTCCGGCCGACGTCACCGACGAAGCGTCGGTCGAACACGCATTCGCGCAGATCGCGCAGCGGTTCGGGCGGCTGGACGTCCTCTTCAACAATGCCGGGCGCAATGCGCCGGCCGTGCCGCTCGACGAGCACGAGTTCGACGTGTGGAACGACGTCGTCGCGACGAACCTGACGGGCGTCTTTCTGTGCGCGCGGGCCGCGTGGCGCCTGATGAAGGCGCAAACGCCCCAGGGTGGCCGGATCATCAACAACGGCTCGATCTCCGCCTATACGCCGCGCCCGAACACGATCGCGTACACGGCCACCAAGCATGCGGTGGCCGGCATCACCAAGTCGCTCGCGCTCGACGGCCGTGCATACAACATCGCGTGCAGTCAGATCGACATCGGCAACGCGGCCACGTCGCTGACGGATCGCATGACGGAAGGCGTGCTGCAGGCCGACGGCCGCATGGCGCCCGAGGCGCGGATGGACGTCACGCATGTCGCGAATGCGGTCGTTCAGATGGCGACTCTTCCGCTGGACACGAATATCCTGAACATGACGATCATGGCGACGACGATGCCGTTCGTCGGACGGGGATAAAGCCCGGCGCCGCGCCGTTTCTGCCGCGCCGGGCCGCGATGCCGGGCACGTCGCCCGGCTGCCCGGCGCCGCTCGTCCTTGACAAGTTGCGTGTCGCAACTAATATTACTTGCGACACGCAACTTTCCCGGGCTCGCCATGGACCTCATCGATATTCCGTCGAAGACGCGCGAAGCGACGATCCTCGAGCTTCGGGACTTCTCGCGCAAACTGGTTCGCGAACTGGGTTTCATGCGGGCGACATTGGCCGACAGCGATCTGGCGCCGTCTGCCGTTCACGCCGTTCTCGAGATAGGCATGGCGCCCGGCATCAGCGCGAAGGATCTGGGCAGCATTCTGCGTCTGGATAAATCGAACACGAGCAGGCAGCTTTCGCGGCTCGAAATGGCCGGCTTCGTGACGCGCCGCATCTCGCCCGACGATGCGCGTGCGACGCAGCTGTACCTGACTGCCGACGGGCAGAAACTGCGCAAGAAGATCGACCAGTTTGCGACACGTCAGGTGTCGAATGCGTTACGCCGGATGGTTCCGGCGGACCAGCAAACCCTCGTCCGCGCCCTCGCGCTTTATAGCGATGCGCTCGCGCAAGACAATGCCACCGACGCGCGCACGCCTAAAGCGGACACCACGCAGATCGTCGACGGCTACCAGCCCGGCTGTATCGGCGACATAGCAAGCCTTCACGCGCGGTTCTATTCGGAACACTGGGGGTTCGGCGCTTTCTTCGAGAAAAAGGTGGCGACCGAACTCGCGGAATTTGCCGGCACCCTGCCGGCCGAAGGCAAGGCTCTGTGGCTCCATGCCGAACACGGCCGCGCGCTCGCCTCGGTCGCGATAGACGGGAATAAAGCCACGGGAATCGCACATTTGCGGTGGTTCATCGTCGACGATGGATTGCGTGGCTTCGGGATCGGACGGGAACTGATGACGCGCGCCATGCATTTCGTCGATGAGCAGCAGTTCGACGAGACCTACCTGTGGACGTTCAAGGGGCTGGATTCGGCACGCCACCTATATGAATCGTTCGGTTTTGCGCTGACCAGCGAATCGGAGGGCGCGCAATGGGGAACCAACGTCGTCGAGCAGCGCTTCAGCCGGCGGCGGCCAGGTCGATAAGTCGCCGCACGTTTCATCGATCGTGATAGATCGCGAGCCAGACCGACCGTTCTTCAAGATGCGTCCACGCGACACGATGCCGGCAATGCGGTTCGATCAGCACGTAATCGCCGGGGCGCATGTCGTGCAGCGTCGCGTCCGCTTCGAACTCGAGCACCGCGGCGCCTGACAGCAGCACGACCCATTCGGCACGCGAATCGTCGTACCAGAATCCATCGGGACTCGTGTGCCCCATCGACACGATCCGCTCGACGTTCAGGCGCGATCCCGCGACGAGCACGTCGACGCGCTCGTCGTCGCCGCGCGCACCTTCGAGGCTGAACAGGTTGCCGGTCTGGCGTTGCATGGTTCGACTCCGGGTCGGCCTTCGGCTGAAGGCGAATGACGCCAATGTAGCGCGAAGGCCGGCATCGCGGCGAACTTGTTTGCGGGTTCCGGCAAGCGCTGCATTCACGCGGCCGCCTCGGCGTCGATATCGCGCGCCGTCGGTTCATGACGCACGATCAGCAGGAACACGATCGGCGTGGCCGCGCTGACCGCGACGACCCAGAACATGTCCGTGCCGAGACGGGCCTGCAGGATCGGCAGCACGAACAGCGCGAGCGCCTGGCCGATCCCGCACAGCGAGCGCCCGAAGCCGACACCGGTGCCGCGGATCGCCGCCGGATACGACAGCGTCGGATAGATCATCATCTGCGCACCCGGCCCGAAACCTTCGGCGAACAGCCATGTGCCGAGCATCAGCAGCACGAGGCCGATCGCGAGCGCGCCGTGCGGATGCCCCGCCAGCGCGAGCGCGACGAGTGCGACGAACTGCAGCGCGAAGCCCGCGATCGCGACGTGACGCGACGGATATCGATACGCGAGACGCATGCCCAGCAAGCCGCCCGTCAACGCGAACAGCACGTTCAGCGCAAGCGACGCCGCGATCGTCTCGAACACGCCCGCGCCGAGAAACTGCGACAGGATCGACGGCAGGAAGAACGCGATCGCCGTGTATTCGAACGGAATGCACAGGTTCATCACGCTGGCGACGATCGTTCGGCCGAGATACGGACGCTGGAACAGCACGCGAATCCGCACGGGCGGCGGGCTAGGCTCGCGCGGCGCGTCGTCCGCTTCATGGGCGTGAATGCCGTACGACTCGCGCAGGATGCGCGCGGCATTGGCCAGGTCGCCCTGGTTCGCGGCCCACAACGGCGATTCGTTCATGAAGCGATTCCGGACCAGGATGATGACGAGCGCCGGCACCGCGCCGAAGATCAGCGACGCGCGCCACAGCCAGCCCGCATGCTCGGCCGGCAGCAGGAAATACATGCCGAAGATCAGCAGGAAGCACACCGACGACGCCACGTACCACATCGGGCACCATGCAGCGAGCCGCGACGCCTTGTTGCCGCGGCCGTTGAACTTCGAGAATTCCGCGAGAAACGCCATCGCGACGGGCAGGTCGATGCCGACCCCGAGCCCCATCACGAAGCGCGCGGCAATCAGCACCCAGACGTTCGGTGCGAGCCCGGCCGCGATCGCCGCGACGACGAAGAACAGCATGTCGGCCATGAATACCTGATAACGGCCGATCCTGTCGGTCAGCCATCCGCCGATCAGGCTGCCGAAGATCGTGCCGATCATGATCGCCGAGCCGACCAGCCCCGTCAGCGCGGGCGTCAGGCCGAATTCGCGCGCGACGTCGTCGATGCCGTACGACAGTGTCGTCAGGTCGTACGCGTCGAGAAACACGCCGCCGAGCGCGAGCAGCACGATCATCCGCGCGTGGCTGACGGAACTGTCCGTCGTATTGATCAGGCGCGCGACATCGCTCGCGGAGCGGATGGGCGCGGAAACCGGCGTGACTGCGTTCAGATCGATCGAACTCATCGCATTCCCTTGTTCGCCGCATGGCCGGCGATGTCCACATGGAGACAGGAACCCGACACGTGCATGCACGCTCGCCATCACATGAAAAGTGGATGCTGGAGCGTCGACACACAGGCATTCGGGTTCCGGAAGCGACGATTCTGTTCCCGCGATCCGGCATTCCCAACCGATATAAACCGATAAATTATTCGGTGTACGTCATAAAGTTTCGCGGCCGCGTACGCCTGGCAGGCACGCGCAGGTGCAATCGCGACCGCGGCGGGCTCGAGGCAATTCGAGCGCGGCCACGCGCCTGCACGTCGCGCCACGCGTCATGCCGGCGGCTGAAACGCGACGACCTTGTTCCGGCCGGTCGCCTTCGCGTAGTACAACGCTTCGTCGGCAGCCTTGATCACGGCCTCGGCCTCGGCATCGTGCTCGGGCGTCCAGCTCGCCAGGCCGATACTGGCCGTGACGTGCCCGTGTTCGCTGCCGGCGTGTTCGAGCGGCAGCTCGTCGATCGCCGCGCGAATCCGCTCGGCAATCTGGGCGGCACCCGTCTCGGCGGTATCGGGGAGCAGCACGACGAATTCCTCTCCGCCATAGCGGGCTGCGGTGTCGGCCGGCCGGCGAATGTTGTCGCCGATGCAGCGCGCAACCGCAGCCAGCGCATCGTCTCCCGCCTGGTGGCCGTAGGTATCGTTGTAGGCCTTGAAGCGGTCGACATCGACGAACAGCAACGAGAACACCGATCGCGCGCGCCGCGCGCGGCGCCATTCGCGGTCCAGCACTTCCGCGAAGCTGCGGCGATTGTTCAGGCCGGTGAGACCGTCGGTGCGGGCGAGCAGCACGAGTTCCGACTCGGCGCGCATCCGGCGCCGGAGTTGCGTGCCGAGCATGAAGGACACCCCGATGAACGCGGCGCCGAACGTCGCCACCAGCGCGCCGATCGTCACGGCGCGGTGCCGCCAGGCCGCATAGATATCCTGCTCCGCTTCCGCGACCATGATGATCAGCGGGAGCTTGGGTAGATGTTTGAAGTAATAGAGACGGCGCACGCCGTCGATCGACGACGTTTCAGAGAACGAGCCCTCCGGCGCGGTCTGGAATCGCCGGAAGGTCGCGGCTTTGCTGATGTTGCGCCCGATGGTATGCACGTCGTACGGCTGGCGCATCACCATCACGCCGTCGTTGCCGATCAGCGAGATCGAGCCGTGCTGTCCAAGCGACAGGCCGGCGAACAGTTGGTGGAAATACTCGAGGTTGACCGCAATGAGCACGACGCCGGCAAACGAGCCGTCCGGGTTCGAGATCCGCCGCGAGAGCCCGATGCTGGGCGAGCCTCTTCGCAGGCGCGATATGAACGGATCGCTGACGTAGAGCCCTGCGTCCGGATTGTCGCGGTGGATGGTGAAATACTTGCGATCGGCGAAATTGCCGTGACGCGGCTCGTCGCCGGCGGAATCGAGGACGATGTTGCCGCTGGCGTCGAGCACCAGCATCGAGCCGAGAAACTCTGCCGTCATGGCGTGATCGAACAGCACGGCGCGCCGCAAGCTCGCGGGCGCGGTCATCACGTCGTGACGTTGAAGCCCCGCGATGACAGCCTGCAGCGACAGGTCGTAGAGTTCGAAATTGCGTTCGATGTCGCGCTCGGCGATCAGGCCGAGATTGCGGGAGGTTTCGCTCGCCCGCGCGAGCGCGTCGTTACGGCTCTGGAACAGCTGCAACACGCACAGACCCATGAGCGCGCACGCAATCACGATACCGATCACGACGATGGTATAGGGCGCCGTCGACCTGAATTGCATGTGTCTCCTCGATGATCACGCTCGTGCGCGGCGCACGACGCGATTACCTCATACTAAATAACGCGCGGGGACATATCAAGCGGGGTTGCCCCGGTCACCGCGCGGCATGGCGCACGATGCCGGGATGCTGCACAACCGTCCCTCACACATCCGGATCCGGAATTCGCGCCGACTGAATCACGACCAGCGTATCCCCCGCCTCGATCCGGCACGGCGGATCCTCGTAGAACGAATGGATCTTCCCGCAGCGATCGAGCCCGACGACGATCGCGCCCGGCACGACGTTCGTCATGCAGCCGATTTCGTGCGGCAATGCCTCGCGCTCCAGCAGCGTCGCGCGCCCGCGCGTCGACAGCATGTCGTTCACGAACGGCACGATGTAGCGGCTATGCACCGCATCCGCGAGCAGCAGCGCGCCGATCTTCGTCGACGACACGATCACGTCCGCGCCCGCCTGCCGCAGCTGCCGCTGATACAGGTTCTCCTGGATCCGCACGACGATCTTCGTCTCGGGCGCGATGCTGCGCACCGACAGCGTCAGCAGGATCGCGGTCGGGTCGTCGGTCACCGAGATGATCACGGCCTTCGCCGAGCGCACTTGCGCCTGCTGCAGCAGATCCTCGTGCGCGGGATCGCCGAGCAGCCCCGTCACGCCGAGCGACGTCGCTGCCTCGAGCGCCTGCTGCTGCGCGTCGATCACGATGACCGTCGACGGATCGACACCGCTTTCGAGCAGCTCGCGCACGGCGATCGACCCCGACAGGCCGTAGCCGCACACGACGATGTGATCGGACAGTTGCTTCTGCAGGCGTTTCATGCGGAATTCCTCGATGACGCGCTGGATCACGAACTGATACGCCGTGCCCAGGAAGATGAACCAGATGCCGATGCGGATCGGCACGATGAAGAATGCATCGATCAGACGCGCGCGCGCGGTGACCGGCACGATGTCGCCGTAGCCGACCGTCGCGACCGTGACCATCGTGAAGTACACGAGATCGGCGACATTCATCGGCGTGCTCTTGGTCGAATCGCGCAGGCCGTCGCGATCGAGATACAGCACGAGAAACGCGAGCATGCACAGCACCACGACCGCGCCGAGACGGAACAGCAGCGTGCGCCGCGGCGACGTCGCGGGACGCGTGAACAGCGTGCGCGCACGCGGCGCCTGCCACGGATCGCGGGCACGACGCAGGCGTGAGCGCAACGAGCGGCGCTTGTCGGAGGGCGTTGCCAACGGGGAATCTCCTGAAGATTGCGGGCTCGATTCTACGACGGGAACACGCGGGCCCGTCCGCTACAGCATGCTGCGCGGCCGCACCATCGTCCCGTCGGCGAAACGCCCGGCGCGGAACGCCGCCAGGTCGAGCGACGGCGCGCCCGTATCGACCCATTCGGCCAGCAGCCGCCCGACGATCGGCCCCATCGCGAAGCCGTGCCCGCAGAAGCCGGTCGCGATCGCGAGCCCGGACGGCGTGCCGGGCGCGTCGATCACCGGAATCCCGTCGGGCAGCACGTCGATCAGGCCGGCCCAGGCCTCGACGATCTGCGCGTCCTTCAGCGCGGGGAAGATCGCCTTCAGCTTCGCGAGCGCGCGCGGCGCATGCGCGCGATTCGGCTGCGGCTGCGGATCGCGCGGCTCGATCGGCCCGCCTCCGCCGCCGATGCGCGCGCAGGCATCGCGCCACGCGGCGCCATTCAAATGCAGCCGGAACTTCTCGCGCTGCGACCAGAATTCCGGCCAGAACAGGCTCAGGCCGCGCAGATGGCCGAGCGTCAGGTCGACGTCGACCTGCATGTCGTCGGCGAGATTGATCGCGCCGTTGCTGCGTTGCCGGATGCCGAGGCCGTGCCCCCAGATCGTCGACGCGGACACGTCGGGCAACACGTTGGTGCGCATGCAGGTGCCGCGCACGGCCTGCTGCGGCAGCCGGATGCCGACGCCGTCGAGCAGCCGGAAGCTGGTCGCGCCGGCCGCGCAGATCACGCGCCGCGTGCGGATCGTGCCGCGCTCGGTCACGACGCCGACGACCGCGCCGCCGGCCGTCTCGATCGCCGTCACGCCGCAGCCTTCGAAGAAACGCGCGCCGGCTTGCGTCGCGCGCGCCGCGAACGCGGCGGCCACGCGGCGCGGTTCGGCCTGCCCGTCGGTCGCCGTATACAGCCCGCCGAGCGTGCGCGCCTGCGTCGACAGCCCGGTCACGCGTTCGTCGATTTCCGCGCGCGTCAGCGTGCGCGTGTCGAGCCCGTGTTCGCGCGCAACGGCGAGCCACGCCTGGAACGACGCCCAGTCGTCGTCGTTGTCGGCGATATAGAGGCAACCGCCCTGCCGCCATTCGAGGTCGAAGCCGAGCGCCTGCTCGAGCCCTTCCCAGATCCGCATGCCGGCCATCATCAGCGGCACTTCGGCGGACTCGCGGCCCTGCTGCCGCACGAAGCCCCATGCGCGCGTCGATTGCTGGCCGGCAATGCGCGACTTGTCGAGCACGACGGCCTTCAGGCCGCGCAGGCCGAGGTAGTAGGCGGCCGCGCAGCCCATGATGCCGGCGCCGGCGATCACGATGTCGGCTTCGGCCGGAAACGCCGTGTCGGCGTGCGTCAATGCGTCGTGCAGCGGATAGGTGGTCGTCATTGTTCTCTGTTGGCGTCGATACGCCGGCACACTCATCGGCGTTCGCGATGGCATGCGCCGGACAGGCGCCCGGATTGAGGATCGGGAGGGCGAACGTGGGGGAAAGTCGATGAACGATCCGGTGCGCGGCCGCGGCCCCGCCATCGGTGACGGTTGCCCGTCGACCGTCCCTGTTTTTTCGCCTTGACGGCGCTATGTTACCGCGCGATAAACTGTATATCCATACAGTATTTCTTCAGCAGTAACATGATCCTCCCCCCATTCGATCCCCCGAAGCTGAACGACCTCACCGAATGGTGGACGAAGTGCACCTACGCCGACGT
The DNA here is from genome assembly GCF_003853755.1 of Burkholderia sp. Bp8984. Lineage (NCBI taxonomy): Bacteria > Pseudomonadati > Pseudomonadota > Betaproteobacteria > Burkholderiales > Burkholderiaceae > Burkholderia > Burkholderia sp. Bp8984. The sequence continues at coordinate 61,755 of NZ_QTQN01000007.1, forward strand.
CCAGCGCCTGATCCTCGAGGTGCAGCACCTTCGTCTGACGCTGTGGGAACTGAAAGCGCACGTCGCGGATGCATCGCGCGGGATCCGCGTGCTCGATCCGGCCATGCTCGCGCACGGTTCCGCACTGAGACGGCTGACCTACCTGCTCGAAAAGGAAATCGAGCGCGCGAATCCGATCGGCCGCTCGCGCGACGTGTATGCACCGTTTTCCGATGAATGGCGCGCGCGTGAAGTGCTGCGATGTGCATTGCGCGCGCAGCCCGAACCCGCGGAAACCGGCACGCTTCCCTGCACGATTCCGGAATTCCAGCGCATCACCTGGGCCGAGCTTCGCGATCGCTGGCGCCATCTGAGCGACAGGCAATCGAGCCGGCAGAACATCGAGCAACGCATGGTGCTCGAGATCGCGCGTCAGCGATCCGTGATCCTCGCGCGCGCGCGAAAACTCGTCGATGCCGCGATCGCCGAAGCGGCCGCGGAAGGCAAGCAGTTGTTCGCGCTCGATCAACTCAAGCGGCTGCTGTCCGTCGAGCGGGAAGACGGAGAGCCGTTCACGTATATGCCGGCGTAAGGCGATTCGAATTCGGTGGTCGTTTTTCGAGGGTTCTTCGATGTCGTTCGTTTTCCTGATCATGACGACATGACGATACTTTCCCGTGCAATGCGTCGGGCAGGCCATGCTTCATTGATCAATGCCGAAGGCGCGATGACCGCGAGGTCATCGCGCCACATGGACGTTATCGAAGATCGAAAGGCGCGGTTCGCGCCGGGACGATCCCGGTGCAACCGGTATCGGGGTGATCAGTGTGGATAGCTCAACCGACGCGTTTGCGCGCGCACCGTGCGGTTGTACGGCTGAAGCCGCGCGAGCTGTTCGATCGACATCGTGACGACTTCGAGCACATGCCGTGCGATCTCGTCGTCCGTCATGCCGGCGTCGACGTACTGTTCGATGCTCATCGTTCGGGGCGGATGGCTGCCCGCGTCGGCGTCGACGATGTAAATCCTGGCAGTACGGTGCTCCGACGACAACATGAGCTGGACAGTTTTACCGAGAACGACGATCTGCATGCACAAAGTGGCCATTCGCTGCCTCCAATTGCGTTGCCTTCAATCGAGCATCGAACGATACCTCACAACCCGGGCGATGAATCTACTCGCTTCCCCGGATATTCGAAACCATCAGGAATCAATCGCGGGCCGGCTGTCCATCGCCTTCCGCGAACCTTTCTGCCGGGCGCGACGATCCGGGCGCGTCGCCATGCGGCAACGGCGCCACGCGGCAAAGGCGAGAAGGTGCGCGCGACCCCGCCGCGCCTCCGGGCGTTACTCGTGATTTTCGCTTTGAATGGGGGGCGCCCGTTCGGCGCCCTAATGGCTCACAGTGCATGCACCGGCCGGTCGAGCCGGCGCCCGTCGTGCCCGGGCAAACGACGCGCTACGCGTAGCGGCTCAACCAGGCTTCGGAGAATGCTTTCGCGTAGGCGACGGCGTCCGCTTCGGTATCGAATTCGCCCAGCTTGCGGAAAGCGGCCTCGCGGCTGAAACCCAGCTTCGTGACCTCGACCTGGGCGGCATATTTGCCGTCCTCCGTCACGCGCGGTTCGCAGTTCATTTCGTACCCGCGCATCACAAATTTCTTCTGCATCGCTTCAACACTATTTTGAGACGGGCGAATCGTAGCATGGGGTTCCGCCGCGTTCATGCGCGTGCCCGACCAGAGCATCCCCATCGGTTTCATTAGAGTAAGCCGTCGAACCATCCGCGTGTAAGATCCGGGGCCAGCTGGCACGACTCGGACGCCATGTAAAAATTTGTCGCCGACGCAGCGGCACGATGCCGCGCTTCGGGTCGCCGACACGCCCTGCTCTGGTGCATTTCGTCGGCAGTGCGGTGCGATTACGTGCCGCTCGGCGAGGAATCGTGTCCCGGCGTCTCGCGATCCGCGTCCGAAGGTTGCGAACGGGCCAGTGGTGCCTGACGCACGCCTGTGGATCTAGCGTAACGTCGTGACACACCTTTCACAGAAAGGCACCGATTGCGACATGGAATGACACTCGTTTTGCGGTAAAGTTATCTTTTCCGCGCGTGGCCGGTCGGCTCGCCCCTGGACGTCGTAAAGACTGTCCGCCGAGACTGCCGCAAGGCGTCGTTCTGAACGTCACGATCCGTTCCCGTAGCATGACCACTGAAGCAATCACCACGGATTCCCTCGCGGTTGCCGAGCGCGTGCGCGAGCTGATGACCCGCAACGGCATCGGCAAGCGCCAGCAAACCACCGAGCTGTGCCGCATCCTCGACCTGAGCTTTTCGCAGGGTCACCGCAAGCTGCGCGGCAGCAGCCCCTGGACGCTCGCGCAAATCAAGAAAGTCGCCGAAGCCTACGGCGAGCCCGCCGCTCAACTGTTCGGCGCGCAGACGCTCGACCCCGGCATGGTCGGCGCCTATTCGCAGGAGGCCGTCCTGTACGCCGGCGTCGCCGAAATTCCGTGCACCGCCTGGATCGGCGCGCCGCTCGAAGCCGGCGCGCGCCCCGAGTTCGTCGCGTACGAACAGAACGGCCGCTGGCGCGTGCTGCGCCATACGGGCGTGCTGTATCAGAACGCGTACGACGTGCACAAGATCGAGATCTATCCGCGCCGCGCGGAGAGCGACAAGCTCGTCGTCGCGGTGATCGATCCCGATCGCGTCAGCGCGACCGAGTTGTGCCGCTATCTCGAGCGGCAGGGATTCTCGACGGCCGCGTTCGACGGCCTCGCACCGTTCGTCGACGCGCTGCAGGGCCAGGCGTTCGACGCGGTCGTCACCGAATGGCTGTTCGACGACAGCACGGCCGCCACCGCGATCAAGGCGGTGCGCACGTCCGACAATCCGGGCGCGCCGATCTTCGTGCTGACGGGCGACCTGCTCACCGGCCGCGCGAGCGAAGCGGACATCAGCGAAGTGATCCGCGCATTCGACGTCGTCTGCTACGAAAAACCCGCGCGCATGGCGATCCTCAGCGCCGACCTCGCGAAGCGGCTCGCACGCGGGTAATTCCCGCACGCCGTCTACCTCTTTCGCATGGCCGGCGCCCCGGCGGCGCGGCGGTCGTGAACAGGTTCCTCAGTACAATAGCCGGACCCCGTTCACGACCGGCATCCGCCGCCCGACTTCATGGCCCGCCTCATTCCCGACGACTGGAAAAGCCTCGCCGCCACCGGCGCGGCCGAACGCGAGCGCGAGACGCTTGCCGCCCTCGAACACGCGCTGCCGGACAACTACACCGTCTATCACGGCGTGCACTGGACGCGTGCCGACCAGGGTTTCTCGGTGTTCGGCGAAGCGGCGTTCGTCGTCGTGAGCCCGGCCGGCCGCGTGCTGCTGATCGAGCAGAAGGCCGGCTTCCTGCGCGAAACGCCGAAGGGGCTCGTGAAGGTCTACCTGCAGAAGGAGCGCAACGTCCCGATCCAGCTCGCGCGCACGCAGGAGACGCTGCACCGGCGGCTGACCGCTGGGCTCGGCGCGGGCGTCTATGGCGTCGAGGCGCTGCTGTACTGCCCCGACTACGCGATCCGCGAGACGGCGATCGCCGGCGTCGCGGCCGACCGCATCGTCGATGCGTCGCGCAAGGCGCAGCTCGCGCAGGTGATCCTGCAGATCCTGCCCGAGCACGACGAGCCGCTGCCGAACGCAGCGAAGCTGCATCACTTCCTCGCGGACGAACTGGCGCTCACGCCCGACACGAGCGCGCTCGTCGGGCAAGCCGGCACGCTCGTCACGCGGCTGTCGGGCGGGCTTGCCGAGTGGGCGCGCCAGCTCGAGTTCACGCCGTTCCGCTTGCGCGTGACGGGCACCGCGGGTTCGGGCAAGACGCAGCTCGCGGTGCAGGCGATGCGCGACGCGGTCGCGGCCGGCAAGCGCGTGCTCTACGTGTGTTTCAACCGGCCGCTCGCCGACTACATCGCGCGCATCGCGCCGCCCGGCGCGAAGATCGCGAACTACCATCAGCTGTGCGACTGGGTCGCCCGCGACGGCGGCTATACGCCCGACTTCGACACGCCCGGCGCGTTCGAGCGGCTCGAGGCGCGCTTCGCGCAAGCGCCGATTCCGGAACGCTGGCGCTTCGATGTGCTGATCGTCGACGAAGGACAGGACTTCCACGCGCCGTGGGCGGCGGCACTGGAGCGCCTGCTGGCGCCGGACGCCGCGTGGTGGTGGCTGGAAGACCCGCTGCAGAACCTCTATCTGCGCGAGCCCGTCGCGCTGCCCGGCTGGGTCACGCTGAAGGCGCTGACGAACTACCGCAGCCCGCGCGACCTGCTCGAATTCGTGCGCGACGTCGTCGGCCGCGTCGAGCCGCTCGCGGCCGAACTGCGCTCGGGCAGCCCGTTCGACGGTTCCGATCCGTCGGTGTCGTCATACGGGGAAGACGGCGCGTCGGGCGACGCACTCGCCGAAGCGTGCATCGACGCGACCAAGCGCGCGATCACGCACGCGCTGTCGCTCGGCTTCCGCAAGCAGGACATCGCGGTGCTGTCGTATCGCGGCCGCGAAAGCTCGGTGCTCGCGCGGCTCGACCAGCTCGGCCCGCACCGGGTCAAGCGCTTCACCGGCAAGTACGACCTGTTCGGCAACCCTGAATATCGCGAAGGCGACGTGCTGCTCGATTCGATCTACCGCTTCAAGGGCCAGTCCGCGCCGTGCGTGATCCTCACCGAGATCGACTTCGACACGCTCGATGCGCGTGCGGCCCGCAAGCTGTTCGTCGGCGCGACGCGCGCGACGATGAAGCTGCTGCTCGTCGCGTCGGCTCGCTCGGCGGCGCAGCTTGCGGGTGGATGACGCGGCGGAACGACTCTCTCGGCACGAGGATGCTCTCCGTCGTGATGTTCATTGACAATCGGGCACATTTCGTTCTGCCCGGCGCGCTTATCCAGCCGTCTTTCGCCCGGTTCCGGCAGCACCTGGCGATTTATCCGTTTGCAGCCTGTCAGTACGATGCCAGGCCATTCGTTGCAAACGGAATATTCCATGACCGATGTAAAAAAGGTGCCGTACTACAAGCCGCAAAAAGGCTGGTTCGGACCAGAACTGAAGGAATACAAGGGCCATCGGGGATGCATTCCTCTCGATACGCAGAGAAGCGTGTCCATCGACAGGCCTGCACCGGGGCAAAAGCCACCGCCTCCCGAGACAATTTCTCAAGCCTCGAAACTGCCGAAACAAAGTGCCGCGCCTCAATCTCGGCCTCAGCCGAAAGCCGCTCAGACGATCACGCAGGAACCGCCGAAGCAACGGGAATCGGAAGTTTGCGACAACCCACCGGCCTTCGACCTCCAGGACGTGCCGATTGCGATGGACAATCTGGGCTGGAAAGTCTCAGCCAAGCTTGCGCGAATCTGGTTCGCTGGTTCTGCGCATACGTACAACGACGAGCCAACGTCACCCCAGCCATTGAACGACGACAGCATCACACTCGATTGGACGTTGAAATTTGGCAGCATCCGGAGGAAATTCGAATACCTCCTCGCGAACGGCATTTATAGCAGGCGATCCGTAGAAACAGCAACCAACATCGCCAAGCCTTTCGTTAAAAAACTATTTCTCGAAAGAAATTCAACATTCAATTTCAACACCTCACGATTCATCCGCGATTTGCCAAAATTTCACAACGATTGGCAATTTCAGCTGCTACCAATAATAAATTGGGATACCCTGGAAAATCTCTCCCCAACGGATCTCACGGGAGCACTGGCCAATTTCAACATCTACATCGCCATAGGAAATGTTGAGATTTCAAGTGAAAGATACTTCAAATACGAGAAATCAGGAAACCTCTACTGCATCAATGCCACCGGAAAAATCACGCACATCTATGCCTACGTGAAAGACAACTATTCATTCAACGGAAAGCAGTATTTGGGGCATTGGAACAAGTTCGGAGTGGTCATTGCGCCGGGCTCAATGCTCGCCGACTCCAGTTCGCCAAAGCGGGAAACCGACCTCGATATTTGGGCGAAAAGCATCAACAAACCCGTAGACACGCGAAAAGGCTTGCTTGGAAAATTCAAAAAATCCGACGTTTACTTTCCAGTCTACAACGCGGACTATAATCGCTGGAGAGAAAAGCATCAACGAGGCAAGGACTTCATGATATATTCAAAACCCGTCTATCTAAAGCTGAATAAGCCGATCGATCTCAATCTTGGTGAGATATGCAGACTAGAACCATCAGATACATTGGCTTAGTTGTTATCTTTTATATCGCCACCGGCCTGGCCATTCACCTCAACCGCCCTGCCTATGGACGATGCGACTTTTACGATCACCCGGAAACATTAGACGGCGGCATAAGACACATGAATGGAGTCTACTATCGATTCATGATGTGCGGCACTGGCGGAAATGATCAGAACGGGACGAATGACAAAATAGAACTGAAGGTTTTCAACGACAAGGGCGAGCTCGTGGCGAAGAGATACTTCTCCGTCAACTGGTATCACGGGAAAAGCTTTCACCAACCCTTAAGCTATGAGGGCAATGTGGTCCGCTACATCGACTTGACCGATGAGTCAAACCACAACAAATATCTGAAAATTCCGCCCACCAAGTGGGATTGGCTTCGCGCCAGATTGCCTTTGTTTTGAGCGTGTCGAAGCGAACGTATTCCAAGATGAGCTCGTGGAAGGATGTAAATTGATCGGCTCTGAAAGCCCTGCGGACGACGCCAGTGTTCTCGACCGGATCATTCGGGACAACCTGGACTGAGCCTCATCGCGAAGCGCGTCGCGGGCGCCACGCCTGAACAGCCACGATGCCGCCCCGGTGTGTTGCCCGCCCCGCTAACGATCACGCCACCCGAAACGCCCCCACCGCCCGCCGCAGCCCATCGGCCTGCTCCTCGAGCGACGCCGCAGCCGCCGCCGCCTGCTCGACCAGCGCCGCGTTCTGCTGCGACACCTGATCCATCTGCGACACCGCGCGGTTCACCTGCTCGATCCCGTCGCGCTGCTCGTTCGACGCGGCCGCGATCTCGGTCATGATGCCCGTCACGCGGCCGATCGCCTGCTGGATGTCCTGCATCGTCGCGCCGGCCACGCCGACCAGCCGCGACCCCGTCGCGACGCGCTCGACCGACTCGCCGATCAGCGTGCGGATCTCCTTCGCGGCCGACGCCGAGCGCTGCGCGAGCGTGCGCACCTCGCCCGCGACCACCGCGAAGCCGCGGCCCTGCTCGCCCGCGCGCGCGGCTTCGACCGCCGCATTCAGCGCGAGGATGTTGGTCTGGAACGCGATGCCCTCGATCGTGCCGATGATGTCGGCCACCTTCTGCGAACTCTGGTCGATCTCGTTCATCGTGCCGATCACCTCGCCGACGACCGTCGCGCCGCGCGTCGCGATCTCGCTCGCGTTGTCCGCGCACGCCTGCGCCTCGACCGCGTGATCGGCGTTCTGCTTCACGGTCGCCGTCAGCTGTTCCATGCTCGCGGCCGTCTCCTGCAGCGCGGACGCCTGCTCCTCGGTACGCTGCGACAGGTCGGTGTTGCCGGCCGCGATCTGGTGCGTCGCGGTCGAGATCGCTTCGGAACCCTGGCTGACCTGGCGCACCGTATCGGCAAGGCTGCGCTGCATGCCCGTCACACCCTTGACCAGCTCGGCCATCTCGTCACGCGACGACCAGCGCACTTCCGACGTCAGGTCGCCGTCCGACAGGCGGCGGAAATGCGACAGCAGGCGGTTCACCGGTTGCGTGATCGCGAAATGCAGGCCGACCGCGCAGCCGAGACACGCGGCGAGACCGAACGCGATGCCGGCGATCGCGCCCGCGCGCATCCAGCCGTAATAGGTCTGCGCGGTGTCGTAGACGTCCTTGCCGCGCGCGGCCTGGTACGCGTCGAGCGCGTCGGTCGCCTGCGTGAGCGCGACCGACAGCGGCGGCGCGACCGTCATCAGCAGGCGGTCGGCGTCGTCGCGGCGTCCCGCGCGGATCGCATCGATCATCGGCTTCAACGCCTGTCCGATCAGCGCCTGGCGCGCGGCGTCGAGCCGGGTCGCGAGCGGGCCTTCGTCGCCGTCGTGCGGCATCGTCGCGTAGGTGCGCCACGCGGCGTCGGCCTTCGCGAGATAGCCCTCGGCCTTGTTGACGAGCTCGGGCACGTCCGGCGCCTCCGGATGCAGCATCGCGCGGTCGAGCGTGGTGCGCACGATCGTCAGGTTCAGGCTCGCGGCGGACAGCGCGGTCTTCGCGGCCAGCTCGCGCGTATAGGCTTCGTCGAGCGCGCGGTTCGAGCGCTGCATGCCGGTCAGGCCGATCAGGCCCGACACGACGAGCAGCACGGCGACGAGCCCGAGCGTGGAAAAAATCCGCGTACGGATCGAGAAACGGGAAAACAGGGCGTTCAGGTTCATGACGGGACGGGAGCGATAAAGGGTGCCGCGGCAATCGGTCCGCGGCACTCTGGATTACGGTTTGCCTGCAAAAAACTTGAGTCCGGTCCGCCGTCGGGCTGATCGCGATCAATTTTTCCCGGCCGGCAATCTCCTGTTACCGATGCAACAAATCGAGGCCCGGCAGAAATTGACCAGGCAATAAATTATCTCTATATTTCGCTCAATTCCCTGCCATGGCAGATATCTCGATGAGAACCGATACCCTCCTTGCCCCGCCGGCCGCCGACGCGGCCCGCCGCGACGCGCCGACCGGGCTGATCGTCGCCGCGCTGTTGCTCGTCATGCTGCTGTCCGCGCTCGACCAGACGATCGTGTCGACCGCGCTGCCGACCATCGTCGGCGAGCTCGGCGGCCTCGACCAGCTGTCATGGGTCGTCACCGCGTACCTGCTGTCGTCGACGGTCGTGCTGCCGCTGTACGGCAAGCTCGGCGACCTGTACGGCCGCAAGATCGTGCTGCAGGCCGCGATCGTGCTGTTTCTCGCCGGCTCCGCGCTGTGCGGCATCGCGCAGGACATGACGCAACTGATCGTGCTGCGCGCGCTGCAGGGGCTCGGCGGCGGCGGGCTGATGGTCGTCACGATGGCCGCGATCGGCGACCTCGTGCCGCCCGACCGCCGCGCGCGCTATCAGGGGATGTTCGGCGGCGTGTACGGCCTCGCGACGATCGTCGGGCCGCTGCTCGGCGGCTTCCTGGTCGAACACCTGTCGTGGCGCTGGATCTTCACGATCAACCTGCCGCTCGGTTGCGTCGCGCTCGCGGTGATCGGCATCGCGTTCCGGCCGCATACCGCGCACGTGAAGCACCGGATCGACTACATGGGCGCGGCGTTCCTCGCAACGGCCCTCACCTGCGTGATCCTGTTCACGAGCGAAGGCGGTTCGCTGCTGCCGTGGTCGTCGCCGCAACTATGGATGACGCTGGTGCTCGGCGTGGTCGCGGTCGGCGGCTTCATCTACGAGGAGCGGCTCGCGGCCGAGCCGATCATGCCGCTCGAACTGTTCCGCCAGCGCACCTTCGTGCTGATGAGCCTGATCGGCTTCGTCGTCGGCATCGCGCTGTTCGGGTCGGTCACGTTCATTCCGCTCTATCTGCAGGTCGTGAAAGGCTCGACGCCGTCGCAGGCCGGGATGCAGCTGCTGCCGATGATGGGCGGGATGCTCGCGATGTCGGTGGTCAGCGGTCGGCTGATCTCGCGGCTCGGCACGTATCGGCCGTTTCCGATCGCGGGCACGCTGATCGGCGGTGTCGCGATGGCGCTGCTGTCGACGCTGTCGCTCGACACACCGCTGCACACGATGTACGCATACATGGCGCTGCTCGGGATCGGGCTCGGCATGGTGATGCCGGTGCTGACGCTCGCGGTGCAGAACACGGTCGAATTCCGGCACATGGGGGTCGCGACGTCGGGCGCGACGCTGTTCCGCTCGATCGGCGGTTCGCTCGGCGTCGCCGCGTTCGGCGCACTGTTCTCGCACGGGCTGCAGTCGCGGATCGTGCAGGCGCTGCCGGCCGGCACCGAGCTGCCGCCCGCGCTCGGCCCGGCGGCCGTGCACCAGTTGCCGGATGCGGTGCGCGATGCTTACCTGCATGCGTTCGCCGGGTCGCTGCATGTGGTGTATCTCGCGGCGGCCGGCGTGATCGCGATCGCGTTCGTGCTCGCCTGGTTCGTCGAGAGCGCGCCGCTGCGCAAGCACAACTGATTCGCAGGCCGGCGGCAGCGATCGCCGGCCGATCGAAGCCACGAGGCGACCGTTCTCCCGATTTGCGATCGCCGTGCCGCCCCGCCCGCCGTCACGGCACCAGCACCACCCCGCCCGTCGTCTGCCGCGACTCCAGCAAGCGATGCGCGTCGGCCGCCTGTTCGAGCGGCAGCCGCGCGCCGATCTCCACGTGCATCCCGCCCGCGAGCCGCTCGAGCGTCGCGCGCGCCGCTTCCCGATACCCCGCCACGTCACGCGCGATGAAACCCAGCACGCTCGGCCGCGCCAGCGCGATCGAGCGGGCCGGCCCGAGTTCGTCGAGATCGATCGTCTGCCGCGCGCCGATCGCGGCGACCTGCCCGATGCTCGCGACCATCCCGAACGGCCGGACCGCGCCGAGCGTACGCGTCAGCACGTCGCCGCCGATCCCGTCGATCGCATAGTCGACACCCGCGCCGCCGCCGAACGCGCGGGCCGCCGCGACGAAATCCGCCTCGCGATAATCGACCACCGCTTCCGCCCCGTGTGCGCGCACCAGCGCCGCCTTCGCGGCCGAGCCGACCGTGCCGATCACCCGTGCGCCGAGCGCGCGCGCCCACTGCGTCGCCAGCAAGCCGACGCCGCCGGCCGCCGCATGCACGAGCACGGTCTCGCCGGCGCCGACCTGCCGCACGCGGTGCAGCAGCATGTAAACAGTAATGCCTTTCAGCAGCCCGGCCGCGGCCGCGTCGTCGCTCACGCCGTCGGGCACGGGCACCACGCGCTCGGCAGGCAGCGTGCGCAGGCTCGCATAGCTGCCGGTCGGCAGTCCCGCATAGGCAACGCGCTGGCCCGGGACGAGCGCCGTCACGCCGGGCCCGACCGCCTCGACCACGCCGGCCGCCTCCACGCCGAGCGCGTCCGGCAATGCCGGCAACGGGTGCGCGCCGGTCCTGAAATAAATGTCGACGAAATTCACGCCGACGGCGGTCTGGCGAATCCGCACCTCGCCGGCGCCGGGCGGCGCGACGGGCGCATCGACGCGGCGCAGCACGCCGGCGTCGCCGTAGCGGTCGATCCCGATCCGGGTGGCGGTGGCAGTTTGGGTCATGACGTTCCTCGCAATCGAATGAAGTGACACGATCATCCCATCGTGCATAATCGAACGGAATTCCCGTTATGCGCCCATCTACCGTGCAAAATTCGACCGAACCAACGGCAGTGTCCGCGCCGCCGATGAGCTGGGACGACCTCCGCTATTTCCTCGCGGTGATGCGCGGCGGCAGCCTGTCGGCCGCGGCGCGGGCGCTGCAGGTCCAGCATTCGACGGTTGCCCGGCGCATCGACGCGCTGGAGTCCGCGCTCGGCATCCGGCTGTTCGACCGGCTGCCGCGCGGCTGGCCGCCGACCGACGAAGGGCTGCATCTCGCCGAACATGCGGCGCGCGTCGAAACCGACGTACATGCGTTCGCGCGCGCCGCGCAGGGGGCGGCGGCGCTCGAGGGGGTGGTGCGCGTGTCCGCGTCGCCGGTGTTCGCGAGCCACTTCCTCGCGCCGCGGCTCGCCCGCGCGCAGCGCGCGTGGCCCGCGCTGCGGATCGACCTGATGGGCGAAATGCACGCGGCCAACCTGTATGCGCGCGAAGCCGACCTCGCCGTGCGCTTGTCACGACCGAACGAGCCGGGGCTGGCCGCGCGCCGGCTCGGCACGATGCGCTTCGCGCTGTGCGCGTCGCCCGACTGGGCCGCCACGCCGCCCGACACCTGGGCATTCCTCGGTTACGACGACGCGCTCGCGCAAATGCCGCAGCAGCAATGGCTCGAGCGCTTCGCGGCCGGGCGCCGCTTCGCGTTCGTCGCCAACGACCTGGCCGCGCTGCATCGTGCGTGCGTGGCCGGTGCGGGAATCGCGCTGCTGCCGCGCTTTCTCGTCGACGATCCAGCACTCGACGCCCTGCCGGCAGCGTCCCGGTCGCCCGGCGAATCCGAAACCGGCGGTCCCCGCGCCGCGGCCGGTGCCCGCGCCAACGCCCACCAACCCGCCCGTGCCGCCGCGGCAACCGACGCAGCCGCCCCCGCGGCGCTCGTCGAACTCACTGCCGCACCACGCTGCGACATCGAGCGCGAAATCTGGCTCGTCGTTCATCCTGACGTGCGCCGGTCGCCGCGCGTGCAACGCGTCGCGGATGCAATCGCCGACGCGGTGCATGCGGCCGAGGGGCGGCTCTGACGCCCCGGCCCCGTCAGAACTTCTGCTGCAACCCGGCCATGATTCCCAACTGGTCACGCCCCGCGTCGACCGTCCCGCCGGCGGCGACGGCCTTGGCCGCCGTCGGGCCGTTCAGCATGTAGCCGACCGACGTATAGACGCGCGTGCGCTTCGACAGCAGGTAACTGGCACGCCCGACCAGCAGGGTCGCGCTCGCGCCGGTATTGCGCGCCGACCCGCGTTGCAGGTAGCGCGTGCCTTGCGCGTCGAACGATACCGCCGGCGTCCGCGCGTAGGTCACGCCGGCGAACAGGATATCGGTCTGCACATGGGCCGAGGCCGCGACGTTGTTTCGTATCCACCCCGCGCCGAGCTTCGCTCGCCCCACCAACGCGTAGCCGTCGACGACGGTGTGCGTGCTCGTATGGGCGCTGCTGCCGAGCGGCGCCGCCGCGCCCGGTCCGCCGCGCTTGACATCGCCGGACGCGGCGAAACCGAAACGCGGCGTGTCGTATGCGACCAGCGCCGTATATTGCCGGCACGCGAGCGGATTGCCGGGCACCTGCCCCGCGCAGCCGGTGGCGGAGGGGCCGGCCGGCCCGGCGGCGTCGCGCCCGAAGCTGTAGGTGCCGCCGATCGTGAATCGGCCGAACTTGCCCAGGTAGCCGATCGCATTGTCGCTTCGAGCATTCGGCAGATACGCGTCGAAGTTGCTCGGGGAATGGATCGACGGCCCGATCACGTCGGCGTTGGCGAGCGCATGGGCCGTCATGTTCATCTGCCTGCCGAGCGTGAGCGTTCCATAGGCGCCGCCCAGCCCGACGTTCGCCTGCCGGCCGAACAATCGCCCGCCGCCACCGAGCCGGCCCGTGCCGGGCTGGAAGCCGCTTTCCAGCACGAAGAACACCCGGTATCCGCCGCCGATCTCCTCGACGCCCTTCACGCCCCACCGCGACGGCATTGCGCCCGTCAGGTGCGGCATGTCCACCGTCGATCCGCCCTTCGCCGCTCGGTTGTAATAGGAAACGCCAGTATCGACAATGCCGTACAACGTCGTGCCGCCTTGCGCATGCGCGATGCCGGATGCCGCCATCAGCGCCCATGCAAGCGCTCGCCGCTTCGCAACCGTCCGCCTCTCAGCGGAACCGGTCCGCATGACCGGGGCTTTCCATGCGCCACACGACGCAGCGCCCCGTCGTGCCGCATTTGCGCCGGCGCACTGCTCAGGATTGCTTGACATATGCCTGCTGCCGTTCGCCGGGGCTGCCCGCCTGATCTCGATGCGAAGCCGAGCGTCGATGATCGATCAGGCCGACCGCGAGCGCCGCCGCCAGCGCGGGCAGCCCGATCGCCATGAAGTTGCGCTCCAGCGGCAGATCGATGCCGACCAGCACGCCGATGACGATCGGCGCCAGGATCGCCCCGCCGCGGCCGATGCCCAGCGTCCAGCCGATGCCGGTCGAGCGGATCGCGACCGGGTAGAACTGCCCCGCATACGCGCAGTTGACGATCTGCGTGCCGATGGTCGACGCGCCGGCCAGCCCGACCAGCACGAACAGCAGCGCAGTCGGCATCCTGTAGCCGAGCAGCGTGATCGAGATCGCCGCGAGCAGATACATCGAAACGAGCACCGTCTTGATCGGAAAGCGATCGGCCAGCCAGCCGCCGCCGATCGCGCCGACCATCGCGCCGGCGTTCAGCACCAGCACGAACGTCAACGCGGAACCGAGGCTGTAGCCCGCCCCGGCCATCAGCCGGGTCAGCCACGAACTGAGCGCGTACACCATGAACAGGCACATGAAGCAGGCAATCCAGAACATGACCGTGCTGAACCCGCGACCGTCGTCGAACAGCCGGCGCACCGGCGCGTTGCCCGCCTGTTCCTCCCGCGGCAAGACATGGCAGTCGTCCGGTCGGGGCCGGTAAGCGGGATCGAGCCGGCACGCGATGCGCGCGAGCTCGCCCGTCCTGCCGCGCCTGATCAGGAACGACATCGATTCCGGCATCCATTTCATGAGCAGCGGGACAAGCAGCACCGGCGCGCCCGCGGCGACGAACACCGACCGCCATCCGTACGCCTCGATCATCCCCTTGCCCATCACGGCCGCCAGCATGCCGCCCACCGAATAGCCACTGAACATCAGCGTCACCAGCGTGCTGCGCATGCGGCGCGGCGCGTACTCGGTCATGTGGGCGATCACGTTCGGCATCACGCCGCCGATGCCGATCCCCGCCAGAAAGCGGGCGGCGCCGAACAACGCGGGCGTCGGCGCCAGCCCGGCCGCCGCGGTAAAGACGCTGAACAGCGTCAGGCAGGCCGCGATGGCCCGCCGGCGCCCGATCCGCTCGGCGACGGTCCCGAACACGATGTTGCCGAACATCATGCCGAACAGCGCCGAACTCACCATGAAGCCGGCATGCGCGGGGCTGACGCCCATGTTCTTCATGATCGCCGGCAGCGCGATGCCGGCCACCGCGAGATCGTAGCCGTCGAACACGATGATCAGCGCGCACCAGAACAGCACGACACCGTGCAGCGGGCCCAGCCGCGCATCGTCCGAGAGCGCCTGCAGATTGATTTGACGCATGGAGTTCCTTCCTTTTCCAGTGGGGAGGCTTCGAATCAGTACGATCGGCCGGCCCGCATATTTAGTAGTTATCCGAATTTATTTACGAGATGCACCGGCTTCCGGTCGAACGTCGACGCAGTGTAGGAAGCCACAATGATTCCCACTATCCGGAATTTGCAGGCCGCGCACGAATTCAATCCGTTTTTTTCTCACGCCGGGCGCTATCCGGATTTTTCCTGAGCGGGGACAGGACTGTCCGATTCTTGCAACCCCGTGCGATACCTTAGACAAGCCTGACGAAGATCAATATCATCCATTCAGGAGATTTCGCGCACGCAAGAAAAACCGATGCGGCACGACGCGCATCCGCGGCCCAGCCGGATGCACTGCACGGAAATGCCGCACAGGAGACGCCCCATGCCCCTCACGCCGAATGCGGACGTGCTGTCCGCGCTGTACCGGAATTGCCTGTTCCGATCCGGATCGCGCACGGATGCGCACGAGCAGGTTTCGGCGGAACTGGCCGAGCATGTGCTGCGCTGGAAGCACGGCGTGCCCGACGCTGCGCTTTTCAAGGGGCGACTGAATCGTCTGAGCGTCTACGCGCTGCAGTACGGCGCCGAAGTCGAGGTCGTGCCGCGCCCGTTCGACGGCTTTTCGCTCGTCCACACGTCGCTCGCCGGCGGCGCCGAAATCGACTGCGACGGACATGTGATGGACGTGCTCGAAGGACGGACCGCCGTGCTCGCGCCCAGGACGCGCGTGCGCCTGCGCTGGCGGCCCGGCACCCGGCAACTGATCGTCAAGGTCCCCGATGCGCTGCTGCGGGCGGTTTCCGGCCACCCGCCCGACGACGGACCGCCCGCCCTCGCGCCGGGATTTCTGTTGCCGCCTGCACTGGCCTCGCAATGGGACCTGATCGCACAGTCGCTGCTCAACGTCCTCGCGCTGGCCGGCGACGGCGGCATTCGGGCCGAGTGGCGCGACCACTTCGAACGCAGCCTCGCGTTATTCCTGCTCGTACATTGCCCGCCGCCGTCGGCAACCGGGAATGCCCTCGCGTCACCGGAAGCGTGCAACCCACCGGTGACATCCGGATCCCCGGGCGGCATCCGGCAAATGGACGCGCTCCTCGAATTCATCCATGCGCGACTCTGCGCGCCCATTTCGCTCGAGGATCTCGCCAGGGCGGCCGGCGTCAGCTTCCGGACGCTGAACGTGCTGTGCCGCCGCTACCACGGCGCAACCCCGATGGAACTGCTGCGCAACATCCGGCTCGACGCCGCCCGAGTGCAACTGCTGACCGACCCGATGGCCAGCATTACCGATACGGCGCTGACGTTCGGTTTCGGCCACCTCGGCCGCTTTTCGGGCTATTACTTCGCCCGCTTCAACGAGTTGCCGCGCGATACGCAGAGGAAGCGGCTGCCGAACTGAATGCGACGACGCGCGACGTCCGGCCGTCGCCCGGCCGTCGCTTTACGCGCCGGGCAATCGCCCGCATAGTAAGGGTTTGCCCATGCCTCCGCCCGTTGCCATGTCCGCCACACCCGCCGCCTGCGTCGTCCGCGACGCGACCGATGCCGATCTCGACGCCATTCACGCGATCTACGCGCACCACGTGCGCCACAGCGTCGCGTCGTTCGAGGAGGCGCCGCCCGACGTCGACGAACTGCGCGCGCGCCGCGACGCAGTGCTGCGTCACGGGCTGCCCTATCTCGTCGCGGAATGCGACGGCCACATCGCCGGCTACGCGTACGCAACGCCGTATCGCACGCGCAGCGCGTACCGCCACACGATCGAGGATTCGATCTACATCGACGACACGCAGCGCGGCCGCGGCATCGGCCGCGCGCTGCTCGCGGCACTGATCGCGCGCTGCGAAACCGGCCCGTGGCGGCAGATGATCGCGGTGATCGCCGACGGCGGCACCGGCGGGTCGACGTCGCTGCACCGCGCGTTCGGTTTCGAGCCGGCCGGCGTGCTGAAGGCGGTCGGTTTCAAGCACGGCCGCTGGATCGACACCGCGCTGATGCAGCGCGCGCTCGGCGACGGCGCACGCACGCTCCCCGCCGCGCCCGAGCCTGTCGCGTCGCGCTAGAATGGCCGCATGTCAAAACAGACTCCAACCATGCCAGACGAGGCCGCGCCGGATTCCCGCAACGAGTACACGGTCGATGAACTCGCTCGCGTGTCCGACACGACCGTGCGCAACGTCCGCGCGTACCAGGATCGCGGGCTGCTCGCGCCGCCCGAGAAGCGCGGGCGCGTGGGCATCTACGACGACACGCACGTCGCGCGCCTGAAGCTGATCAACCACCTGCTCGCGCGCGGCTACACGCTGTCGAACATCCAGGACCTGATCATGGCGATCGACGAGGGTCACGACCTGCGCTCGATCCTCGGCCTGGAAAACGCGATCGGCGGCCGCTGGTCGCACGAACTGCCGAAAACCTATTCGCTCGCGCAACTCGCGCAGATGTTCGGCCCGCAGACGGCGTCGCAACTGTCGCGCGTGACCGAACTCGGCCTGCTCGAACGGCGCGGCCTGTCGTTCGTCGCGAAAAGCCCCGCGCTGCTCGAGGCGGCAGCCGCGATGACGAAGGAAGGCATCCCGCCGCGCGAGCTGCTCGACGTGATCAGCCTCGCGCGGCCGCACTTCGACGCGATCGCGCGGCTGCTCGTCGATCTCGTCGTGAAGCGGCTCGACCGCTATGACGAAGGCACGCTGCCGCCCGTCACCGACGTGCCCGCGCTCGTCGATGCGATCTGGCGCCTGCGCCCGCTCGCGGCCGTGTTCGTCGAGGGCGAGACGAACCGCGCGCTCGAGAACGCCGCCAGTGCGTATCTGGGCGGCCGCGTCGCGACGATCCTCGACAGGAAACTCAGTGACGAAGCGGCACGCCAGGCCGGCACGTCGGATAGGTCCGATGCGTCCGGCCCGCAAGGCGACGGCGACAAAGCATAGGACCGCCGCCGTCATATTCATATCGGCATTGCTTGGTTTGCGGGCCCGACCGCCCATGCGACGATTCTTCCAACCGAGCGGCACACGCCGCTCCCCGAAGACGTTTCGCATGGAGTCCGTTCGATGATTCGTTTCACCCGCTGGATCACCCGCACCGCCGCGACGGCGCTCGTCGCCGTCGCCGCCACATCGGCGTTCGCGCAAGGCAGCGCCGACAAGGTCGTGCGCATCGGCTACCAGAAGGCCGGCCTGCTGTCGGTCGTCAAGACGCAGGGCTCGCTCGAGACGCGGCTCAAGCCGCTCGGCTACACCGTCCAGTGGTTCGAATTCCCGGCCGGCCCGCAACTGCTCGAGGCGCTGAACGCGAACAGCATCGACTTCGGCTACACGGGCGCGCCGCCGCCTGTGTTCGCGCAGGCGGCCGGCGTGCGCTTCGTGTACGTCGCCGCGGAACCGCCGTCGCCGCACAACGAGGCCGTGTTCGTGAAGGCCGATTCGCCGGTCCGCTCGCTCGCCGACCTGCGCGGCAAGAAGGTCGCGCTGCAGAAGGGTTCGAGCGCGAACTACCTGTTGCTCGAAGCGCTGAAAAAGGCCGGCGTACGCTACGACGAAATTCACCCGGTGTACCTGCCGCCCGCCGACGCGCGCGCCGCGTTCGAGAGCGGCAACGTCGACGCGTGGGCCGTGTGGGATCCGTATTACGCGGCCGCGCAGAATTCGCTGAAGATCCGCACGCTGTCCGACTACACGGGCCTCACGCCCGCGAACAACTTCTACGAGGCAACGCGTGGCTTCGCGGAGCAACATGCCGACGTGGTCGGCACGATCCTGAAGCAATTGCGCGAGACGGGCCTGTGGGTCAACGGGCATCCGGCCGAGACGGCCGCGCTGATCGCGCCGAAGGTCGGCCTGCCGCAGCCGCTCGTGGAAACGTGGATCAAGCGTGTGCCGTTCGGCGCGGTGCCGGTCGATGAGAAGATCGTCGCGGTTCAGCAGGGCGTGGCCGATGCGTTCCATGCGGCGAAGCTGATTCCGCAGAAGCTGAACGTCGCCGATAACGCGTGGACCGACAAGGGCGTGGCAAGCGCGCTCGCGGCGAAGTAACGCACGGTTCGCACTCGTTTCGAACAGGCCGACGGGTACCCTGCCCGTCGGCCTGTTTTGGTTCTGCTCGGACAATTACGTCGACGTCCCCGCGTGCGTGCCGCTACCGATTGCTTTCCGGATCAGTTCGGTATTTCATTTTCCACTGACCCATTCCTTCGGAGGGGTGCATGGAACATTTTCTTCCCGACGCGCCGCAGCGTTTCGTCATCAGCCATTACGCGGAGGACGACTTCAAGACTGGCGGCCTGCGCGGCTACTCCACTTACCGGGACTTGGGCGTTGCGGCGGCAACCAGCGGCCTTGTCAGAGCGCACGTAGTCCGCATGATTGCGCCGTTCCGTCCGGAATTGAGCGTGCGACACCACCACGACGTGCAGTTTCAGCTGGTTTACTGCCTGAAGGGCTGGTTTCAGACCGACTTTGAAGGCATTGGACCGCAGCGGCTGGTGGCCGGGTCGTGCTGGATTCAGCCACCGGGCATCCGCCATACCGTAATAGGCTGGTCGGATGATTGCGAGCTGCTCGAAATCCTGATCCCGGCAGAGCCCGAAACGGTCAACGATCCCTGAGCGGCAAGCGGTGTTGCCGGGCCGCATGGGGCTTTATGCGTCGGGTTGAACGTCCTCTTTTCGGCTTGACGTTGGGGCGTTGAAGGTCGGCAATGGGCCGGGAAGCTATGGCCGTGTCCGCCAGCCCCACCCGACTTCAAAGCCCCGCCACCTTCTTCTGCCGCCACAGACACAGCAAATCGCACGCAACATGCGCAGCGGCGATCGCGGTGATGTCCGCGTGATCGTAAGCAGGCGCAACCTCGACGACATCCGCGCCGACCAGATTCACCGCCCCGAGCGCACGCACGATCGCGAGCGCCTGTGCGGACGACAACCCGCCCGCGACCGGCGTCCCCGTGCCGGGCGCGAACGCCGGATCGAGACAGTCGATATCGAACGTCAGGTACGCGGGCCGCGCGCCGACGATGTCGACAATCCGCTCCACCGCCGCGCGCGGACCATGCTCATGCACCCACGCGGCATCGAGCCGCTCGATCCCGAGGAAATCGTCGTTCCACGTACGGATGCCGACCTGCACCGACGTCGCCGGATCGATCAGCCCTTCCTTCACCGCCTTGTAGAACATCGTGCCGTGATTGAGGCTGTCCGGCTCGTCGTCGGCCCACGTATCGCAGTGCGCATCGAAGTGGATCAGCGACAGCGGCTTGCCGTAGCGCTCCGCGTGCGCGACCAGCAGCGGATACGTGATGTAGTGATCGCCGCCGAGCGTCAGCATCTTCGCGCCCGAGCGCAGGATCGTGCGCGCATGTTCGACGATCGCCGGCTTGATCGACAACGGGTTGTGCGCATCGAACCAGCAATCGCCGTAATCGACGGTCGCGAGATCCTCGAACGGATCGAAGCCCCACGGATACGGCTTGAGCTCCGCGAGCTGCACGCTCGCCGCGCGGATCGCGGCCGGCCCGAGCCGCGCGCCCGAGCGATAGGTCGTCGCGAGGTCGAGCGGCACGCCGGAAATCGCGACGTCGACGCCGTCGAGCGCGCGCGAATAGTTGCGACGCATGAACGACAGCACGCCCGCATAGGTGTTTTCGATCGAGGAGCCGTATGGCGTCGTGCGACGGATCGCGCCGTCGCCGTGGAGCAGTTCGGTCATGTCGAACCTGTTGGTCAGGAGGACCGGCCCCTGCCACTGCATCGGGTGCGCTGGCGGGACTCGGCACGGATTCAATGAAAACGCGGCGGCATGCCCTCGCCGGGCGCGGCCGTCGCGCCGGCCTGCGAACCCTGTAGCGCGGCCGGGCGGGACAACGTCGATACGCGGCGATGATAGCAAGCCGAAACCGCCGTGTTGCCCCGGTTCGACCGGGGCAAACGCATCGAAACGATCAGCGCGGCGGCAGGCGCACCGGCGCCGCATCGCCCGATCCCATGCCGCCGGACCGCCGCACCGCCGCCCCCCGTCGCCATGCCGCGCCTAGAAGGATTCGCCGGTTCTCGCCCGCCCTTTCTTCCGGATAATGGCCGCAGCCGCGCCCCCGCCGGCGCGCCGTCCACCGCAGACGACGACACCCCCGGAGACACCCGCCTTGATCGCCACGCTTCCCGCCCCCTATCGCCGGCTCTGGCCGCTCGCCATCGCCGCCGCGCTGCTGTACGGGCTGTCGCTCGCCGCCGCGCCCTATCCCGGCCAGGCCGCCGCGAAAGCCGCGATGGGCATCCTGCTGCTCGCGGCCGGCAGCGCCTGCGCGGCACCGCGCGAACGCGCGTGGCTGTGCGCGGCGCTCGTCACGGCCGTGCTCGGCGACGTGCTGCTCGCGCTGCCCGAGTGGCCGCTGTCGTTCGTCCTCGGCCTCGGTGCGTTCCTGCTCACGCACCTGTGCTACTGCGCGATCTTCGTGCGCTGGCGCGCGCGGCCGCACGGCTGGCGCTTCCTCGCACTGATCGGGCTGTGGATCGCCGCGCCGGCGTTCTATGCAGCGTTCCTTCCGCATCTGGGCGAACTACTCGTACCCGTCGCCGTCTACATGCTCGTGCTGTGCGCGATGGCGAGCTTCGCGCTCGCGGCCCGCACGCGCGGCCCGCTGGTCGCCGTCGGCAGCCTGATCTTCGTCGGCTCCGACACGCTGATCGGCGTCGGACGCTTCCTCGGCGGCTTTCCCGGCATCGACTACCTGATCTGGGGCCTCTACGCGCTCGCGCAGATCACGATCGTCGCCGGGGTTTTCCATGAGACGGCCGCCCGCCCGATCCGTCCCTGATAGCGTTTCAAACAGGTCGCCGCGTGTCGGCGGCCTTCGTCTCCCGCCTCTCCAGCCCTGCCGGCGGCCGTTTCCGCACATTCCGCAATGCGGAAAGCAGACCGTTCCAAACCCCGCTCAGCCTTTTCCCGCGCGGCTTCCGGCCCTTAGAGCGCCGCTTCTAGCCTCTTGCGGTTTCCGGGTTCACCCACTATCGTTACATCAACCAATGTAACATTAAAAAATGAGCCAAATCGGAGACACCCGGATGAATGCTCGCACGTTGCCTTTCGGCCCGCCCGGCCACGACGGCCCGGACGAAACCACCGACATCGCCATCATCGGCACCGGCTTCGCCGGTCTCGGGATGGCCATTCGCCTGCGGCAGACCGGCGTGACCGACTTCGTCGTGCTCGAGAAGGCCGCGTCGGTCGGCGGCACGTGGCGCGACAATCATTACCCCGGGTGTGCCTGCGACGTGCAATCGCACGTCTATTCGTTCTCGTTCGCGCCGAACCCGCGCTGGACGCGCATGTTCGCGCCCCAGCCGGAGATCCGCGCGTACCTGGAAGACTGCGTGCAGCGCTTCGGCGTCGGCCCGCACCTGCGCCTGAACCATGAGCTGCAGCGCGCCGAATACGACGAGGCCGCACGACGCTGGCGCCTCACGTTCGCGAACGGCAAGCGGCTGTCGGCGCGCGTGCTGGTGTCGGGGATGGGCGGGCTGTCGCGCGCCGCGCTGCCGGCGATTCCCGGCGTCGAGACCTTCAAGGGCCGCGCGTTCCATTCGCAGCAGTGGGATCACGACTACCCTCTCGAAGGCAAGCGCGTGGCGGTGATCGGCACCGGCGCGAGCGCGATCCAGTTCGTGCCGCAGATCGCGCCGCGCGCGAAGACACTCGCGCTGTTCCAGCGCACGCCGCCGTGGATCATGCCGAAGCCCGACCGCAAACTGAGCGGCTTCGAGAAGTGGCTGTTCCGCACGCTGCCGTTCACGCAGAAGGCGGTGCGCAGCGGCATCTACTGGATGCTCGAATCGCGCGTGCTCGGCTTCGCGATCCATCCGTCGCTGATGAAGAACGTG
Source organism: Burkholderia sp. Bp8984 (assembly GCF_003853755.1). Lineage (NCBI taxonomy): Bacteria > Pseudomonadati > Pseudomonadota > Betaproteobacteria > Burkholderiales > Burkholderiaceae > Burkholderia > Burkholderia sp. Bp8984. The sequence continues at coordinate 84,559 of NZ_QTQN01000007.1, forward strand.
CAGAAGCTCGCGCTGCGCCATATCCGCAAGCAGGTTCCCGATCCGGAACTGCGCCGTGCGGTCACGCCCGACTACACGCTCGGCTGCAAGCGCGTGCTGATCTCGAACGACTACTACCCGGCGCTGTCGCGCAAGAACGTCGACGTGATCACGACCGGCATCGAGCGCATCGAAGCCGACGCGGTCGTGACGACCGACGGCAAGCGTCATGAAGTCGACTGCCTGATCTACGGCACGGGCTTCCAGGTCGCCGATCCGTTTCCGCGCGGCGCGATCATCGGCCGCGGCGGCCTCGACATCGTCGATGCGTGGCGCGACGGCGCGCACGCGTATCTCGGCACGACGCTGCCGGGCTACCCGAACTTCTTCATGATCGTCGGCCCGAACACCGGCCTCGGCCACAACTCGATGGTGTTCATGATCGAGTCGCAGATCGAATACATCCTCGGCGCGCTGAACGCGATGCAGCGCGAACGCGCGGATGCGATCGAGGTGCGCCCGCTCGTCGAGGCGCAGTTCAACACCGACCTGCAGGGCCGGCTCCAAAAGGCGATCTGGTCGACGGGCGGCTGCAAGAGCTGGTACCTCGACCCGCGCACCGGCAAGAACACGACGCTGTGGCCAGGCTTCACCTGGCGCTTCCGCCAGGCGACCGCGCACTTCTCGATCGCCGATTACCACGCGTATCGCGCGCCGCACCACGACACGAGCGGGCGGCCCGTCGCCGCGCCCGCCGCGTCCGCCGCTTCCGCTTCCACGTCCGCCGAAGCGGCCTGAGCCAGACAAGGAGCCAACGACATGAGAGATTTCGCCAACAAGGTCGCCGCGATCACGGGCGCCGGCTCGGGCATGGGCCGCTCGCTCGCGGTCCAGCTCGCACAGGCCGGCTGCCACGTGTCGCTCGCCGACAAGAACGGCGTCGGCCTCGCCGAAACCGAGCGGATCGTCCGCGCGATCGCGCCGAACGTGCGCGTGTCGACGCGCGTGCTCGACGTCGGCGACCGCGACGCGATGTTCGCGTGGGCGGACGATACCGCGCAGGAACACGGCAAGGTCAACCTGATCTTCAACAACGCGGGCGTCGCGCTGTCGAGCACGATCGAAGGGATGGAATACGGCGATCTCGAGTGGATCGTGAACATCAACTTCTGGGGCGTCGTGCATGGCACGAAGGCGTTCCTGCCGCACCTGAAGGCGAGCGGCGACGGTCACGTGATCAACACGTCCAGCATCTTCGGGATCTTCGCGCAGCCGGGCATGAGCGGCTACAACGCGACCAAGTTCGCGGTGCGCGGCTTCACCGAATCGCTGCGCCAGGAACTGGACATGATGAAGTGCGGCGTGTCGGCCACCTGCGTGCATCCGGGCGGCATCCGCACCAACATCGCGCAGTCGAGCCGCGTCGCGAAGAACATGGTCGGCTTCATCGTCGAGAGCGAGCAGCAAGGCAAGGACAGCTTCGAGAAGTTCTTCATCACGACCGCCGACGACGCCGCGCGCACGATCCTCGCCGGCGTGCGCCGCAACAAGCGGCGTGTGCTGATCGGCCGCGACGCGAAGGCCGCGGACTGGATGGCGCGCATCCTGCCGGCCGCGTACCAGGCGCTCGTCGTGCTCACGACGCGCCGCGAGGCCGCGAAGGCCCGCCGCGCGGCCGCCCGCTACGGCACGCCGGCCGCCGCGCCGCTTCACGCCACCTACAACAACGCAGGCAATCAGGGAGGAGAACAATCATGACGACCCCGAACATGATGCCGGTGCGGCGCGACATCCGTTTCGCGCTGCCGCCCGAACGCGCGAAGGACTGGCACGTCCAGGGCGTGCCGGTCACGCACTTCATGAACGCGCTGTCGCTGCTGTTCCCGGCCGGCGAGCGCTTTTTCATGGATTCGGTGCGCCACTACCGCGACCGCATCGAGGATCCGGAGCTGAAGAAGCAGGTGCTCGGCTTCATCGGCCAGGAAGCGATGCACACGCGCGAGCACATCGAGTACAACGACCTGCTGCAGTCGTCCGGCCTGCCCGCGCACAAGCTCGACAAGCGGCTCTGGACGATCCTCGGCTTCTTCAAGAAGACGCTGCCGCACTCGATGCAGCTCGCGATCACGATCGCGCTCGAGCACTACACGGCGATCCTCGCGAACCAGCTGCTGTCGGGCCACGAGCACCGGATCGACGGGTCGGTCGAAGGCTATCAGCAGATGTGGATGTGGCACGCGATGGAGGAAACCGAGCACAAGGCGGTGTCGTACGACGTATGGAACGCCGTGATGAAGCCGGGCCTCGGCAGCTACCTGCTGCGCACCAGCACGATGCTGCTCACGACCCTGATGTTCTGGACGATCGTGTTCGACTTCCACGTGCGGCTGATGCGCGCGCACCGTCGCGAACACGGCAGGTTCGGCGGCATGTGGCGGCTCGTGAAGTATCTGTACAGCCCGCGGACCGGCGTGTTCCCGAGCATCACGCGCGAATGGCTCGACTACTTCCGTCCGGGCTTCCATCCGTGGGACCACGACAACCATCAGTACCTGCAAGGGCTCGACACGCTGCTCGCGAACATCGACGCGACCAACGCGCGCCATGCGGCCCAGGCCGCCCCGCGCCGCGTGCCGCTGCATCCGGTTCCGCAGGCATGACGTCATGGCGCGCACGCACGAGATGCTGACCGTCCGCTCCGGCGACGTGAAACTCGCCGTCCACGTCAGCGGCCCGCGCCGCGCGCCGCCGCTGATCCTCGTGCACGGCTATCCCGATTCGTCGGCCGTGTGGGCGCCGGTCCGCGCGCGGCTCGCGAAGCGCTACCGCGTGATCGCGTACGACGTGCGCGGCGCCGGCGCATCCGATGCGCCGCGCCGCCGCGCGGACTACACGCTGGCGCGGCTCGCCGACGACCTGAAGGCCGTCGCCGACGCGACCTGCGGCGCGCGGCCGTTCCATCTGGTCGGTCACGACTGGGGGTCGATCCAGTGCTGGGAGGCCGTGACCGACCCTGCGTTGCGCGGCCGGATCGCGTCGTACACGTCGATCTCCGGCCCGTGCCTCGACCACGTGTTCCGCGCGAAGATGCGGCTCAGGCAGAGCCTGAAATCGTGGTACATCGCGTTCTTCCACCTGCCGGTCGTGCCGTCGCTGGTGTGGCGCCTCGGCGGCGCCGCACTGTGGCCGCGCTGGCTGCAGTTGACCGAACGCGTGCGGCCCGAGCGCGATCCCGCGCAATTGAAGAACGCGCTGAACGGGTTGCAGCTCTACCGCGCGAATTTCCTCGCGCGGGCGAGAAAGCCGCGCGAGCGGTATGCGCAGGCGCCGGTGCAGATCCTCGTGCCGGTGCACGACCGCTACGTGACGCCCGAAATGTCGGTCGATCTCGAGCGCTGGCTCGGCGAGCACGTGCGCGAGGAAATCGACGGCGGGCACTGGGTCGTGGTGCACAATCCCGACCTGATCGCGGCGCGGATCGACCGGTTTGCCTCGACGCATGAACGACCGGCGGTCGCGGCAGCACCCGCGGCACCGCGAGCGGCGGTTCAGCGCAACGGCGGCAGGCGCTTGAACAGCGTTTCGTAGTCGATCACGAGCCCGTCGGCGTCGACGTCCATCTCGGCCGTGAAATTCCGGAAGATGCCTTCGTAGCGGTAGCGCCGGCCCGGCTCGATGCACGCGTATGCCTGCTTGACCGGCGTCACCTTCAGGTCCGGCGTCGAGATGTATGCGACGTCGATCGCTCGCCGCTCGCCGTGTGCGAGCCCGAGGCGGCCGATCGGCAGCGCGTTCGTGAACGGCGTCGCCGCGATGTCGATGTCGACGCAGCCATCCAGCTCCGGCAGCGCGCTGCCTGAACCGTCGCGCCAGTGCCCGGCCCCGTCGCCATGCAGTTCCAGCGTGCCGCCGCCCATCACCTTGAGCACCGCATACCTGACCCGCCATTGCGGATCGCACTCGACCCGGTACGCAAGCCCGTACGCGCGGCCGTACCGCTGGCCGACCACGGCACTTTCGACGACGATGCCGGCGTCCCCCCGGTCGAACGTCAGGTGTTCGATTCCGTCGCCCTCGAGCGACGCCCAGCGCAGTTCACGCATTCGTTCCTCCCCGAAAACGCCGACGCGTCAGCATACGCACGAAAAATCCGGCTGCGGCCAAAATTTCGCTTCCCGGCCCCGCAATCCCGCGAAAGCGCCATTGCCCCGGGCAGACAAGACGCCGAAACTCGCGCCCCGCCCCAACTCAGGGCATGCGCCACAAATCCTGACTATCCAGAATTCCCTATTCCGGTGCACGGCATTGTGTCCTATGCTCGCGGCTCGTCCTGTTCCACCGCCGCCATGCCTACCGCCCGCCCCGCCTCGCCGTCGATCGACCTGCGCATCCTGCTGCGCGGCATCGGGCAGATCGTGCTGCAGGCGCATGCCGTCACCGGCGCGCTGCTGCTCGCCGCGCTGGCACTGACCGACCTGCGGCTCGCGTCCGCGGCGCTGGTCGGCTCGGCCGCCGCCAGCATGACGGCGGTGCTGACGGGTGCCGAGCGCCGCGACGTCGAACAGGGGCTGCACGGCTTCAACGGTGCGCTCGCCGCGCTGATCGCCGTGCTGTTCGCGCCTGCCTCGCTCGCCGCCGTCGCGCTGGTACCGCTGGCAGCGATCGGCGCGGCGCTCGTGCAACGCGCGATGCGTGTGCCGCTCGCCCGCTGGCGCCAGTGCCCGTATTCGAGCCCGTGCCTCGCCGTCACCGCGCTGTGGCTGCCGTTTGTCGCGCCGCAGCATGCGGGCGACGCGACAGCCGGTGCGCCGCTGACGCTGCCTTCCATCGCCGACGCGCTGCTGTCGGGCGTCGCGCAAACCACCTTTGCGCAAGGCCCGTGGGCCGGCGCGCTGATCGTCGCCGGCCTCGCCGTCGCGTCGCGCCGCGCGGCTGCGTTCGCGCTCGGCGGCACGATCGTGTCGACCGTGCTGCTGATCGCGGCCGGCGCGAACGGCGCGTCGTTCGCCGACGGCCTGCTCGGCTTCAACGGCGCGCTCGCCGCACTCGCGCTGATGCCGCGCGGGCCGCGCGCGGCGTTCGCGGCCGCCGCGCTCGCCGCGCTGATCCAGTGGCTCGCGACGCGCGCGGGCCTCCCCGCGTTCACGGCCCCGTTCGCGATCGCCGCGTGGATCACGGTGATCGTCGCGCGCCGCTTCACCCTCGGAGAACCCGATGTCGTCGTTCGCACACCGTCCTGACACCGTGAAGCCCGGCGGCCCGATCTCGGACGCCGAGCGCCGGTTGCGCGTCGATCTCGCCGCCGCCTATCGCCTCGTCGCGCTGAACGGCTGGGACGACCTGATCTACACGCATCTTTCCGCGACCGTGCCCGGCGAACCCGGGCACTTCCTGATCAACCCGTTCGGCCTCGCGTTCGACGAGGTTCGCGCATCGAATCTCGTGAAGATCGACCTGGCCGGCAACCGGATCGGCGAGAGCGAATACGCAGTCAACGTGACCGGTTTTGCACTGCACGCGGCCGTGCACGCCGCGCGGCCGGACGCCGTCTGCGTGATGCACCTGCACAATACGGCCGGCATCGCCGTGTCGATCCAGCGCGACGGGCTGCTGCCCGCGTCGCAGCACGCGCTGCGGTTTCACGGCGACCTCGCGTACCACGACTACGAGGCGCTCGCGTTCTCGCCGGCCGAAGGCACGCGGCTGACCGCCAGCCTCGGCGCGAAATCCGCGATGCTGCTGCGCAACCATGGCACGCTGACGGTCGGCCGGACCGTCGCCGAGGCATATGTGCTGATGGATACGCTGATCAAGGCCTGCGACATCCAGGTGCGCGCGCAGGCAGGCGGCGGGCCGCTCGTGCTGCCCGAGCCGGCCGTCGCCGAGCGCACCGCCGCGCAGTTGCGCGACGGCGGCGCGATCGAGGGCGAACTGGAATGGCCGGCGCTGCTGCGCCGCCTCGACCGGATCGATCAGTCGTATCGCGACTGACGCCGCTCGCGTCCCGACTTCCCTACCCCCAACCATCGGAGCATCCAGTCATGCCGACTTTCAATATCCAGTTGTTCGAAGGCCGCACGGTCGAGCAGAAGCGCGCATTCGTCGAAGCGATCACGCGCGTCACGTGCGAGACGCTCGGCTGCGACCCGGGCTCGGTCGACATCATCCTCGCCGACGTGAAGAAGGGGAACTGGGCGACGGGCGGCAAGCTGTGGAGCGACGAACGCTGACGCGCCCCGGGATTGGTGTGCGTCCGGCCCTTGGACGCATGCCACTTGGCGCCAGTTTGTCATCTCTGCGTCAACAGTTGTAACGCGTTGGCGGGATGCCAAAAAGGCAAAAAAGTGATCTCTGACAAGCAAATCGCAAGTGCCCTTAGCGACATGATCTTGCAAATGGGAGCCGATCTGGATCGCTCCCTGCTGACCGTCAAGGCGTCGTGTCCGGATTCGGAATTCGTCGCCTACCGCGAATTCGTGTCGCAACTGCTGACCACGATGCTGCTCGATTTCATGAATCCGCTCTACGCGCGGCACCCCGACCTGAAGCCGCCGGACCTCGCCTGACCCGCCCGTGCGACGCCGGCCACCGGCGTCGCACGCGGCCTTCGTTCCCTGCGCCGCGTTGTGCGCCCGCACATCGCGTTGTCACGCAATCGGCGCATATAATGCGGCACAGACGCAGCAGCCAATGGCCACCCGACCAGGAGACCGCCATGGAAGCGAAGAACGAAGAAGTCGTCGCACACCTGCTCTCCGATGTCGTCGAATTCGCGCGCGGACGCCTGCCCGAAGCCACGTTCCGGATCGTCGAACCGTTCCTGCGTCATTACTACGATTTCGTCGACGCCGATGATCTGCAGAATCGCGGCATCGCCGACCTCTACGGCGCCGCGATGGCGCACTGGCAGACCGCCCAGAAATTCGTGCCCGGCAGCGAGCGGCTGCGCGTGTACAACCCGATCCTCGAACAGCACGGCTGGCACTCCGACCACACGGTGATCGAGATCGTCAACGACGACATGCCGTTCCTCGTCGACTCGGTGACGATGGCCGTCAACCGCCTCGGGCTCGCGCTGCACTCGGCGCTGCACCCGGTGTTCCGCATCTGGCGCGGCGGCGACGGCGCGATCGAGCGCGTCGACGCCGGCGGCGCGACGGCCGGCGACGGCCAGTCGCAGCTCGCGTCGTTCATCCACTTCGAAGTCGACCGCTGCGGCGACGCCGCGCTGCTCAACACGCTGCGCAACGACATCGCGCGCGTACTCGGCGACGTGCGCGCATCGGTGGAGGACTGGCCGAAGATCGTCGACATCGCGCGCGCGACGATCAAGGACATGAAGGCCCGCGAATCCACCGCGGAAGACATCGAGGCGCGCGCGTTCCTCGAATGGATGGTCGCCGACCACTTCACCTTCCTCGGCCAGCGCGACTACGCGCTCGTGTCGGACGGCACGGGTTTCGGCCTGCGCGGCGTCGAAGGCTCCGGCTGCGGCCTGCTGCGCGAATCGCTGCGCGCGCCCGGTGCGCCGGACGTGACGCCGCTGCCGCCGGCCGCCGCCGAGATCATCACCGGCCCCTGGCCGATCTTCCTGACGAAAGCGAACTCGCGCGCGACCGTGCACCGGCCCGGCTATCTCGACTACGTCGGCGTGAAACTCGTCGGCGCCGACGGCAAGGTGACCGGCGAACGGCGCTTCATCGGACTCTACACGTCGACGTCCTATTTCGGTTCGTACACCGAGATACCGATCGTGCGCCGCAAATGCGCGAACATCGTGCGGCGCGCGGGCTTCCTGCCGAAGGGGCATCTCGGCAAGTCGCTGGTGACGGTGCTCGAAACCTATCCGCGCGACGAACTGTTCCAGGCCGACGAAGACCAGCTCTACGACATCGCGTTGGGCATCCTGCGCCTGCAGGAACACCAGCGCACGCGCCTGTTCGTACGGCGCGACCGCTTCGACCGCTTCGTGTCGTGCCTCGCGTTCGTGCCGCGCGACAAGTACAACACCGACCTGCGCCGCCGCATCGCGAAGCTGCTCGTCGATGCGTACAACGGCGTGAACGTCGAGTTCACGCCGCTGCTGTCGGAATCGGCGATCGCGCGGATTCATTTCGTCGTCCATGCGGAACCGGGCACGATGCCCGACGTCGACACGCGCGAACTCGAAACGCGGCTCGTGCAGGTGGCACGCCGCTGGCAGGACGATCTCGCCGACGCGCTGCTCGACGCGTTCGGCGAAGAACAAGGCAACCGCCTGCTGCAGCACTATGCGGACTCGTTCCCGGCCGGCTATCGCGACGACTATCCGGCGCGCACGGCCGTGCGCGACATCGAGCTGATCGAGCGCGTGAAGGCGTCGGGCCAGCTGGCGATGAACCTGTACCGCCCGATCGAGGCCGACGCGCGCGCGTTCCGCTTCAAGGTGTATCGCGCGGGCGACCCGATCGCGCTGTCGCGCAGCCTGCCGATGCTCGAGCATCTCGGCGTGCGCGTCGACGAGGAGCGGCCGTACCGGATCCAGACGCAGGATGCCGCGCCCGCCTGGGTGCACGACTTCGGCCTCGAACTCGCCGACGATACCGAGTTCGACATCGAGCGTGTGAAAGGCCTGTTCGAGGATGCGTTCGACCGGATCTGGAGCGGCCGGATCGAGAACGACGACTTCAACCGCCTCGTGCTGCGCGCGCACCTGAGCGCGCGCGAAGTCACGATCCTGCGCGCGTATGCGAAATACCTGCGGCAGGTCGGCTCGACGTTCAGCGACGCCTATATCGAGCGCGCGCTGACCGGCAACCCGGCGATCGCAAGGCAGCTCGTCGAGCTGTTCCTGGTGCGCTTTGACCCGGCCACGGGCGGCACGCGCGACGTGCAGGCCGAACGCCTGCTGAAGGCGATCGAGACGGCGCTCGACCAGGTGCCGAACCTCGACGAGGACCGGATCCTGCGCCAGTTTCTCGGCGTGATCAACGCGACCGAGCGCACCAACTATTTCCTGCACGACGCGAACGGCGAATCGAAGCCGTACCTGTCGTTCAAGTTCAATCCGGCGAAGGTGCCCGGCCTGCCCGAGCCGAAGCCGATGTTCGAGATCTGGGTGTACTCGCCGCGCGTCGAGGGCGTGCACCTGCGCGGCGGGCGCGTCGCGCGCGGCGGGCTGCGCTGGTCCGACCGTCGCGAGGATTTCCGCACCGAGGTGCTCGGGCTGATGAAGGCGCAGATGGTGAAGAACGTCGTGATCGTGCCGGTCGGCTCGAAAGGCGGCTTCGTCGTGAAGAACCCGCCGCCGCCGAGCGATCGCGAAGCGTGGATGCGCGAAGGCATCGCGTGCTACCAGACCTTCCTGCGCGGCCTGCTCGACCTGACCGACAATCTCGCCGGCAACGCGATCGTGCCGCCGCCCGACGTGGTGCGCCACGACCCCGACGATCCGTATCTCGTCGTCGCGGCCGACAAGGGCACGGCCACCTTCTCCGACTACGCGAACGCGATCTCGCACGAATACGGTTTCTGGCTCGACGACGCGTTCGCGTCCGGCGGCTCGGTCGGCTACGACCACAAGAAGATGGCGATCACCGCGCGCGGCGCGTGGGAATCGGTGAAGCGGCACTTCCGCGAGATGGGCATCGATACGCAGACGACCGACTTCACGGTGGTCGGCGTCGGCGACATGTCGGGCGACGTGTTCGGCAACGGGATGCTGCTGTCGCCGCATATCCGGCTCGTCGCGGCGTTCGATCATCGCCACGTGTTCCTCGACCCGAACCCAGACCCGGCGACGAGCTTCGCGGAGCGCCAGCGGATGTTCGCGCTCGAACGCTCGAGCTGGGCCGACTACGACACGTCGGTGATCTCGGCGGGCGGCGGCGTCTACCCGCGCACCGCGAAGACGATCCCGCTGTCGCCGGCCGTGCAGGCCGCGCTCGGCATCGACGCGCAGGCGCTGCCGCCGACCGAGCTGATCCGCGCGATCCTGCAGGCACCGGTCGACCTGCTGTACAACGGTGGCATCGGCACCTACGTGAAGGCCGCGCGCGAAACCCACCAGCAGGTCGGCGATCGCGCGAACGACGCGGTACGCGTGAACGGCGCGGACCTGCGCTGCAAGGTCGTCGGCGAAGGCGGCAACCTCGGCTGCACGCAGTTCGGCCGCATCGAGTTCGCGCAGCGCGGCGGGCGCATCAACACCGACGCGATCGACAACTCGGCCGGCGTCGATTGTTCGGATCACGAAGTCAACATCAAGATCCTGCTCGGGCTCGTCGTCGGCGACGGCGAGATGACCGAGAAGCAGCGCAACGCGCTGCTCGCGGAAATGACCGACGAAGTCGGGCTGCTCGTGCTGCGCGACAACTACTACCAGACGCAGGCGCTGTCGATCGCGGGCCGCTACGGCGTCGAGCTGCTCGACGCCGAGGCGCGCCTGATGCGCTGGCTCGAACGCGCGGGCCGCCTGAACCGCGTGATCGAGTTCCTGCCGACCGACGACGAGATCGCCGAACGGCAGGCGGCGAAACAGGGCCTCACGTCGCCGGAGCGCGCGGTGCTGCTCGCGTACAGCAAGATGTGGCTGTACGACGCGCTGCTCGAATCCGACGTGCCCGAGGATCCGCTCGTCGCCGCGATGCTCGTCGACTATTTCCCGAAGCCGCTGCAACAGCGCTTCAGCGAACCGATGCAGCGCCACCCGCTGCGCCGCGAGATTCTCGCGACGCACCTGACCAACGCGCTCGTCAACCGGGTCGGCTGCGCGTTCGTGCACCGGCTGATGGAGGAAACCGACGCGAAGCCGGGCGACATCGTGCGCGCCTGCATCATGGCGCGCGACGTGTTCGATCTCGACGCGGTGTGGCGCGACATCGACGCGCTCGACAACCGCGTCGCCGACGACGTGCAGGCGCGCATGTTCGTCGACGTCGCGCGGCTGCTGGAGCGCGCGGCGCTGTGGTTCCTGCGGCAGTTGCAGTCTGGCACGGTGGCCGACGGCGGCGTCGCCGGCCTGATCGCGCGGTGCCGCGACGCGGTGCAGCGCATCGCGCCGCAATTGCCGTCGTTGCTGCCAACCGCCGATCTGGAGGCGCTGTCCGAGCGGCAGCGCGCGCTGGTCGAAGCCGGCGTCGAGAGCGCGCTCGCGGTACGCGTCGCGAGCGGCGACATCTCGGCCGCGCTGCTCGACATCGCCGAAGTGGCCGCGACCTGCGATCGCAGCCTCGAGCTGGTCGCGGGCGTCTACTTCTCGCTCGGCACGCTGTTGAACTACGGGTGGATCGGCGAACGCGCGGCCTCGCTGCCGACCCCGACGCACTGGGACATGCTGGCGCGCGCGGCCGCGCTCGCGGAAGTCGCGCGGCTCAAGCGCACGCTCGCCACCAGCGCGCTCGCGGAATCGGCCGACTCGACGGCGCCCGAGACGATCGTCCACGCGTGGCGCGAACGCCGCGAAGCCGCGCTGCAACGCTACGAGCACCTGCTCGCCGACCTGCGCGCCTCGGGCGGCGCGAGCCTCGCGGTGCTGCTCGTGATCGTGCGCGAGATGGCCGTGCTCGAACGCGCGTGATGGAAGGTCGCGACGTCACACCGTCGCGACCAGCAGCTCTTCCGCGTTGTCCGGCGGGCGCAGGCCGTCGGTCCGATCGGCGAAGTAGCGGCGCGTGAGTTCCGCGGCCGACACATGCTCGGCCCGCGCGAAGCCGGCCCCGGTCGCGAGCGCGCGGATCTCCGCCGGCATGAAGAAGCTGATGAACGGCGTGCCGCTCGCGCGCGCGCCCTTCGCGGCCATTTCGAGCCCCGGGCGCACGTCCGGATCGGCATGCTCGAGCGGCAGCAGGAACGTCATCGCGAACGTCGAACCCGGCGCGAGCGACGCGACTTCGCGCAGCGCCGCCGCGTTCGCGTCGCGCGTCAGGTACATGCTGACGCCGGTGGACACGACGACCGCCGGCTTGCCTGCATCGAAGCCCGCGCGCACGAGCGCGTCGCGCCACGACTGCTTCGCTTCGAAATCGACCGGCACGAACCGCAGCCAGTCCGGCACGCCGAAGCCGAGCTCGGTCAGCCGGCGGCGCTTCCACGCCTGCGGCGCGGGCGGATCGACCTCGAAGACGGTCAGGCGCGACGCCATCTCGGGCCGGCGCTGCGCGAAGCTGTCGAGGCCCGCGCCGAGGATCACGTACTGGCTCACGCCCCGCGCGGCCTGCTCGACGACGAGATCCTCGATGAAGCGCGCCCGCGCGACGATCGACGCGCGAAACGGCCGCGTGAACTGCGGATCCATGTCGCCGCGCTGCTGCCAGCCGGGCGCCGGCGCGAGCAGGCGCAGTCCGATTTCGTCCACGAGCACGTGCGGCGGCGCATCGAGCTCGACGTGCAGCGCGCGCCACAGCGCGACGCGCGCGGCGGTGCTGTCAGGGGCGTCCGGATGAAGGTCGGTCATCGTCTCGTCCTCATGCGCGCGGCTGGTGCGGCGCCCGCAGGCGCCACGCACGGCCGTCGGGATTGCGTACGCTCATGTCGCGGCCCGCGACGCATTACATCGTGTTCGCCCGCGCCGCCACCCGCGCGAACAACGCGTCGAGGTCGAAGCCGGTCGTATCGATGCCGATCGTGTCGCGCAGGCACGCGCCCCACGCGGCCGCGTCGTCGAACGTGACGGTGCGCCCCGCGCCCGCCGCGTCGCGCAGCGTCAGCACGGTGTTGAACAGCGCCGCCCGGCCGTCCGGCAGCACGCGGCAGGCGATCAGGTCGTTGACGAAGATCGACTCGGGATAGGTCGACGTGAACCAGTTCGCGGCGTCGTAGTCGATCCACTCGGCCGGCTTCAGCGAAAACCGGTAGGTCGTCTGCCAGCCGTCGGGGATCTGGAACTGCATGTCGAATTCGCCGTCGACCGGCGCGTCGACGACGCGAAACGCCCCATGCGGCGTCAGCTGCCGCTCGCCCGGCACGAAGCGCAGCGGCGCGGTGAGCGTCGCGCTGCCGAAGCCGATGTCGGCGAGCCACGCCGCGCCGTCGAGATCGATGCGCAGCAGCATGTGGGTCTGCGCGGTGACGAGCTCGGGCGGCCGCATCCAGCGCACGCGCGCGATCAGCGGCGTCACGCGAAAGCCGATCGTCGTGAGCGCGGTGTAGAAGAGCTTGTTGAGTTCGAAGCAGTAGCCGCCGCGGCGGCGCCCGACCACCTTGTCGACGATCGCGGGCAGGTCGAGCGCGACGCGCGCGCCGGTCAGCGGATTGAGGTTTTCGAACGGAATGGCCTGCGGCTGCAGCAGGTGCAGCCGTCGCAGCACGTCGAGCGTCGGCTCGGCCGGGCCGTCGTAGCCGATGCGGGCGAAGTAGCGCGAGAGGTCGAACGAGTCAGTCATGAACCGGCACCGGAAACGGGGAACACGCCACGATAGCATCGAGCGATATCCCCATGTTGCGCGGGGCCATCCCGGATCGCCGCGCGCGCGGCCGGCGCCGCAGCGGGTGCGGCCGCGTTACGGCAGCAGCTTCAGCGCGGACGACGCGACCGACGGCACCGCAATGCCCTGGCTCGTCGCGAACTGCACGGCCTGGCTGAGCGTCGACGCGAGCGACTGCAACTGGCCCGGCGCGCTTTGCGCGATATACGACGCGGCCTGCATGTTCTGCGGATTCAGGCCCGACTGCAGCAGCGATGCCGCGCTGGTCGAACCGAGATTACCGAGCCCCGACTGCAGCTGCGAGTACTGCGTCAGACCCTGGCCGAGCGATGCCAGACCGTTGCTGAACGCCTGCTTGTCGATCGGGCCGTGCGACGCCCCGCCGCTCGCGAACGCCTGGCCGAGCGCCTGCGACACCGACTGCTGCGCGCCGCCCATCTGCGACAGCGCGGCCGGCGTCAGCGCATTGCCGCCGCCGAGCAGGCCGGCTGCCTGCTGCGCCTGACCGGCCGCGCCGGTGAGCCCCATCGCCGACGCGAGCGACGACTGCCCGACCAGCACCTGCTGGTTCGCGCCGACGTACGCCTGCATCAACTGCGCGACGCCGCCCTGCGCGGGTGCGGCCTGCTGTTGCCCGCCGCCGAGCAGCGCCGAGCCGATCGACTGGAGGTCGAGTTGTGCATGGGCGGTGCCGTTCACGCCGAGCATGATGCCGAAGGCGATGCCCGCCGATGCCAGGTGCTTGCCCGTCGCGCGAATGTGCTTCATGTGTTTCCCTCGTGCCCGAATATGTTTGAGGCCGATATTGTCGAAGCGCGCCGCGCGCCGCCGCAACGACTGAAACACATCGATACGAAATCGCCCGGCACGACCGTCGCCCGGCGCGCGGATTCATCCGGATTTGCCGCGTGATATAGGGCTGGCGCCGCGATTCGTTCCTGCATCGCGGCAATCCCGGCGACGCCCGGTATGCGCCGGCGCTGCGCCGGTGTCGGCCGGCGCTGTTGTGCGACAGCGTGATGCCCGGCGCACGAATGGCAGGATTAGCCAGCGCGTTTCGAGGTGTGGAAACGAACCGGGCGGCACGCGGCCGCCCGGTTCGTCACTTGCGTTCGGCGTGTGTCACCGGCCCGCCGGCCGTCGCATTACGCAGCCATCCAGCCCGGCAGCCGCCGGCCGACCCAGTCGGCCGCCTGCTCGTAGCCGCGCGCGAGCTGCAGCACGGCGAGATCCGCGCGCGGCCGGCCGATCAGCTGCATCCCCATCGGCAACCCCGCATCGTTGAAGCCCACCGGCACGCTGATCACCGGGCAGCCGGCCAGCGTCCACGGCACGACCGTTTCCATCCAGCGGTGGTAGGTATCCATCGCGCGGCCCGCGATTTCCTTCGGCCAGCGCTGCTCGACGTCGAACGGGAACACCTGCGCGGTCGGCGCGGCGATGAAGTCGTAGCGATCGAAGAAGCCCAGCACGGCCTGGTGCCACGCGGTGCGCTCGACGCTCGCGTCGAACACCTCGGCCCCCTGCATCGCGAGCAGCCCTTCGACCTCGTAGATCGCCTCGGGCTTCAGCAGCGCACGCCGTGCCGGGTCGCGATAGTGCGCGAGCAGCCCGCCGCCGGACAGCAGGTGCCGATGCGCGAGCCACAGCCGCCAGATGCGCTCCGGTGCGAACGCCGGCAGCGCGGCATCGACGTCGCAGCCGATCTCGCGCAG
Source organism: Burkholderia sp. Bp8984 (assembly GCF_003853755.1). NCBI lineage: Bacteria > Pseudomonadati > Pseudomonadota > Betaproteobacteria > Burkholderiales > Burkholderiaceae > Burkholderia > Burkholderia sp. Bp8984. The sequence continues at coordinate 99,656 of NZ_QTQN01000007.1, forward strand.
CGTCGCGAGGCCCTGTTCGCACTGCGCGAGCACGCCCGGCTCGGTCGCGAGATAGCCGTTCCAGTCGCCGACCCACGCGATGCGCTTGCCGCGCAGGTCCGTGTCGAGCGGCTTCGCGAACACGGCCGGATCTTCCGCGAGCGACAGCGGATCGTTCGAGTCGTAGCCGGCCTGGATCGCGAGCAGCTGCGCGACGTCGCCGACCGTGCGGCCCATCGGCCCTTCGATGCCGAGCTGCTGCATGAACACGTCGACGCCTGGCCAGCGCGGCACGCGGCCCTGCGACGGACGCAAGCCGTAGATGTTGCAGAACGCGGCCGGATTGCGCAGCGAGCCGCCGAAGTCGCTGCCGTCCGCGACCGGCAGCATGCGCGCGGCCAGCGCCGCCGCCGTGCCGCCGCTGCTGCCGCCCGCACTCTTCGTCAGGTCGTACGGATTGCGCGTCGCGCCGTGGATTTCGTTGAACGTATGCGAGCCGAGGCCGAACTCCGGCGTGTTGGTCTTGCCGATGAAGATCGCGCCCGCCGCGCGCATCCGGCCGACGCCGACCGAATCGGCCTGCGGCACGTGATCGCGGAAGATCGGCGAGCCGTAGGTCGTGCGCAGCCCTTTCGTCATCGCGAGATCCTTCGGCGCCTGCGGCATTCCGTGCAGCCAGCCGTGGTACTCGCCGCGGGCGAGTGCCGCGTCCTTCTGCGCCGCTTCGGCGAGCAGCGTGGCGCGATCGCGCAGCGAAATCAACGCGTTCACCGCGCCGTTCACGCGCTCGATGTGATCGAGATACGCACGCATCGTCTCGACGCACGAGACCGCCTTGCCGCGGATCGCCGACGCGAGTTCGCCGGCCGACAGGCGCACGATCGGGTCGACTGTGATGGAAGCGGGTGCGAGAAGCTGCGGGGCGCCATGCGGCATGCGAGGTCTCCTGGAATCGGAATGGAATGGCGGGCCGCAGCGTGGCGGCGGTCCGTCCCGAACGATCTGGACAGCCCGGGAGAAGGCCGCGCCGCGGCCGATGCACTACTCTACGCGACGCCGGATCGCCGACCTCCGATATTTTCCGCCGCGATTCATTGAGGATCCGACTAAATCGGCGTGGTGCGCCACTCGACGGCCCGCCCCGGGCCGCCGCGCGGCCGGTCAGTGAAAACGTTTATGCGCATAAACTTAAATTTCTTATATTTCTAATAGGCGCGGCGGACGTTGACGACATTTTTACGCGGCCGCCCGATCTCTTTAGGTCGGGCGATCCGGCGCCGCGCTACGCTGCAAACATCTCGATTCCGGAGCATCTCCCATGCTCAAACTGCTGGTTCCGGTCGGCCATTCGCCGCGTTCGCTGCAGGCGGTCCGCCATGCGACCTTCCTGTATCGCGAACGCTGCGCGTCGGAAATCGTGCTGATCAACGTCCAGCCGCCGCTCGAAGCGACGCGGCTCGAGGCATTTCACTCGCTGTCGCGACTGCGCTCGATCGAGGACCAGTTCGCGTGCGACGATCTGGCGACGGCCGAGCGGGTGCTGCGGGAAGCCGGCGTCCGATACAGCGTCGTGAAGAAGGTCGGGCCGGTGGCCGACACGATCGCGGCCGTTGCGGCCGAGACGGGCTGCGACGAAATCGTCGTCGTCGCGCCGCGGCACGATCCGTTTCATCAGATGCTGTCGATGTTCGGTCGCAGCATGATGGGCCGCCTCGTGCGGATTTCGAACGTGCCGGTGACGGCGGTCAGATGAGCGGCACGCGATGCGGCGCTTGCCGCTTCTTACTTGATGACCTTGCGCCAGAACACGAGATAGGTCGCGGCTGACGATGCAACCAGCAGAATCGCCCACATCGGCGCGAGACTGATCAGGACGGACGATACGTTAAGCATTTGGATTCCTCACTAATTCGATAGCGATGTTCAATACGTACCCGCTGCATTCGGAGCCGCAGCGCCCATCGCCTGCCGCGCATCGCGTTCCGTTGAAACATGCATTCATGCTATCGCTCTGACCGCCGGCACGACCGTCTCGCCCTGCCCGCCGTCTGACATTCGTCAAGCTCGCGTCAATCGCGCGGCGGTGCGGGCGGCCAACGTGCCTTTTCGTCGTCCGCACGGTAAAAACGGGACGCGATCAACCGGGCCTATCGTCATTTCTGCAGACGTTTACCGGGGGAAGCCCCAAGTGCTTCGAGAAACGTCTCCGCGTTACGCTTGAGCGACGAGGAGACGAACCATGAGACGAGTCGTACACATCGCTTTTTTCGCGCTGCTGGTCTATCTGATCGGCGATCGCGCACTGCTGCACGCGCAAGGCCGCGATGCCAGCCCGACCGCCTGCTCGCAGGGCGCCGAGCAGGTGAAATACGCCGCGCTCGGCAAGGGCTTCGGCAGCGCGGCGGCCGACAGCCAGAGCGAAGCGTTCATGTCGAGCTGCCTCGTGTCCGGGCGCGGTAATCAGGACGTCGCGGTGGCGGCCCGTTGAGGCCGACCGGGCGCCGCGCCGGTCGCATGCGTGTCGCGGCGCCTGGGCGCCAACTGTGATCCGTGGCGCCTTCCGAGGTTCTTTCGCTTGCCACCGGCGGCATTGGCTCGCCGGTAGCGGCAGTACGAATACGCCAACCATCCGACGATCGCGGCGACCGATGAGCGTTCGCCGCGACACGTCACGCACGTCGCAGCGATAGCGACTTGCGCGAATCGCTCGGCACCGTCCATCGCTTCTCCTACCGGGTTCCCCCCGTCACGAGCACGCGAGCACGTCGTGCGCTCCCTTTCGTACCGCCGCTTCCCGCCCGTTAGCCGAGCCGGTTTTCCATCGCGTCAAGTTGCGTTCGGTTGCACCGCGTCTGGCGGCCGCATCCCGTAACCCGCCCGCCCCAGCCGCCCCTTCCTCCTGGGCATGCCAATTGCGACTCGATTGCCCCCTCCCCACGAGTCGCGATCATGAACGACAACGAGTCCCTCGATTCCGCGGAGCAGCGTCCGCGTGCCGCAACGTGGCTCCGCCGCCTCGGGCCGGGCCTCGTCACCGGTGCCGCGGACGACGATCCGTCCGGCATCGGCACGTACTCGCAGGCGGGTGCGCAGTTCGGCTTCGAATTGCTGTGGACGCTCTTGCTGACGTATCCGCTGATGACGGCGATCCAGCTGGTCAGCGCGCGCATCGGCCGCGTGACGGGCAAGGGCCTCGCGTCGAACATACGCACGCACTATCCCCCGTGGCTGCTCTACGTCACCGTCGTGCTGCTGATCGTCGCGAACGTGATCAACATCGCGGCCGACCTGTCGGCGATGGGCGCGGCGGTCAAGCTCCTGCTGAACGGCCCGCAAGAACTCTACGTCGTGTGCCTCGGCGGCGCATCGGCCCTGCTGCAGATCCTCGTGCCGTACGACCGCTACGCGCGCCTGCTCAAATGGACCGCGCTGGTCCTGCTCGCCTACGTCGCCGTGGCGCTCATCGTGCCCGTCCCGTGGGGCGAGGTCGGCCGTGCGCTCGTGTTGCCGCGCGTCCAGTACTCCGCCGCCTACCTGACCACGGTCATCGCCGTGCTCGGCACCACGATCAGCCCGTACCTGTTCTTCTGGCAGGCATCGCAGGAAGTCGAGGAACTGCGCGCGGTGCCGAACCAGCAGTCGTTGCGGCACGCGCCTCACCAGGCCCCCGCGCAGCTGCGCCGGATCAACTTCGATACGTGGGTCGGGATGGGCGTGTCGAACGTCATCGCGTTCTTCATCACGCTGACGGCCGCGGCCACGCTGAACCTGCACCACATCGACGTGAAGACGTCGGCGGATGCCGCGCGGGCGCTCGAGCCGATCGGCGGGCACTTCGCGTACGTGCTGTTCGCGCTCGGAATCATCGGCACCGGCCTGCTGGCGCTGCCGGTCCTCGCGGGGTCAGCCGCCTATGCGGCCGCGGGCACTTTCCGCTGGCGCAACAGCCTCGCGCTGCAATTCGGCGTCGCGCGCGAGTTCTATGCGGTCATCGCACTGGCGATCATCGGCGGCGTCGCGATCACGTTCATGCATTTCGACCCGATCCGCGCGCTCTACTGGAGTGCGGTCATCAACGGCGTGACCGCCGTGCCGATCATGGTCGTGATGATGCTGATGGCCCACAGCACGCGCATCATGGGCAAGTTCGCGATCACCGGCCTGCTGGCCTGGGGCGGCTGGCTCGCGACGTTCGCGATGGCGGTCGCGGCGTTGGGCGTGTTCGTGCCGGGTTGAGCAGGTGAAGCCGCGCCGGCCGGCGCGGCACCGGATACACCGGCGTCACGCGAGCCGGCACACGCACCGGCGACGCATGCCGCGGAACAGAAGGAGAACGCATCGTGGCGAAGAAAGCACCGGGATCGGCACGGCTGCCGTCCAGCGACCAGCGCGCGCAGATTCTCGCGCGCCTGCGCAGCCTCAAGATGGCGCGCTCGATACACACGTATACGCGCGGCAGCGCCGAGCGCTTCTACGCATGGCTCGCGGACCATCGCTCCGGCACCCTGCCCGACGGCCCCGCGGTGTGGATCGGCGGCGACTGCCATCTCGGCAATCTGGGGCCCGTCGCGGCGAAGACGGGCGAGGTTGCCGTGCAGATCCGCGATCTCGACCAGAGCGTGATCGGCAATCCCGTACACGACCTGCTGCGTCTCGGCTTCTCGCTCGCGACCGCGGCGCGCAGTTCCGATCTGCCCGGGATCATCACGTGGCGGATGGTCGAAGCGCTCATCGCCGGATACGAGCAGGCGTTCGACAGCCGGCACCGCGCCGAGACCAGTCACCTGCAACGCCCAGCCGCGATCAAGATCGCGATGAAGGCGGCGCTGCACCGATCGTGGCGCAAGCTCGACCGGCAGACGATCCAGAACGTCACGCCGCGCATTCCGCTCGGCAAACGCTTCTGGCCGTTGTCCGAGCGCGAGCGGAGCGCCATCCACGCGCTGTTCGAATCCACCCCGGATTCGTCGATCGGCGCGGCGCTCAGCCGCGCGCCACACCGCGACGCGAGGATGAAGGTGCTCGACGCCGCCTTCTGGGTAAAGGGATGCAGCTCGCTCGGACGGCGCCGCTTCGCGGTCATGCTCGATATCGACGACGCGTGTTCCGACGGCCATCCGCCGTATCTGATCGACATCAAGGAGGCCGCGGCGGCGAAGGCCCCGAAGGATCCCGGCGTGCGCATGCCGCGCGATCCCGCGCAACGGGTGCTCGAAGGCGCGCGGCACGTATCGCCGATGCTGGGCAGCCGGATGTGCGCGGCACGCCTCGACGGATGCCCCGTCGTCATACGCGAATTGATGCCGCAGGATCTGAAACTGGACGCGGAACGGATGTCGGAGGCCGATGCGGTCAAAGTCGCGCGCTATCTGGCGCTGGTGATCGGCAACGCGCATGCCGCGCAGATGGACCACGCGACGCAACGCGCGTGGTGCGGCGAGTTGCGGCGCCAGCACCCGAAGACGGCCGACGCGCCGTCATGGCTGTGGCGAAGCATCATCGAACTGATGGCCGCGCACGAAGAGGCGTATCTCGAACATTGCCGGCGCCATGTGGTCGGCAAGACGGTCCGTTGACGTCGCCGCCGGTCGTGCGTCGTTGCGATGGACGCACGATCGTGAACGACTCGGCCCGCGCGATCTCAGTCTTTCGCCGGACGGACCACCAGCTCGTTGAACCCGGTGAGCGCATCGTGCTCGCGGGAAAAACGATGCGCGGGCAACGATACGAGCAGGATCTCGGCGGTCGTGCGCACCACGCAGCCGCTCGCGACGTGGCCGCCCGAGACGCGGCCGTGCGCGTCGGACACCGCCATGTGCAGGTGCGCGCCGTCCGGCGAGACCGAACCGGCAAGCGTCAGGATCTCGAGATCGCCGCGCAGCTCGGTCGGCGCAGCGACGCCGGCATAGCGCAGCTGCGCGACGTTCAGGCTGCCGATGCCCTGGATCACGAATGCTGCATGCGCGTCGAGTCGACGCAACGCCTGCTCGATCGACGCGCGCAGATCGTCGCCGGGGGAAAGACGCAGAGGATGGGCTTGCATGGGCGGTAACCTGCTGATGGAGTCGGGGGTAGGCAAAGCGTACGTTCGACACGGCAATCCGGCAAGCCGCCGACCGGATCGGCCGCCGCGCCTGCGTCGCGACTACGGGAACGATGCCGATGCGTCATTCGTTCGCACCGGACACGCCGCGTCACCCGCATCACCCGCGACGATCGCGCGCGAGCAACCCGTACAGCGCGCTGTCCGACACCTCGTCGCCGACGATCCAGCGTTCGCGCAGCACGCCTTCCCTGACGAACCCGAGCCGTTCGAGCAGCGCGGCGGATGCGACGTTGCGCGGATCGATGTCGGCCTCGATGCGGTTCAGGCGCAGCGTGCCGAACGCGTGGTCGATGACCGCCGACGCGGCCTCGCGCATATAGCCGCCACGCCAGTAGCGGCGCCGCAGGCTGAAGCCGATTTCCGCACGCCGGCATTGCTCGTGCGCATGAAACAGCACGCATTCGCCGAGCACGTCGCCGGTGTCCCGGGCTTCGAGCACGCAGACGAGATCCTGGCCGCTGGCGGTCGTCGCGAGGTTGCGCGCGACGCGCTCGGCGGCCTGCCGCCAATCCGTGAGCGGCGCGAACGACGAATAGCGCATCGCCTGCGCATCGGACCAGAGGTCGAAGAACGCGTGAGCGTCCGTGTCGCGAAGCGGACGCAGGACGAGTCGGGACGTATGCAGCGTGACGGGTTCGAACAAGGGCATCGCAGCGGCCGGGGAAAAAACGCAAGCATGAATTAGAACACGCTGTCCGGAGGCCGGCCATCGCGTGCGTTCGCGCTGTCCGGCACGCACGATCCGCTGCCCGAAACGAAAAAAGCCCGGACACATCGTCCGGGCCTTCCACATCGCCTTTGCCACGCGCCGCGCTTATGCCTCGAGCGCTTCGAGCACCTTCCCCTTCGTCTCGATCCCGACGAAATGAACGGTCACGGCGGCGATCAGCGGCACGATGCCGATCAGGTAGAACGCCGGCGCGAGATTGCCGCCGATGATCGCGTGCGGAACGATCATCGGCGCCGCGAACGACGCGATCTTCAGCCACGCGCTGCCGAGCCCGCAGCCCGACGCGCGGATGCTCGTCGGATACTGTTCCGGCGTATAGACGTACGCGGTGATGAAGCCCGATGCCATCAGCCCCAGCGACAGCGAGCAAAAGGTCGCGACGACGTACACCGACGACGCGTGGTAGATGCCCGCGAACGCCAGCGACAGCGCGCACAGCACGAACGACCACACGATCACCGGCTTGCGGCCGAGCTTGTCGACCAGCAGCGCGGACGCGAGTGAACCGAGCACGCCCATCACCGAGCCGATCACCGCGAGATTCAGCGCGAGCTGCAGCGGCGCGTGATAGAAGTTCTTGTAGATCGTCGGCAGCCACGTGGACAGCCCGTACTGGATGAACCCGCAGGTCGCCCACAGCGTCGCCACCGCGAGCGTGCGCTTGCGATACGCGGCGCTGAACAGGTCGCTCATCCGGCGCTTCGGGTGCTGGCGCACCATCTCGTCGTACGCGGCCACCTGCGTGACCGGCGGCAGTTCGCCGCGCACCGACGCTTCGAACACGCCGACCGCACGCCCGGCTTCCGGGAGCCGCCCGCGCGACGCGAGCCAGCGCGGCGATTCCGGCACCAGACGCGTGAGTACCAGCGCGAGAATCAGCGGCAGCCCGCCGACGAAATACATGATCTCCCAGCCGAACCGCGGCACGAGCCACGCGCCGAGCGCCATCGATACCAGCAGGCCGATCGGGAACACGATTTCGTACAGCAGCACGAAGCGGCCGCGGCCGTGCGCGCGCGTGATTTCGTTGATGTACGTCGCCGCGACCGGCAGCTCGCCGCCGAGGCCGAGCCCCTGCAGGATCCGCAGCAGCACGAACACCTCGAACGTCGGCGCGAAGCCGCACGCGATGCTGGTGATGCCGATCACGGCGGAACTCCACGCGATCGCCTTCACGCGGCCATGCTTCTCCGCGAGCGCGGGAAACAGGAATGCGCCGATCAGCTGACCGATCGCGCCGGACGCGATCAGCATGCCGATCTGCGTCGGCGACAGCCCCCACTTGTGAATCAGCAGCGGCAGCGTCGCCGCGATCGTGATCACGTCGAAGCCGTCGAAGAACGTCGCGGTGCCGATCAGCACGCGCGCGCGGATCTGCATCGCGTTGGCCGGAAGCCGCTCGAGCCGCGCGATGATCGCGCCGGGCGTGGAGGCGGCAGCTTCCATCGTGGCCCTGCCGGCCACGACGTTGTCGAAAGTGCTCATGCGAGGTGTCTCCTGGGTCTTTGTACCGGTTTCGCCGGTCAGGCAAGCGCTTGGGTCGTGTCCGCCAGGGCTTCCGTGTTCACTGCCCGGCCCTGGTTCATCCACTTGCGTGCGAGCTTGAGCTCGCGCGCGTTGTTGATGGCGATGACACCTCTCACATGTCCGTCGCCCACGAAAAACAGCGTCGCACGTCGCGCGGCGAGATCGCCGCGCACGACGAGCTGCGCATCGGCCGGCAGATCGCCGAGGATCTGCAGGTTCACGTCGTATTGATCGGACCAGAACCACGGAATCTCGGCGTACGGCGCGCGCACGCCGAGCACGGCCTTCGCGGCCGCGATCGCCTGGTTCTGCGCGTTCGCCCACGATTCGAGCCGCACGCGCCGCTTCAGCCAGCCGTTGTGATGGTTCGCGACGTCGCCGCACGCGAAGATCGCCGGATCGCTGGTCGCGCCGAACTCGTCGACCACGATGCCGTCGTCGACTGCGAGGCCCGCGTCGCTCGCGAGTGTCGCATTCAGCGCGAGGCCGATGCCGGCCACCGCGAAATCGGCGTCGATCGTCGTGCCGTCCGCAAGCGTCGCGCGCACCTTCGATGCGTCGTCCGGCTGCGCGTCGAGCGATGCGAGCGCCGCGCCGAGGCGCACGTCGACACCGTTCGCGCGATGCAGGTCGAGCAGGAAGTCCGACACGACCTGCGGCACCGAGCGGCCGCACAGCCGCGGCGCGCCTTCGACGACCACCGCTTCGACGCCGAGCTTGCGCGCGGTCGCCGCGACCTCCAGGCCGATCCAGCCGCCGCCGATCACGAGCACACGCCGGCTCGCGCGCAGCTTCTCGCCGAGCGCGGCCGCTTCGTCGAGCGTACGCAGGTAATGCAGGTTCGGGGTCCTGACGATCGAGTCAGGCAAGCGGCGCGACGTGCCGCCGGTCGCGATCACGAGGCGGTCGTATTCGACTTCGAGGCCGCTTTCGATTTTCACCACGCGGCGCGCACGGTCGATCGACACCGCGCGTTCCGGCTGCCATGCCTCGACGTTCAGCGCGGCGAATTCGTCCGGGCGCACGACGCGCACGGTCTCGATGTCCGCGTCGCCGGCCAGCACGGCCTTCGACAGCGGCGGACGCTCGTACGGCAGATGCGGCTCGTCGGCGATCATCACGAGACGGCCCGCGAAGCCTTCCGCGCGCAGCGTCTTCAGCACCCAGCCGGCGGCCTGGCCGCCGCCGATCACGACGACCGTGCGAGGCGCGGCCGGTTCCTGCGAGTTCGTTGCGCTCATGATTTGCGCTCCGTCATGAACTTGCCTTCCGGCGCCTTCGCATTCTTCTGCCGGCGCGTGTTGCCGTCGAGGCCGCCGTCGACGGCCCATTCGGCGAACACGGTCGGGCCCGGTTCGAATTCGCGCGGCTGCCATTCGGGCGTCAGCACGTCTTCGTCCGCGTAGTACTCGATCAGCGCGCCGGCCGGGTTCTGGAAGTACCAGAAATACGCGGACGACACCGGATGACGCCCCGGGCCGAGCTGCGTTTCCCAGCCGCAGCGGTCGATGTGCATGCCGCCGCCGAACACTTCGTGGATGTCGCGCACGGTGAACGCGACGTGGTTCAGGCCGCGCTTGCCATTGGGCAACGCGAGCAGGAACAGGTCGTGGTGGCCGCCGTGCGGCGCGCAGCGCATGAACGCGCCGCGGCCCGGATAGCGGTCCGACGTCTCGAAGCCGAGCAGCTCGTGATAGAACTTCTCCTGCGCGTCGAGGCAGTTCGTGAAGAACACGACGTGGCCGACCTCGACCGGCTCGGCGCGCGCATAGATCGGGCTCGGCTGGTCGACCCGAGCCGTCCGGCCCCACACGTTCGACGGCGAGCCGGTGATGTCGAGTGCGCGCTTGCGCGTCACCTCGATGCGGATCGCCATCCCGTTCGGATCGATGCAGCCGACCGCATCGTCCTGCGCGTAATAGCCGGGCTGGCCGGCCAGCTTCGTGCGCAGTGCGTCGACTTCCTGCTGCGTCGCGACGCCCCACGTGACTTCGCGCAGCGTCGGGCCCGCTTCGAATGCGGGCGGCAGCGACGGATCGTCGGCCTTCACGACCAGCACGGTGCAGCCGTTCAGCGTTTCGAAACGTGCGCGCGTGTCGTCGTGCGCGACTTCCTTCAGGCCCCAGTCGGCGAAAAAGCGCCGGCACGTCGCGAGGTCGTCGACACCGTACGTGATCTGCTCGATACCCAAGATGCTCATTGCGTCATTCCCCTTCGCTCAGTTCGCCCACGGCAGCGGCGCGTCGTTCAAGCCCCAGTAGAGGCTCTTCTGCTGCATGTACTCGCGGATGCCGAGACGGCCCTTCTCGCGGCCCATCCCGCTCTCCTTCCAGCCCGAGAACGGCGTGGAGATCGAAAACAGCTTGTACGTGTTGATCCAGACGGTGCCCGTCTCCAGCGCCCGCGCGATGCGCCATGCGCGCTTGTAGTCGCGCGTCCAGATGCCGGCGGCGAGGCCGAACACGCTGTCGTTCGCCTGCGCGATCAGCGACGCTTCGTCGTCGAACGGCATCGCGACCAGCACCGGCCCGAAGATTTCCTCCTGGCAGATGCGCGCGCTGTTCGGCAAGCCTTCGAGAATCGTCGGCTGGTAGAAGAAGCCGTCCTCGCGCCCGTCGCCCGACGGCCGTTCGCCGCCGCACAGCAGGCGGCCGCCTTCCTCCAGCCCGAGCGCGACGTAGCGTTCCACCGATTCACGATGCTTCGCGGTGATCAGCGGGCCCATCTGCGTGTCGGGCCGCGTCGGGTCGCCCACGCGCAGCTTGCGTGCGCCCGCGACCAGGCGCTTCATGAACGCGTCGTATACCGAGCGCTGCACGAACAGCCGCGAACCCGCGATGCACGCTTCGCCCGACGAGCTGAAGATGCCGTACAGCACGCCGTTCACCGCGTGATCGAGATCCGCGTCGTCGCATACGATCGTCGGCGACTTGCCGCCGAGTTCGAGCGATACGGGCATCAGCTTTTCCGCCGCGATGCGCGCGATGCCGCGGCCCACTTCGGTGCCGCCGGTAAACGACACTTTCTTCACGAGCGGATGGCGCACCAGCACGTCGCCGATCACCGAGCCCTTGCCCGGCAGCACGCTCAGCACGCCCTTCGGCACGCCGGCTTCCTCGCAGATGCGGGCCAGCGCGAGCGACACGAGCGGCGTCACCTCGGCCGGCTTGAGCACCACCGCGTTGCCGCCGGCGAGCGCGGGCGCGAGCTTCTGCGCGTCGGACGCGATCGGCGAATTCCACGGCGTGATCGCCGCGATCACGCCGATCGGCTCGTGCACGCTCATCGTCAGGTAGTCGCCGCGCGACGGCGTCAGTTCTTCGTCGAGCGTTTCCAGGCACGCCGCGAAATAGCGGAACGTGTTGGCCGCACTCGCCACCAGCACGCGCGTCTCGCCGATCGGCTTGCCGTTGTCGCGGCGCTGCAGGTTCGCGAGCGCCTCGTGACGCTGCATGATCAGGTCGGCGATCCGGTACAGCACCAGCGCGCGCTGGTGCGGCTTGAGGCCGGCCCAGTCGGCGCGCCGCCACGCGGCGTCGGCGGCCACGACGGCGTCGGCCGCGTCTTCCGCGTTCGCCGTCGAGACTTCCATGTTCAGCGACTGGTCGGCCGGATAGATGCTCGCGTAAGGCGCGCCGCGGCCGCGCCGCCACTCGCCGCCGATCAGGATGTCGCCGTTGGGTACGAGGCTCGTATCGAATGGAGTCATGTCACAAGTCCCACAAATCTGTCTCTGCGCAGCCGCCCGCGCCGTGGCGCCGGCGGCCGTTCAATGGCCCGAATGGCCGCGTCGGCCTGGTTGTCCGGGTTGTCTGCCTGCTCAGATCACGCAGCGGGCCGCGCGGTTGCGCAGCGCGCGGATCGCGCTGTACGCGGTCAACGCGGACGTCTTCGGGTTGTCGGGCAACGGCTTGCCGCTCATTTCGAGCGACATCTCGCCGAACGCGCCGCGCGCGGTGATGCGGTGCACGTTGCGTTCGACCGCCGGGTCGGCGATCAGGCGCACGTGCGTCGCGTCGAGGCCGAGGCCCGCGAGCGCGACCGTCGCCGCGACGTTCGCGTTCTTCGGATACAGGCGCGCGGCGTCGCGCGCACTGCCTTCGAAGATCACCTTTTCCCCGGTCATCGCACGCAAGTCGCACAGCTCCTCGGCGGGCGTGCCGAGCCAGCCGAGCGGCGGCTTGCGGCCGACGTACAGCACTTCGTCGAGGCCGCCCTGCTTCGCGGACGCCAGCGCGTCGATCCCGCCGATCGCGCCGGACAGCAGCGTCACCGTCGTGCCGCCCTCGTCGGCCGCCTGCGACAGCACGTCGAGCAGCGCGAGGTCGGACAACGCGCCGATCGATGCGACCGCGCAGTCGGTGCCGGCCTTCAGCAACGGCACGACGTGATCGACGAGTGCGCTGTGACCGGCGCATTCGAGCGCGAACTCGGGGCGGCGAGCCAGCGCGTCGACCGACGACACGACCTCCACCGCACCGCCGAGCTCGCGCTGCACCGCGTCGCGCTGATGCTCGGGCACGATCACGTGCGCGACGCGCAACGACGCATCGTGCTCGACCGCGTGATACACGGCGGCACCGATCGCGCCGAAGCCGATCATCGCGACGTCGACGGGCGCATGCCCGTGTCGCTGGCCGTTATGCATACTGGCGCTCCGACGGCGTCTCTTCCTTCTTCACCGGCGGGCCCGCGAACTGCGATGCGAACGAGCCGACCGACAGCATGTCGACTTCGACCATCACCGGCCCTTCCTTCGCGATCCCTTCGCGCACGATCGCTTCCGCCTGGTCGAGCGACGTGATCCGGTAGTGCGTGAGGCCGAAGCTCGCGCAGAACTGCGCGAAATCCGGCTGGTGCAGCTGCACGAAGCAGCGGCGGCCGCCGTAGTGCGCGTCCTGGATGTTGCGGATCACGCCGTAGCACTGGTCGTTCATCAGCACGATCATCACGTTCGCGTTTTCCTGCACGGCCGTCACGAGCTCGCCGACGTTGACCATCAGGCCGCCGTCGCCGACCAGGCAGACCGTCTTCGCCGCCGAGCCGGCCAGCGCCGCGCCGATGCCCATCTGGATGCCCTGGCCGATGCCGCCGCCGAGCGCATGCACGCCCGCGCGCGGTTCGAAGATCTTCAGCAGGCGGTTGCCCCACGTGCTGTTCGAGATCGTCACGTCGCGCACCCAGTTGTAGTCGCGGCCCACCGCGCCCTGCAGCGTATCGACCAGCTGCTTGTACGGCCCGAGGCCTTCCGCCACGCTCGCGACGGCCGCTTCGCGCGCCGCCGCGAGATCGGCCGCGAACCGCGGATCGACCGACAGGCGGCCTTCGAGGCGATCGGCCAGCTCGGCCAGCACGCGCTTCGAATCGCCGTGCACGAACAGCTCGTTGCGATAGCCGCGGTTGTCGGCGAGCGCGTCGGCGTCGACGCGGAACAGCGGCTGCGGCAGCGCGAGCTTGTACTTCAGCGTCTCGTTGCCGCGCAGGCGCGAGCCGACCACGACGAGCGCGTCGCAGGTCTTGTAGAACGCTTCGACCGCCGAATGCACGTTGAACGCGCCGAGCGTCGCCGGATGATCCTCGGGCAGCACGCCGCGGCCCTGCACGCTCGTCACGACGCCGAAGCCGAGCTTCACCAGGCGTTCGACTTCCGCACGCGCATGACGCGCGCCGCCGCCGAGCCACAGCAGCGGACGGCGCTTGGCCGCCAGCGCGTCGGCGAGCTTCGCGACGCGTGCGTCGTCGTGCTCGCGCACCGCGACGTGCGCCGGCGCGAGATCTTCCGGCCATTCGATCTCGGCGGCCTGGATGTCGATCGGGATCTCGACCGACACGGGGCCCGTCGGCGCCGTCTGCGCGATGCGCACGGCTTCGCGGATCGTCGGCAGCACGGTCTCGACCGTGCGCACGCGGAACGCGGCCTTCGAGATCGCATCGAGCATCGTGAGCTGGTCCGGCGCTTCGTGGATGTACGCCAGATCCTGGTCGAGGTACGGCGTCTCGATCTGCCCCGTGATGTGCAGCAGTGCCGTGCCGGCCGTCAGCGCCTCGACCATCGCGCCGGCCGCGTTGCCCGCCGCCGTGCCGGTGCTCGTGAACGCGACACCGAGGCCGCCCGACACGCGGGCCAGCCCGTCGGCCATGTTCACCGCGCCCGCTTCGCCGCGCGCGCCGACATACCGGATGTTGCCGCGCGAGTTGATCGCGTCGAGGATCGGCATGTTGTGGATCGAGATGACACCGAATGCGGTTTTGACGTCGCACTGCTCGAGAAAGGCGGCAATCAGCTCGCCAACCGTGGTTTTTTTAGACATGGCGTGCAAAGCCTCCAGAAACGTCGATATGGCTGCCCGTCGTGTAGGACGACAGATGCGTTGCGAGATAAAAAAGTGCCCAGGCTGCCTCGTCGGGCTTGCCGAAGCGGTTCAGCGGAATGTTCTTCTTGCGGGCGAGCGCGCCCGTCCAGTCCTCCCAGCTTTCGCCGGCCGGCGCCTGCGCTTCGTACCGGCGGCGCCACTGCCCCGACTCCACGATGCCGATCAGGATCGAGTTCACGCGGATGCGCTGCGGCGCGAGTTCGGTCGCGAGCGACTTCACGAGGCTCAGCACGCCCGCCCGCGCCGACGACGTCGCGACCATGTGCGGCTCCGGCTGCAGCGCGAGCAGCGAATTCACGCAGGTGATCGTCGGCGCGGCCGCATCGCGCAACAGCGGCAGGAATGCGCGCGTCGGGCGGATGATGCTGAAGTACTTCAGTTCGAGTTCTTCGCGCCATGCGTCGTCGGTCGTGTCGGCGAAAGTCGACACGCGGCCCTGGCCTGCGTTGTTGACGAGCATGTCGGCGCGGCCGAAGCGGTCGGACACCGCCTGCGCGAACGCGGCCACGTCGGCTTCGTCGAGCACGTTGCAGCGCACCGCGAGCAGCGGCGCGCCCGGATATTTCTCGCCGAGCATCGCCTCGGCGCGCGCGAGACGCTCGCCGTCGCGGCCGCAAATCGCGACCGACGCGCCGGCCTGCAGGAACCGTTCGGCAGTCGCGAGGCCGATGCCGGACGAACCGCCCGTCACCACCGCCACCTGCCCGGTCAGATCGATCTGAATCATCGCAGTCCTAAAGCCTTGAGAAACGTGTGCTCGTCATCCGAGCGGTAATTGAGCCGCCGCGACAGTTCCGCCGCCGCGCGCTGCACCTTGTCGATCAGGCCGTCGGCGATCAGCGCCGCGTCGATCTCCGGCCGCGGCACCGTCACCGTGATGCATGCGACGATCCTCTGCGTGTCGTTGCGCACCGGCGCCGTGACCACCGAGATGCCGCGCTCGAACGACGAATTGCTGACGCCGTAGCCGCGCAGCGCATCTTCCCGGATCACTTCGTACAGCGCGTCGACCGTTTCCGGCGTCGCGCTCGTCATCCGGTTCAGCGTGCCTTCCGGATACAGCGCCCGCAACTCCTTCTGCGACAGGTCGCCCATCAGCACGTGGCCGTGGGTCGTCGCATGCGCGGGCAGCCGCGTGCCGACGTTCACACGAATCGAGCTGAACACCGGCGACTGGCTCTGCGCCTTCGCGACGAACACCACGTCGCGGCCGTCGCGGATCACGATGTGCGTCGTGAAGCCGGTCGCATCGCGCAGGCTCTCGATCACCGGCAGGCCGAGATCGGTCAGCTCGAGCGAGCTCAGGTATTCGAAGCCGAGCCGCAGCACGGCGATGCCGAGCTTGTAGTTGCGATCCTTGTCCGCACGCTCGAGAAAGCCGAGCGATTCGAGCGTCTGCAGCAGACGGAACACCGTCGTGCGCGGAATGCCGAGGCGCTTGGACAGTTCCGGCGCGCCGAGCACCGGCTCGCGCGGCGAGAATTCGGCGAGGATCCGCAAACCGCGTTCGAGGCCCGGCACCACGTAGTTGGCCTCGGACTTCGCGGTGTCCGCATCCTGTTGTTGCAACGGTTCGCTCATGATGCCTCCGGTCGGGCCGCCCCAGGGGCACGTTGAAATGCATGTCGGGATCGGGCGGGCTGCGCGCCCCCAAGCGAACGAATGTGAGCGTGGAGGTAGTTCATTCCAGCCCCTGTTGACGGTCGCATTGACGGCAGAACGTATCGATCAGCGACGAATACACGGCCGGCGCTTCCACGTAGCCCGCATGACCGGCCTGCGGAATCACCTGCAGCCCGACGTGCGCGGCAGCGGCGATCCGCTCGCAGGCAGCCGGCGGCGTGATCGCGTCGTTCGCGCCGACCGCCACCGCCGTGCGGCCGCGAAAGCCGGCGAGATCGGACGCGAGATCGGCGTTCGCGAGCAGATGCGTGGCCTGCGCATAGCCGGCCGGCACGATGCGCGCCATGTTCCAGCGCACCCATGCACGCGCATCCTCGCTCGCGAAACCCGACAGCATGTTGCCGCTGCGCTGTTCGGCAAGCCCGGCCGGGCCGAGTTCGTCGAGCATCGCGAGGCGTGCATCGCGGCGCGTGTCGCGCGTTTCCGCGGGCGCGCTGCCGTAGCCGCCCGCGGGCGAGATCAGCAGCAGGCCGGCGATCCGCGCGGGCATCACGCGGGCCAACCCGCCCGCGACGATCGCGCCGAGCGAATGCCCGACCAGCACGCAGCGTTCGATGCCGAGTGCCTCGAGCCACGCGTTCAGCGACGCCGCGTAATCGGCGGCCGCCGGCGACGCGCCGTGCACGGGTGTCGACACGCCGTAGCCGGGCGCATCCCAAGCGAGCACGCGGCGCGACGAGCCGAGCGAGTCGAGCTGGCACACCCACGATGCGGCGCCCGAGCCGATCCCGTGCAGCAGCACGACGGGCAGCGCGCGGCCCGCATGCTGCGCGCCGGCCTCGCGATAACCGATCGTGCCCGCCGCGCCGGCCGCGCAGCGCTGTTCGGGAAACTGCCCGAGCAGCGCGGCGAACGCCGCGGTGCGGTCGCGTTCACGTTTGTCGATGACACGCATTGCTTGCTCCGCCCCGTCTCAGCGCTTGATCTTCGCGAGCGGCGAATCCGGCGGATACGTCGGCGTGATGGGCTTCGGCGAACCGAGCATCACGCACATCAGCGCGTCTTCCTCGCCGATGTTGATTTCCGTGCGGTACACGCCCGGCGGCACCGAGATCAGGTCGCGCTCGCCGAGGATCGCTTCCCAGGTCTCGCCGTCGCGCTCGCAGATCACCTTCATCTTGCCGCGCAGCACGAAGAAGATTTCTTCCACGTCGATATGGATGTGGCTCGGGCCGATGTTGCCGGCCGGAATGACCATCGTCGAGAACGTGAAGTTGCCGGCCGGCACCGTGTTGACGTCCTTCGCGACGCCCGTGCCGCCCGTGCCGACGTAGCGCATCTGCGCACGGCGGTACTTCGGGTCGTAGTCGGCCTGGAACTTCAGTGCGTCCCAGTCGTAGCGCCGCGTCGCGTAGCGCGCGACGCGCCCTTCCATCCAGTCGTTGAAGCTTGCGCCTTCCGGCTGGTCCCACGACTTGCGTTCGAGATCGGCGTCCGCCATCGTCCTCTCCTTCATCAGAGTGAAAACTTCAAATCAATTCATTACGAAGCCGCCGTTTACCGGCAGCAATTGACCCGTCACGAAGCGCGCGCCGTCCGACAGCAGGAACAGCACGGGGCCCGTCACGTCCTCGGGCACCTGCGCGCGCGTCAGCGCGCGGCCCTGCATGTAGAACGCGTGGCGTTCCGCCGGCACGTAGGCCGTCGCCTCGACTTCGGTGAGCCCCGGCGCGATCGCGTTGACCGTCACGCCGTGCGCACCGAACTCGCGCGCCTGCGCATGCGTCATCGCGATCACGGCGCCCTTGCTGGCGACGTACGCGAGCAGCTTCGGCGCGCCCCACAGCGCGGTGTCCGATGCGAGGTTCACGATCGCGCCGCGGCCCGATTGCGCGAGGTATGGCAGCGCCGCATTGCTCACGAGCCAGACGCCGCGCACGTTCACGTTCATCACGGCATCCCAGGTCGACACGTCGAGCTCCGTCGACAGCTTGCCGCCCGAGTTCGTGATCGCCGCGTTGTTGATCAGTGCGTCGATGCCGCCGAGCGCCGCCGCGCCCTGCGCGACGAAAGCCGTGACGCTCGCCGGATCGGCCAGGTCGAGCGTGAAGAAATGCGCGGTGTGGCCGGCTTGCGTGAGCTGCGCGGCCAGCGCGCGGCCCTCTTCGGCGAGCACGTCGCCGAACGCGACCTGCGCGCCCGCTTCGACGAGCGCCTTCACGAACGCGGCGCCGAGACCGCGCGCGCCGCCCGTGACGAGCACGCGGCGCCCCGGCAGAGACACGACCGGAGCGACCTCAGCCATTCGCGGGCTCCGCCGCGGCGTGCGCCGCGCGATGCGCGTCGAGCGCGGACAGGTGTTCCTGCGCGCGCTGGCGCAGCATCCGGCGCACGCGCGTGATGCCGACGTCGTGCTGGTACAGGTATTCGTGATCGCGCGCGTGCGGCGCGAGGCTTTCGAGAACGTAGCGGTCCTGCTCGAGCACGTCCCAGTGCAGGCCCTCGAGGCGGTTGCGGTACATGAAGCGCCACACGTCGCGCTGCCAGCCGCTGACCTTGCGCGTACGCCAGAAGTAGACCTGGCAGTTGTCGCCGTCGACCGGCGTCGCGAAGCCGATGATCCCGAAGTTGCCGCCCGGGCCGAACTTCTGCTTGTACGGAATCGCGAGGCGCATCCACAGGCAGCCGGTTTCGCCGAGCTCGACCCAGTCGAAGTTCACGTCGCGCTGGCCGATCTTCTCGAACATCAGGCCCGTTTCCGTCTTGCGCACACGCATGTCGGCCTGCTTGTCGCCTTCGGCCATCGAGTGCGACGTCGCGTGCAGGTACGCGCCGTGCATCGGGTCCATCACGTTGTCGATCGCGTACTGGTAATTGCACTTCCAGTTCGACACGCACAGGAAGTGCGCGTATTCGTCGGCGACCAGTTCTTCCGGCAGGTTCAGCGGCGCCGGCTCGCCGTGCGCTTCGTCGCCGAACCACAGGAAGATCGCACCGGCCTTCTCTTCGACCGGATACGACTTCACGCACTTCGTGCCTTCGAGCGGACAGTTCGATACGGCCGGCACGCGGTTGACCGTGCCGCCGCCGTCGACTTCGATGCCGTGATACCAGCACGCGATGCTGCCGCCGAGGTTCCATCCGAGCGACAGGCGCGCGCCGCGGTGCGGGCAACGGTCTTCGAGCGCATGGACCTTCCCTTCGTGATCGCGCCACAGCACGATCTGCTCGGACAGGCGCGTGAGGCCAACGGGCGCGTTCGACACCTGCCAGCTCGGGGCGACGGGATACCAGTAGTTCTTGATGCCGCGGTCGAGGTAGTCGCGGACCGGGTCGTGTTGTGTTTCGTTTTGTGCGGGGGACGTCATCAGTGTGCTCCGGATGCGGTTGTCGGGTCGGCGCTCAGGCGTGCGGCGCGGTCGGTGCGCTCATTCCGCCAGCGAGGCCATTTCGGCGCGGAAGCGCTCGGGCGTCCACGCCGTGCCGTCCGGCGCGCGGAAGCCGATGCGGTTCAGGCCCGCGACGACCTCGTCCAGCTCGGTCGCGCCGCTCTCGAACACGCGTTCGAGCGCGTCGCCCAGATCGTTCTCGTACTGCGTCGGCTCGGCCTTGCGGTTTTGCCAGATGCGGTTCTCGACCTGGCCCGGGATCTCGATCTGCCCCTTGCCGGCGACGTTGTTCGGCTGCGGCGCCACCCACGGCTTCAGGAACGGATTGAAGTTGACGGTCGCTTCTTTCATCGGTTACTCCACCTTGATCTGGATTTCCTCGCCAGCCAGGCGCACCGCGTACTGCTTCAGCGCGCGCCCGCCCGGGCCCTTCAGGCATTCGCCCGTCTTGATGTCGAACACGGCCTCGTGCAGCGGACATTCGACCGTGCCTTCGTCGACGAAACCCTGCGTCAGCAGCGCGTAGGCATGCGGGCACACGTTCTCGAGCGCATACACCTCGTCGCCGACGCGGTAGATCCCGATTTCGACGCCGTCGGTCCGCTTGAACTCGATCGGCGTGTCTTCCGACAGCGCGCCGGCGTGCCCGGCACAAACCCATTGTTCAGACATCTCACACCCTTCCTTCTGATCGACTCTCGGTTCGCCCCGGGTTTGTTCCATACCCGGAACAGCAGTTTATGGATGGTGATTATAGAAGTGACTTCCCACGAGTAAAACAAAAAGCTGCACGTCCTAGGGAAAACACCGACCGCCGGGTCGACGATCGCCGCCACTCATCTTCCAAAAGGTGATTTTTTGTTTAGTGGCGGGGATTTAAGTCCTTTTTTCAGGACGCTCGGTCCCGTGTTGCGGATCGTCACCACCCGCATCCGGCCCGATAAATTTATTTTTGATCCGGCGCGCGACACCTCTATACTTCATTCCATCAGAGGCACATTGTTCCTTATATGGAACATTAAAAATGCCCGCCCGGTGGTGAAGAACGCGCGACGGCCGGCCGTCCCCCCGCGCCCGCCGCCACGGCACGTTTCTCATCAGGTTTGGAGAGTCAGGAGATCAAATGGTCAAGCAAGCGGTAGCAGCAGCAATCATCGGAATGGGCGCGATGTCGGGCGCCTGGGCACAAAGCAGCGTGGTGCTGTACGGCAGCCTGGATGCCGGCGTCGCCTATGTGAACAACGTCGGCGGCCACGCGAAGTGGGCGATGATCCAGGGCAACACGCAACCCGACCGGTGGGGCCTGAAAGGCAAGGAAGACCTCGGCAGCGGCCTGTCGGCGATCTTCCAGCTCGAAAACGGCTTCTATACGAACAACGGCCAGTTCGCGACCGCGAACACGATCTGGAACCGCGCGGCCTTCGTCGGCCTCAGCTCCGACCGCTACGGCACGCTGACGCTCGGCCGCCAGACGCCGCTGACGTTCGACTATCTCGATCCGCTCAGCACCGCGTATCTCGCGCTGAGCTGGTATGCGTTCCATCCGGGCAACATCGACGGGCTCGCCGCGACCGGCAACGTGCCGTACAACAACGCGGTCAAGTACCGTTCGCCGAGCTTCGCCGGCTTCTCGGCCGCGGCGGCGATGGCGCTCGGCAACACGACGAACTTCTCGACCGGCAAGTCGGTCGGGGTCGCGCTGAACTACGCGAACGGGCCGTTCAAGGCATCGGCCGTCTACTCGAACGAGCACGACCGCTCGATCCTGATCAGCCAGACGGGTATCACGTCGTTCCAGGGGCAGAACACCGCGACCGGCTACATCGCGAACAAGGTCGAGAACATCGGCGCGGGCGCGTCCTACCAGATCGGCGACTTCCTCGTGCACGGCCTCTATACGCGCGTGAAGATGCAGTCGAACGGGTTTTCCGACACGTTCCAGAGCTACGACGCGGGCGTGAACTACCGCAGCAGCGCGTTCAACACGATCGCGGGCGGCGCGGCGACCACGACGCTGGCCGGCCGCCGCTGGACGCAGGTCGAGCTCGGCGACATCTATGCGCTGTCGAAGCGCACGCAGCTGTATGCGAACGTGCTGTACGAGCACGGTTCGGGCGGCGCGAAGGCCGCGTTCTTCACGGCCGGCGCGTCGAGCACCGCGAACCAGGTGATCGTGCTGACCGGCATCCATCACTCGTTCTGAGCGGCGGCGGGCGGATGCGCCCGACGGCGGAAACGAAAAGAGCAGCCCGGGGGCTGCTCTTTTTTTGGCTACTTGCGACAGGCTACTGACGAAGCCGCGCGACGCGGCTCATGCCGCGAATCAGAACATCGCGACGCGATGGCGCGCGTGCGCGAACGTCGGGTCGCTTTCGAGCGGCCGGTAGTTCAGCCGCTGCGACAGGTCGACCGCCGCGCCGCATACCGCTTCGACGAGCCGCTCCTTCTCGCCGGCCTCGCCGATTTCCGAGCGCGGCACCGTCGCGGTGATCGCCGCGACGATCGCGCCCGAATGATCGCGCACGGGTGCCGTCACGGCCGAGATGCCGCTCTCGAACGCGGCTTCGCTGACCGCGTAGCCGAGCCGCGCGTAATGACGCACACGCTCGTACAACTCGTCCACCGTGCCCGGCGTGCGCTCGGTGAACTGTTCGAGCCGCTTCTCCGGATACAGCTGGCGCAGCGCGTCGCGCGTGAGGTCGCCCATCAGCACATGGCCGTGCACGGTCGCGTGCGCGGGCAGCCGCGTGCCGACGTGCACCTTCACCGAGCCGAACATCGACGTGTTGCTCTGCGCCTTCGCGACGAACACGACATCGCGCTGGTCGCGGATCAGCAGGTGCGTCGACAGGCCGGTCGCATCGCGCAATCGTTCGAGCACGGGCGTGCCGAGATCGGTCAGTTCCAGCGAATTCAGGTATTCGAAGCCGAGCCGCAGCACGCCGACGCCGAGCCGGAAATAGCGGTCGCCGTTCACGCGCTCGAGAAAGCCGAGCGCTTCGAGCGTCTGCAGCAGGCGGAAGGTGGTCGTGCGCGGAATGCCGATGCGCTTCGACAGCTCGGGCGCGCCGAGCACCGGCTCGCGCGCGGAGAATTCGGCGAGGATCCGCAGCCCGCGCTCGAGGCCCGGCACCAGATACGACGACGCGCCGCCCGACGGTTCGTCGTCGCCCGCGCCCTGCTTCGACGCGTCGTGGTCGACGTCGTCGCCGGCTGTCGCGCGCGGCGCACTTGCCGGCTTCGCCGGCGGTTTCGATGCGCCGCTCATCGTTGGATTGATCCTGTGCACATGGACGGAATGGAAGCGTTCACGAATGACCCGCAATGCTTGATTATGGAATTTCGACCGGACCGGATCAACACGATCCGGCGCAGGCGGCCGATGGCCCGGCGCGCCCGATCGGGTAGCCGGACTCATATAGCCTGATGCGATCGAAAGGATAACAGCGATAGACAGGACTGCCCATCGGAACGTCGCCTTAGGCAAGGCGGGCCGCCGGCCCTGCTCATCCGCGATCGGGATGCCTCACGTGCGGTACCGGCCGGCACGATCACGGCCGATGTGCGACTAGAAAACGAAAGGGGGAAGAAACGCGAGGAAACAAACGACCGCACCGATCCGCGAGCGGGATCGGCGCGACGCGACGTCAGGCCGTCACGGCAGCGTCGTACTCGGCACGGGCGAGCTGGCCAGCGGCGTATGCGTCGGCTTCACCGCGAAAGCCGTCCGTGCTGAATGCGACGACTTTCACACCGACACCCGACGCCCGCTTCACCGTCAGCGCCCATTGCCATCCGCCGTCTTGTTCGAAGACGTGCAGCGAGGGTTCGAGGGATGAGTCCAGTACGGTCACGGGTTTTATGCTCCTGCACTGCGCATCACGTCGGCGACGCGTCAGGCATGTCGAAAAAATGCGCCGGCGTCCGGCGCGTTTCAGCCATTCGACAGTCTAGTCAATGAATGTTGCGACGCACCATCAGGGCTTACACCTGCCTATCAGAACCGGGCGGTCAATCAAAACCACCTGAAACCCTTATGGGACGGGCCTCGCAGGCCGGTTCAAGCCGCCCCGGACACCTGCGTGCGGCAACGTGCCGCATCGACGGCGGCTTGCCTCGCCTGGATGAAAAACGGGGTGCGACCGGCACGCGTGCGCCGGACCACCACCTTCGTCGGCCCGTGGCGCCCGCCGGTCGGCATCTCCGGCCGCTACCGGCCGCTTCCCGCCGACACCACCCGCCGGAACGTCAGGTTGACGCGCTCACCCTGCACGGCCGGCGCCTTCGGCACGCGGTGCTGCCATTCGGCCTGCGTGCGGCCGCGCATCACGAGCAGGCTGCCGTGTGTCAGCCGGTACGCGTGCACGACGCCGGTCGCACGATGACGCAGGTCGAATACGCGCATCGCGCCGAGGCTCACCGACGCGATCACCGGCGCGTCGCCGAGCTCCGGCTCGTTGTCGGCATGCCAGCCGAGACTGTCCTGCCCGTTGCGATAGCGATTGAGCAGCACACTGTTGAATCGCGCGCCGCAGGTCGCCTCGACCGCGCGCTTCAGGTCGAGCACGGCCGGCGTCCACGGCGCGGGCACGTTGCGGATCCCCGAATACACGTAGACGGCGTCGGGCTCGCCCTGCCACGCGGTGAGCCGCGGCAGCGGAATGCGACCGCGCGGCGTGCGGATCGTGTCCTGCCGCCACGCGACCTCGTCGATCAGCGCGGCCAGCACGCGATCGGCGTCGGCCGGCGCGAGCCAGTCCGGGTACCAGTCCACGTCGGGCACGGGCGAATCGGCGAAAAGATCGGGCGTCGACATGTCGCGATCAGGCAGCAAATGAACGGTGCGGGGAAACCACGTCTGCATGGTAGCCAACGGCGACGCGCGACGCCATGCGCTGTCATTCCGGCGCGCTAGCGGCCGCGGGTCAACCGGATCAGCGTGATCTCGGACGGCACGCCGAAGCGGTTCGGCGGCCCCCAGTAGCCGGTGCCGCGGCTGGTATAGAGCCACATCGTGCCGAACCGGTTCAGCCCGCCGATCACGGGCTGCTGCAGGCGCACGAACGGCGGCCACGGCAGGAACTGCCCGCCGTGCGTATGGCCGGACAGCTGCACGGTGAAACCGGCGCGGCTCGCCGCTTCCGCGCTGCGCGGCTGGTGCGCGAGCAGGATCTTCGTGCCGACGTCGTGCGGCGCGCCCGCCAGCGCCTGCTCGGGATCGCTGCGATGCGCGGGATCGAACCCGCCCGCCGTGAAATCGGTGACGCCGGCGAGCACCGCGCGCGCGCCGTCGTGTTCGATCAGCACGTGTTCGTTGAGCAGCACCGTCAACCCGATCCGCCGGAACTCGTCGATCCATGCGTGCGCGCCGGCGTAGTACTCGTGGTTGCCCGTCACGAGGAAGCTGCCGTGCCGCGACTGCATGCGGCCGAGCGGCGCCGTGTGCTCGCGCAGCCGCTTGACCGAGCCGTCGACCACGTCGCCCGTCACGACGACGAGATCGGCCTCGAGCGCATTGACCGCGCGCACGATCCGCTCGATATACGGGCGCTTGATCGTCGGCCCGACGTGAATGTCCGAAAGTTGCACGATCGTCAGGCCGTCGAGCGCGGCCGGCAGCCCGTCGACGGGAATCGACACGCGCTTGACCGCGGCCGTGCGGCGCGCACCGACGAATCCGAGCGCGCTGACCAGCACCGCGCCCGCCAGCACGCCGAGCGCCGTGTCGGATGCCGCGCCGCTCCAGGCGCCGTCATGCCCCAGATGCCGCCAGACGACGACGCCGAGCAGCACCGGCTCGCGCAGGAATGTCAGCACCAGCAGCGACGAGAAGAAACCCATCGCGATCGAACCCAGCCAGCCGACCAGAGTCGCGGCCCAGCCTTCGTCGAAGCGGCGCGAGAACATGCCGACCGGAATCAGCACGACGAAGCTCGCCAGCATCAGCGCCGCGATCGTGCGCGCGAGCGGCGACGTGAAGGCGTCGGGAATGATCCGCAGCCCGACATACAAATGGAACACCACGCCGATTGCGATGAACCGGACAAAGAAACTTCGCATGGAATACTCGTCCTCGTTGCGATACCGCTTCCGCGCCGCGCGTCGGACGGGACCGTGCCGTCAAGCCTCTTCACGCGTCGCGCTCTTCGCACGATGGTACACAGATACCGGCCGGCACGACGGTCACGGCCACGGCGGACGCACCGCGCGGCCCGAACGCGGATTCATCCGCGACTGCGCGTCAATTCCGCATTCGGCTCGCCGATTCCCGCTTCATCGGCAGACAAACGGCATCGGCCCGGTTTCGTCTGACGATCCTTTACAGTCCGTCAGCAACCCTGCCAGTGCATGCGCTGGCAGAATCGCGAACCGCCATCGATCGCACCGAAGCGCCCACCGGGCAGCCCCGTGCGTGCGGCAGGCACGCCGGGCATCGCTGGCGGTCTACATCGCGCTGATTTATTATCGGCTCCGTATCGCGGAATCGTCGTCGCGGCGACGAACCGCCTTGCGCCGCGCCCGGCATCCACCCCCAACGTCGAGCTCGTCACACCATGAGAAAAACAACGCCGCGCGCGCCGCTGCGTGTCGCCGCCGTCCTCGCGCCCGCCCTGCCGCTCGCGGGCTGCACGTCGCGCGGCGCACCGTCGTACGTCCTGTTCGGCGCGTATTTCCCGCTCTGGCTCGTCAGCGCGATAGTCGGCATCGTCGGCGCGATCGTCGCGCACCGCGTGTTCGTCGCGACCGGCTGGGCCGCCACGGTGCCCTACCAGCTCGCCGTCTGCACCGCGATCGGGCTCGTGGTCGCCGTGATCGTGTGGCTCACCGGCACGGGGCCGTTCGCATGAAGGCCGCCGGCACCACCCGCCCGTCCACGAAAGGCCGCGTGATCGCGCTGGCGATCGTCGCGCTCGGCATCGCGGCGCTCGCGTACGCGTACCACCGCACGACGGCCTACCCGTCCACCGACGACGCGTCGATCGACGCGGACGTCGTGCACGTCGCGTCGCCCGTCGGCGGCCGCATCGTGCAGCTTGCCGTGCACGAGAACCAGCGCGTTGCAAAAGGCGACCTGCTGTATCAGATCGATCCGGTGCCGTACCGGCTGACGGTCGCGCAGGCGCAGGCCGACCTCGAACTCGCGCGCGCGTCGCTCGACACGCGCCGCCGGTCGCTGATCGGCGAGCGCTCGAACGCAGCCGTCGCCGCCGAGCAGGTCAAGCGCGCGTCGCAGAATCACGATCTCGCGACGCGCGACGTGAACCGGCTCGCGCCGCTCGCGGCGCAGGGCTACGTCAGCGCACAGCAGTTCGACCAGGCGAAGGTCCGGCAGCGCGACGCGGCCGTGTCGCTCGCGCAGGCGCAGGAACAACAGCGAGCGTCCGCGCAGACGATCGGCGACGACGCCGATGCGATCGCCACGCTCCATGCACGCGAAGCCGCACTCGCCCGCGCGCAGCACGCGCTCGACGACACGGTGGTGCGCGCGCCGCACGACGGGCTCGTGACGGGCCTGACCGTGCTTGCCGGCGAAACCCTCGCGCCGAACCAGTCGATCTTCACGCTGATCGATGCGAGCGAATGGTTCGCCGTCGGCAATTTCCGCGAAACGTCGTTGAACCGCATCGCGGTCGGCGACTGCGCGACCGTCTATTCGATGATCGACCGCAGCCGGCCGCTGACGGGCAAGGTCGTCGGGATCGGCGCGGGCATCTCGGACAGCGACCGCATCAACCTGCCGCGCGCGCTGCCGATCGTGCAGCGCTCGGTGAACTGGGTACATGTCGCACAGCGCTTCCCGGTGCGTGTGAAGCTTGACGAACCCGACGGCAAGCTCGTGCGCGTCGGCGCGAGCGCGATCGTCGAGGTCCGGCATGGTTCAGCCTGCCGCTGAAGTCCGCTCGCCCGGCCCGCGCGAAGTCCTGCGACTGCTCGCGCCGTTTCCGGGGCGCGCCGCGATGGCCGCGCGGGTCGCACTGATCTGCGCGCTCGTCGTGCTCGTGACGAGCGGCTACGGCACGCCGGAAGCCGCGATCTCCGCGTACGTCGTGTTCTTCCTGAACCGCGCCGACCGCGTGACGAGCGTCGTGCTCGCGGTCGCGATGCTGCTGCTCATCACGCTCGTGATCGCGCTCGTGATCGGCGTCGCGATCTTCAGCATCGACTATTCGGTGCTGCGCGTCGCGTGCATGGCCGTGCTGTCGGCCGGGTTGCTGTACCTCACGTCGGCGAGCAAGCTGCGCCCGGTCGGCGCGATCCTCGCGATGATCGTCGGCTTCGGGCTCGACCAGCTCGGCCTCGCGCCGGTCGGCGAAGCCGCGACGCGTGCGCTGCTCTACGCATGGCTGATGGTCGCGATTCCGGTCGGCGTCGCGATCGTCGTCAACCTGCTGATCGCGCCTTCGCCGCGCAAGCTCGCGCTCGCGCGGCTCGCGAAACGGCTGCGGCTCGCCGCGCAGCGGCTGCGCGGCGACGAGGATGCGCGCACGGCCTTCGACGCGAGCCTGCGCGAAGGCGACAAGCAGCTCCTCACGTGGCTCAAACTGTCGACGCTCGAAGGGTCGACGCCCGCCGCCGACGCACCCGCGATACGGCAAGCCATCGCGTCGAGCACCGCGCTGCTCGTCGCGGTCGCGCTCGCCGACCGCGAACCGGACGCGCGGCTGCCCGCCGCGTTCGCGCAACCGGCTGCGGCGACACTCGACGAGATGGCCGGCATCCTCGAGCAAGGCGGTTATCCGGTCGACGTGACGCTGGGGCTGCCGCCGGCCGATACGCTGCCGCCGCTCGCGCGCGTCGTCGCAACCGATCTGCACACGGCCATCACGCAGTTCGCCGAGCCGGCCACACCTGCTGAATCGACTGCAGCGACTGCACCGGCCGCATCGGCCGCATCTGCCGCACCGACGGAGGCTCCGCCCGACGCATCGGCTGCAACCGCCAACGCCAACGCACCCGCCGCGCCGCGCGGCGGCTTCTTCCTGCCGGACGCCCGCACCAACCCCGACCACATCCGCTACGCGCTGAAGACGACCGTCGCGGCGATGTTCTGCTACCTGCTGTACTCGCAGCTCGACTGGTCGGGCATCCATACCTGCTTCATCACCTGCTACATGGTGTCGCTCGGCTCGACGGCCGAAACGGTCGAGAAGCTCACGCTGCGGATCGCCGGCTGCATCGTCGGCGCGCTGATCGGCACCGCGGCGCTCGTGTTCGTCGTGCCGGCGCTGTCGTCGATCGGCGAGCTGATGGCGCTCGTGTTCGTCGGCGCGTGGCTGTCCGCGTGGGTCGCGTTCGGTTCGCCGCGCATTGCGTACGCTGGCTTCCAGGTCGCGTTCGCGTTCTTCCTGTGCGTGATCCAGGGCGCGGGCCCCGGCTTCGACCTGACGCTCGCGCGCGATCGCACGATCGGCATCCTGCTCGGCAACGTCGTCGTGTATCTCGTGTTCACGCGCATCTGGCCCGTCAGCATCGGCAAGCAGATCGACGTCGCGTTCGCGGCGCTGCTCGATCAATGGCGCCGTATCGCGCAGGTCGTGCAGCCGGCCGAACGCCGCACGCTCGCCGCCGAAGCGTTCGCGCGCCACGGCGCGATCGCGCAGGAGCTCGGCCTGATCCACTACGAACCGTCGTGGGTGCGGCCGGCCGCCACGTGGCTCGCCACCCGGCGACGCGCGCTCGCGGAACTCGGCGCGCTCGAAGGCCCGCTGTTCCTGCTCGCCGAGCGTACGCCGGGCGATGCGGCGATCGGCGCGCACCTCGCGCGCGTGGTCGAACTGCGCGACGACGCCCCGACCGCCGACGCCGCTTCGTCGCCGCCGTCGTCGACGGCAGGCGCGGCAGCCGAGCCGGCCCCGCCGCCGGCCGCCACCTCCACCGACCCTGCACGCGACGCGCTGCTGAACCTGATCGACACGCGGCTCGCGCACATCGCCGACGCCGCGCGTCCAGACACCCCGAAGGAGCCTGCCCCTCATGCGCGTCCCTGAACCGCCGGCCGCATCGATCGCCGCCGCCGCGCTCGCGACCGCCATCGCGCTGACCGGTTGCGCCACGTCGTCGGTCGATCTCGCGCCGCAGGCCCCCGACCGCCCGTGGCAGCCGCAAACGTCGGCCGCCGGCGACATCGTGCCGGCGCCACCGCTTGCATCCGCGCAACGTGCGCCGCACGACTACACGCTGCCGGCCTCGCCCGCGCTCGCATCGGTGTCGCCGCCGGCCGCGCTCGATGCCGCGCATCCGTACACGCTGCCCGAGCTGATCGATCTCGCCGAATCGACGAACCCGCTGACCCGCATCGCATGGAACGACGCGCGCAACGCGGCGCTCGCGGTCGGCATCGCGAAGGCCGCATACCTGCCGAACCTGTCCGCGACCGCGATGGGCGCGTACCAGGCGAGTCACGGCTCGACGTCGACGATCCTCGGCGACTCGTCGAGCAATACGACCGTGCACGGCGCGATCTCGGCGCTGTCGCTGCAATGGCTGCTGTTCGATTTCGGCGGCCGCGCGGCGCGCGTCGAGGCGGCCGAACAGGCGTCGGTCGCGTCGAACGTCGCGTTCACGGCCGTGCATCAGCAGGTGATCCACGACGTGACCGTCGCGTATTACCGTTACGAAGCCGCCCGCTCGCGCGCGGTCAGCGCGCAGCAGGGCCTGGCGAACGCGGACGCGATTCTCGCGGCGTCGCGCGCACGGCTCAGGCAAGGCGTCGGCACCGTCGTCGAACTCGCGCAGGCGACGCAGAATCGCGCACAGGCGAACCTCGCGCTGGTCCAGGCGAACGGCACGGAAAGCGACGGCTACCTCGCGCTGGTTTCCGCGCTCGGCATCTCGCCGCTGTCGAAACCGTCGATCGCCGCGCTGCCCAGGCGAGCGCTGCCGCCCGCGCTCGCGTCGTCGGTCGACGCGATCGTGTCGGACGCGATCGCGCGCCGCCCCGACCTGCAGGGCGCCTATGCGCTCGAGCAGGCCAACCGCGCGAAGATCAAGGCCGCTCAAGCCGCTTTCATGCCGAAGATCTTCCTGTCGGCGTCGACGTCCTACGCCAGCGGCGGCACGGCGATCACCGCGCTGCCCGCGATCGGCGACCAGGCCCCGACCGTGAACCTGAACGGCAGCCACTACGGCGGCGGCGTGTTCCTCGGGGTGACGATTCCGCTGTACGACGGCGGCCTGCGCTCGGCGGTGCTGATGCAGGCGCGCAACGATGCGCAGAGCGCATCCGCGCGCCTCACGCGGACCAAGGAGGAAGCCGTCCGCCAGGTCGTCGCCGCGCAGAACGCGGTGCAGACGAGCCTCGCGTCGCACGACGCGGCGAAGGCGCTCGTCGATGCCGCGCAGACGAGCTACGACGCGGCGCTGACCGCGTACCGCAACGGCGTCGGCTCGGTCACCGATGCGACGATCGCGCAAAGCCAGCTGCTCGCGGCCCGCAACGCGGAGGTCGACAGCTACGCCGGCGCGCTGTCGGCCGCCGCCGCGCTCGCGCTCGCGACGGGGACGATCGGCGCGTCGCAGTCACCGTCGCAGTGACCACCGGCCGTTCGCGGCCGGCCGCCAGACGGGTTGACGCCTGCGCGCGCGGCCCACTAGAATGCCGCCCATTCTTCCTTCAGGAACCATCGTGGACAGTTGCAGCACTCCGTTGCGTGCGCCGCTTGCCGCCTGAACGCCTGTCCGACGCAGTTCTCCTGCCGCGGCTCGCGTTCCGCGAGCCCGCACGCCATCCGTTTCACATTGAATGACGCATCCGCGCGGTACAGTACCGCGCGATGACGGCCATCGTGCCGCGTTCGGCTTCGCGCCGCCGCGCCGCGGGCCGGCATGCGCACTTGGCACGGCAGGACCATCATGACTCTCGATTTCGCACTCCGTCTTTTCACTGCGTTCGCCTGCGGCGTCGCGATCGGCCTCGAACGCCAGATGCGGCAACGCACGGCGGGGCTGCGCACGATCACGCTCGTCGCGAGCGGCGCCTGCCTGTTCGTCACGCTCGGCGTGCTGACCGGCAACGGCGTGGCCGGCGTCACGCAGATCGCTGCTTACGTCGTGTCGGGCGTCGGCTTTCTCGGCGGCGGCGTGATCATGCGCGACAAGGGTTCGATCCAGGGCATCAACACGGCCGCGACGCTGTGGTGCTCGGCCGCCGTCGGCGTGCTGGCCGGGTCCGGCCACTACGTGCCGGCCCTGGCCGGCACGGGCGTCGTGCTGCTCACCAACACGGTGCTGCGCGGCGTCAGCCAGGCGATCAACGCGACCCCCGTGTCGAATGCCGACCTCGTGCGCGAATACCAGATCACCGTGATCTGCCTCGCCGCCGACGAAGTGCACATCCGCACGCTGCTGTCGAATGCGATGTATGCGAAACCGCTGTCGTTCCAGAGCCTGACGAGCGAGGACGTGCCCGAGCAGCCGGACCGATTGAAGGTGACCGCGACGCTGAAGCTGCATCCGAAGGATCAGCAGAAGCTCGAGCAGATCGCGAGCCGGATGAGCATGGAGAAGAGCATTTCGAGCGTGAGCTGGACCGCGAAGGAAGCGGAGCCGATGATGGAGTGAGCGCAAAGGCGGCCGGCTCGGCACGACCGCCCCGCCGCCGGCGCCGCGTCAAGGCGTATCGATGAGCCCGGCCGAGATCGCCTTGACCACCGCCTGGACCTTGTTGGTCGCGGCGAGCTTCTCGAGGATGTTGTTCACGTGGAAGTTCACCGTGCGCTCCGAGATGCTGAGGATCTGGCCGATCTCGCACGCGGTCTTCCCTTCGGCCGTCCAGCACAGCACCTCGCGCTCGCGCGCGGTCAGCGTGACGCTCGCCTCGGGCGACAGCTTCGGCACCATGAAGCGGCTCATCAGCGAATGCGACAGGTTCGCGAGCCAGTTGGTCTGCAGCGTCAGCATGTTGATCTCGGCCGGCGTGAGCCGGTCCGCATGACGCGCGATGCTCAGCAGCCCGAACGCGCCGCGCGCCGCCCAGCTCGACTGCGCGACGCCCACCGACAGCCCGTGGTCGCGCGCGTCCCGCCAAAGCGGACACGGATCGATCCGGTCGACGTCCGGCCAGACGATCATGTTGGTGCTGAGCGCGCCGTCACGCACCGTCGAGTCGATCTCGATGTAGTTCTGCGCCTGGTAGTGGGCCATCCAGCCGTCCGGATAGGTATCGAAGATCGCGACGGCAGGCTTCGACACGGGCAACGGCACGCGAATGCCGTAACAGCAATATTCGAAGCCGAGGCGTTTAGAATAAGCGGCGATCCGCTGGAAGAGCTGCTGCTCGTCTTCCGCGGCGCTGAATTGTTGGTAGGCATCCTGCCAGCGCAGTTCCATTCATTCTCCGACAACGTTACGCTGTCATACCTGTCAGGTGCCAGCGCCGGTTCGGGGCTGATACATTCCGCGCATGACTTCACCTTTGTTGCACCCGGTCCGCGGCCCGTCTCCGGACGGCTACGTGCGCCTGTCCGAAAGCGCGCTGGCCGCGCTCGCGCTCGACCATGTCGCGAGCGGCCTCGATGCATCGCTGCTCGCGGAACTGCGCGACAGCGCCGTCGACGCGCGTCTGGCCGGCTACACCGAATGGCACCGCCCGGCCAGTGCCGGCCTCGCGTACCTGACGGTCGGCTGGGACTGGTATCTCGAGCGCGCGACGGGCACGTTCGCGATCGCGGGCGGCGACGTCCGCAGCAACATCATGGCCGTCGACGCCACCGGCGCCGACCTCGGCATGTTCCGCACCGCCGCCGTGCTGGCCGCGCGGCTCGCACACATCGATTGGCCGGCCGCGGTTGCGTCGGCATTGCTCGGTCGCAACGACGTCTATCATGCCGGTCCCGTGCTCCAGTGACAACCGGCCGCGCTTTCGTCTGACATTTCCGCAAGACTGGCGCTCTTTATAAGCAAAAGCCGCCGGTATTTCAATCCCGCCGATCAAGAAACCGTTACCACCGGTCGAATGGTGTCGGCGCGGCCTCACCCTGTAAGAGTTACCAGTTACCGCCTCCTCGGGACGCGCGATGTAATGCGGGCATACCAAAGTACCGATCCGAGGACACCATGCGGACCTTCGTTCACGATGAAGGGCGGTTACCACACGAACTTGCAGCGGATCTCGGGCGCTATCGGCGCCATGTGTTCGTCGAACAGCTCGGTTGGGCGCTCCCGTCGGCGAACGAATGTTTCGAGCGCGACCAGTTCGATCGCGACGATACCGTCTACGTGTTCGCGAGAAACGCCGGCGGCGAAGTGTGCGGATGTGCGCGCCTGTTGCCGACCACCCGCCCGTATCTGCTGAAGTCGTTGTTCGCCGACCTGATCGCCGCGGACGTCGCACTGCCGCAATCGGCTGCCGTCTGGGAGCTGTCGCGGTTCGCGGCGACCGGCGACGACGAAGGCGGTCCCGGCAATGCCGAGTGGGCCGTCCGCCCGATGCTCGCCGCGGTCGTCGAATGCGCGGCGCAACGGGGCGCGCGGCAGCTGATCGGCGTGACGTTCGCGAGCATGGAGCGGCTGTTCCGCCGGATCGGCGTGCACGCGCACCGGGCAGGTCCCCCGAAACAGGTGGACGGCCGTCTGGTTGTCGCGTGCTGGATCGACATCGATCCGCAAACGTTTGCCGCACTAGGAATCGAGCCGGGACGGGCTGCCCGGCAAGCCATCGCCGCCTGAGCCGGAACGCGCGTAGTCCGGCCGGGCGGCACCGTAACGAAGGAGAACCACCGTGGACCAGTCTCAGGTCTTTCGCGCGATGATGCCCGGGTTGACGGGTGCCGGCGGCGCCCGCGTCGCAGTCGCCTACCCGTCGTTTGCGCGGCCGCTGCCGCTCGTGCGGCTCGATCGCCGCGGGCTCGTGTTCCGGGCCGCCGGCGCCGCGCCGCTCGTGTGCGGGCTGCCGCGCACGGCGACGCTGCTGGTAGCGGACGAGCCGCTCTGCTCGCTGCGCCTCGTGATCCGCGACGTCGCCGCTGTCGGCGAGGGCCGGCGCGACCTGACGATGCAGCCGTCCGGTGCCGCCGGCGACGAACTGCTGTGGCACGCACTGCGCGACCGCAAACCGTACCGGCAGACCGGGCAGCCGCTTGCGCCCGTCGATGCGACCATCGCGCCGAACGGCGAGCCGCAGGCCGTCGGCGGCGGCGGCGGCGCGCAGCGTCCGTCGCGTAGTGCGGCGTTCCGTCTGCGCTGCCATAGCGACGCGCTATTCTTTGCCGACTGGCTCGAATATCACTTCGACGAGCTGCGCGCGCTGTCGCAGCGTCACGGGCCGCAACTGCAGCTCAATCAGCTGCAACGGCAAGTCGCCGACGACGAGGTGGGCGTGCGCTTCGTCTACGACATCGACGGACACGCGACGCGGCATGCGCTGACCGACTGCGCGCGCGAGGCCTGCGCGTGGATCGAGACGGAAATGCGCAACAAGTACGCGGTGCCGGTTGCGCAGGAGCGGTTCGGCGCGTTTGCCGCGCACGCGCGGGCAGGCTCAATGTAGGACCGGCGGCGACTCCGCGGATACGCGACGGTGCGGCGGCTGTTCGGCACGACACGGTGGAACGCCCGCGACAGCTGGATGGCGTGCAGCACCAGCCTGGTCAGAAAAGCCGGCGGCGCTGCGTTGCACAATTACAACTAGGGCTTGCCATCCCTCGGGTTTTCCCTTAAAGTTACATCCGTCTCCTCCATGTCTCCAAACATGGATTCAGCCCGCTCCAGTAGCGGGCTTTTTCTTGCCTGCGATAATTTATCGGGGACATATCAAAGTCCCCTGCGAGCAGCGCGCCCGCGCCTGCCCGGCGGCATCGACGAATCGCTCCCCCCTAGCCGACATCGTCATGCACGCCCACCTGCGCATCGCCCGCCCCGTCGCCGACCTCAACCGAGCACATGTACCGCGACGCATTCGAGCCAGCAGTGCTCGCGCGCTTCGACGATCACGACGGTTTCTCCGGCGTGATACTGGGACGCGAAGGACTCGATTACCACTTTGAATTCACGCACTGTCCGGCGCATCCGGTCGCCCCGTCGCCGCCCCGAAGACCTGATCGTCTTCTATCCTCCCGACCGCCCGGCATGGGAAGCCGCGTACGCACGCGCAGTCGCGCACGGCTTCATGCGGGCGACATCGTTCAATCCATATTGGAATGCGTCAGGACAGACGTTCGAGGACGCCGACGGCTACCGCATCGTGCTGCAGAACGCGAGGCGGCATTAACGGCCGCGTGCCCGGGGCGCGTTACGCGCCGACGTAGTCATCCGGACGAACGGGAGTTGCGTGCGCGACAAACACCACATGCGGTCGCAGCGCATGCCCCGGCGGCAACGCAGGATGCTCGAAA
This sequence comes from Burkholderia sp. Bp8984, assembly GCF_003853755.1. Classification (NCBI taxonomy): domain Bacteria; kingdom Pseudomonadati; phylum Pseudomonadota; class Betaproteobacteria; order Burkholderiales; family Burkholderiaceae; genus Burkholderia; species Burkholderia sp. Bp8984. The sequence goes on from NZ_QTQN01000007.1 coordinate 135,715, forward strand.
TCGCGCATCGGTTGCCGCGCCATCCCGAGTTGCTGCGCAACACGCTCCGATCGCTGGTTGGCAGCAGCCGTCCATGCAAAGATCTCGCCGAGCCCCACACGGCCGAACCCGTCGACCAATACCGCAGCGGCCGCTTCCGCGACATGGCCATGCCCCCACGATGTGCGGGCCTGGCGCCACATGATCTCGACGCACGGCGCCATCGGATGCTCGTCACGAACTTCACGCGACAACCCGCAGAGCCCGATCAGCGCGCCATCCGCACGGCGCTCGATCGCCCACACACCGAAACCGTGCGCGTCGAAATGCGCTTCGAAGCGTGCGATGACGGCCTCCGCCTCATCGAAGGACATCGGGCCACGCGCCAGCCACGCGGTCACATCGGGATCCGCGTGCATCGCAACCAGCGCACCGGCATCGCCCGGCCGCCAGCGACGCAACGTCAAACGTTCGGTTTCTATCTTCAATGGCGGATCAACCGTGATCGGGAGGTGCAGAAGGCATGGGGTGCGTCGGGCCGCGTACACCGTTCTCGTAACGCAGGAGCGAGCTCGAAGGCGAAGCGGAGGGACGAAGCAATCGCGCTCGTCAGCTGCGCCGGCAACCAGCGGCGACAGTCGCGAGAACCGGCGACGGGAATCGAATGCAGCGGGACGCATCGTCCCGTCCGGCGTTCACGGAATGAGCGCGACGCCCGATCGGGCGCCCACGCGTCGAACGCGATTACTCGTTCTCTTCGAAGTAATGCCCGAACTTGACCTGCTTGGTCCGGATGTAACGCTCGTTTTCCTCGCGCACGGGCACTGCGAGCGCCACGCGTTCACACACGGGAATGCCGTGCTTCACGAGCGTGTCGAACTTCTTCGGGTTGTTGCTCATCAGCCGCACCGACGTCACGCCGAGGATCCGCAGGATCGCGGCGGCCGAATCGTATTCGCGAGCGTCGTCGGGCAGGCCGAGGTCGAGATTCGCCTCGACGGTGTCGCGCCCCTGCTCCTGCAGCGCATATGCGCGAATCTTGTTGCTCAGGCCGATGCCGCGCCCCTCGTGGCCGCGCAGATACAGCAGCACACCGCGATCTTCCGCCGCGATGTAGCGCAGCGCGAGATCGAGCTGCTCGCCGCAATCGCAGCGGAAGGAGCCGAACACGTCGCCGGTCAGGCATTCGGAATGCAGCCGCGTGAGCACGGACTGCTCGCCGGTGACGTCGCCCATCACGAGCGCAAGATGTTCGGCATCGCTGCCCGATACGCGGAAAGCGTACGACGTGAACGTACCGTAGCGCGTGGGCAGCGACGCGGTGGCGACGAGCGTCACGCACTCGTCTGCCTGGCCATTGCCCTGCGTGGGCGATTGGGGACGCGAAGACATCATGAATTCAATCGAAACGATCTGGAATGTAGGAGTTGTGTGGATAGTGCGTGACCGGAGTTTACCGCTAATCTGGAAACGTCACGCGACTGCCGCAGCAGGCCCGGCTATACTGGGCCCGTCGGGTGCCGCGCATCACGCCCTGCCTTCCCTGCATCGTCCCGCACACGGAGAAAGCAAATGAGCACGACTGTCGCGCAAATTCTCAAAGCCAAGCCGGATTCCGGCCGCACGATCTACACCGTCAAGAAAGCCGATTTCGTCTATGACGCCATCAAGCTGATGGCGGAAAAGGGAATCGGCGCATTGCTGGTCATGGACGGCGACGACATCGCGGGCATCGTCACCGAGCGCGACTACGCGCGCAAGGTCGTGCTGCAGGACCGTTCGTCGAAAGCCACCCGCGTCGAGGAAATCATGACGGCCAAGGTGCGCTACGTCGAACCGTCGCAATCCACCGACGAGTGCATGGCACTGATGACCGAGCACCGGATGCGCCACCTGCCCGTCATCCAGGACGGCAAGCTGATCGGCCTGATCTCGATCGGCGACCTCGTGAAGAGCGTGATTGCCGACCAGCAATTCACGATCAGCCAACTGGAACACTATATCCACGGCACCCCGACGGTCACGTCCGCCTGATCCGTCCCAGCGAAAAAGGCCCAAACGCGCGAGCGTCTGGGCGGAAAAGCCGCCGGAATGCGGCGACGGAGGTTCTGCTCTGCTGACGCAGACGCGCGCAAGCGGCGCGCGTCCCGTCGGTCACATGCTGTGCTCGGGCAGACCCGGGAATGTTCAGTTGCCGAAGTAGACGGAGTTCACGGGATTCGCGGCTTCATGCGTCATGCGGCGGCCCGACTGGCCTGCGCCCGTCGCCACCGCACCATAACCGCTCGTATCGGCTTGGGCGAGCATCGGCTGGTTCGGCTGGATCCGTTGTTCCGCGGCCTGGATGTTGTCCGGATATTGCGAATCGCTCGCGAGCGGCTTGTAGCCGTTCTGTTCGAGTTGCACGAGCTCGGCCCGAACCTGGTCGCGAGTCAGGCCCTGCTCGGACTGTGCGAACGATGCGATCGGGGCGGCAAGAACGGATGCAGCGATCGCTGCGTAGATGATCGACTTCATGGTGGACCTCCGAAATATGTTCTCTTTTGACGTCGCTCCCGGCGGGACTGTCTGAAGCGATGGATCAAGTGTAGTGCTGGCGATACCAAGGGGAAACCCTTGGTTTGAACATACAGCGTTGCATTTTCGGAAAAAATCGACCGCTGTCACCGTGCGCGATCGCTATTACTTAAATCATTTTCACAACAATGCCTGACGAAAGGCCGACAGCCGAAGCACCGATCCGGAAGGTTGTGTTGTAGAATCGTAAGGTTTTATTCACCTTCCGATACCCCATTCACCATGCACGCGCCCATGCTCGTTCCGGTTTCGCCGCCTGGCCTGGTCGGCGTGCGCGTGCGCGCCGGCCAGCCGGCGCACCCCCTCGCTCGACGCACGGCCCAGGCGCCGCTCGCGCCTGCCCGGCGCCTGATCTGACGGCTCGGTCTCCTTCCCGGAGCCAGGTCAGACAGGCTCCGGGCGATCCCCATAGGCACGCCCCGCCTGCCCCATGCCGATCATTTGGAGAACTGCCATGAAACAACGCCTTTACCAGTTGACCGAACTCGACGTTGCTCGCCTCGAGAAGCACGCCGAACACAACCCGCGCTTCCAGACGATGCTCGACACGCTGCTCGAGCGCGCAGACATCGTGCAACCGGACGCCATCAAGGCAAACGTCGTCACGATGAACTCGCAGATCACACTGCTCGACGAAGCGACCCAGGAACAGGCCACCTGGACGATTGTTTATCCGGACGCCGCCAATCTCGAGCTCGGCCGCCTGAACGTGTTCTCGCCGGTCGGCATGGCGCTGCTCGGCACGCAACGCGGTCAGCTGGTGAAAGTGCTGCAGCCGAGCGGCGCCGAAAGGCTGATGAAGGTCGCCGCGATCGTGTTCCAGCCGGAAGCCAACGGCGAATACACGCGCTGATGCTGCCGGCCGGCAGCGCACACGTCGGCACACCGAGCAAAAAGCGAGGCTCAGCGCCTCGCTTTTTTTGCGGCCGGACGATACGCAGCGTCATCGCAGCCCGCATCGCCGATGCGGCGGGCGAAAAAAAAGGCGCCCGAAGGCGCCTTTTTCGATACTGCGAAGCTGGTTACCCAGCCGTCACGCTTAGAAGCGGTGACGCAGACCAACCGTTGCTGCGGTTTGGTTGATCGACGAGCTCGGCAGCGTGTTGACGTCGCCGTTGTAGATCGATGCGCCAACGCCGTTCTTCGCAGCGCGCTGGTACACAGCTTGTGCGTAGACGTCGGTGCGCTTCGACAGCGAGTAGTCAGCTTGCAGGCCGAACTGGTTCCAGTGCGTGCTTTCGCCAGCAACCTTCGCGTTCGTGTACGTGTACGCTGCGCCCAGGCCCAGAGCCGGCGTCAGGTTGTACTTCGCGTTGACTTCGTAGTTGTCAGCGTGGAACGTAGCCGCGCCGTTAGCTTGGTTGTCGACACGCGATTGCGTCCATGCTGCGCCAACTTGCGCCGGGCCGAATGCGTATGCAGCAGCCGCGCCGTACGTGCGCAGGCGGCCTTGGCCGTTGAACAGAGCCGACGACGAGTCAACTGCGCCCGTGCCGTTGTTGTTCGGGTTGTTCGCTTGCGAGTAAGCTGCACCCAGCTTCAGGCCTTGGTACTGGTACGACACGCCGCCGCTGTAAGCACGGTTGTTGCCGAAGTTCGTGCTGTTCGAGAACGAGTACGTGCCGCCGAATTGCAGGCCAGCGTAGTTCGCGCTTGCGAACTTGATCGTGTTGTTAGCCGAGTAGCCGCCGTTCGTGCTCAGGTTGTCGTTGTTGAACGGGTGAGCGAAGTACGTACCGCCCCACGAGCCCGTTGCGGTCAGCGGTGCCAGGTAGTCCTGGACGGAGTCGTACTGCTTACCCAGCGTAACCGTGCCGTACTGGCTCGACAGGCCGACGAAAGCCTGGCGGTTGAACATGCCGTTGTTGTTCGCGAACTTGCCGTTGCCGATGTTGAAGCCGCTTTCCAACGTGAAGATTGCCTTCAGGCCGCCACCGAGGTCTTCCGAACCACGCAGACCGAAGCGGCTCTGGTCAATGCCCGAACCCATCGACCACAGCGACTTGCCTTGGCCAGCTGCGTTCTGGACGTTGCTTTGGTAGGTGATGCCTGCGTCCAGCACGCCGTACAGCGTGACGCTGCTTTGCGCGTGAGCGACGGTAGCGAACGATGCTGCAGCTGCTGCAACGATCAGAGTCTTGTTCATTCGTGGAGCTCCCTTCTAAAAAGAGGCAGGTCTCGCGACCTTGTTCATAAACGGTCTGCAACCGCCCGGGAGCGCCATCGGTCCTTCTGGCCGCGCCCGGATAGTTGCCCGTTTGGGAACCGTGAGTTTAGGGGTGTACCCTAGGGGCGCGATCTGCAAATAAAGAAATAAGCTTTTCCAGAACTAGAAATAATGAAAGTGGGGACGCGTTATAAGTATTTGTTTTAACGTCTTTTTTTGACCTATTGACGGATGTTTTTTGGAGGCTTTCATCCCACCATTCTTTCGTGTCATCGTCTTGACGGTTGCATAGAAACAACAAACGGAATCGATGGAACCACACGAAAACGGTAATTTTTACCCAAAACAATCTCAAATGTTGGGCCTGGCCGCCTAAAACGCAGCGACTGAACGGTAAACATTCGGCCGCGCGGCCGTAGCCGACCCCATTGGCCGTCGGCGCCAACTGCAACGGGGAGATCGGCGGCGGCACCCCGGGTGCCGCCGGGCCGCCGTGACATGCGGTAACAGCCTTAACGGCCCGCGTAACCCGGCTCCGGGACCGGCAGGCTAATGTAAGGCGGCTCTGACAACATATATAGAGGACCCGCCATGAATCGACGCTCGTTGCTGCGCGCCGTCGGACTGACCGCCGCCTTCGCCGCCACCGGCGGCTGGCTGCGTACCGCCTCGGCCCAGCCCGCCCCACCCGGGTACCGGCGGCCGGGACCGCCTCCCGGCCACGGCAGGCCGCCTTATTCCGATCGCCCGGGCTTCGCGCCGCCTGCACCGCGGCATGATCGCCGGCCGCCGCCTCCACGGCCGCACGGCTATGTCTGGACCGACGGCTACTGGCGCTGGCAGCGCGGCCACTATATATGGGTGTCCGGACGCTGGGTCGCCCGCCGCCCCGGGCGCAGGTGGGTACCTGGATACTGGCGGCGCCAGGGTCAAGTGTGGGTCTACGTCGACGGCACCTGGCGTTAAGTCGTCCGCGGCGGCCGTGGCTCGGCGCGAAGCCGCCGCTTCCGCGCCCTTGCCGATCGACACGCCGCCCTGTCTGCATTCGAGCTGACCGACCGGGCGGATGCCGATCGCGCTCGCCCCGGTCACGACGGTCGTCGGCCCCCCTCAAACGCCGATCGCCACGCGTGCGTTGCGCCCTTCGCGACACCGCACGCGAAAGCAGCGCCCTCGAAACGTTCGGATAACGAAATCATCTGTTGCTGCCGCAACGCACGCATCCTGTCGCCGGTCGTCACGCGACCACACGACGCACGCTGCTCAACGCCCGCTGCTTTCCTGCTCGCGCGCGCGGCGACGGGCCGCGCAAATCGCACGATGATGTTCGTCGGCCCAGCGGATCACCGCGTGCATCGGCGTCAGGAACGAACGCCCGAGGTCCGTCAACGCATATTCGACGCGCGGCGGCACCTCCGCATACAGCGTGCGGCTGACGAAGCCGTCCTGCTCGAGCCGCTTGAGCGTGCGCGACAGCATCTGCTTCGACACGTCGCCGATCGCACGGGCGAGTTCGTTGAAACGCATCGTGCCGCCGGACAGCGCCTCGAGCACGAGCAGGCTCCACTGGTCGCCGATGCGGTCGAGCACATCGCGGATCGGGCACGGCTGATCGAGTTCGACGGATTCGTCGGCGGACGGAAACGACATGACGGGATTCTCTTTCACGGGCAATGCACGGTCACCGCGGTGTGACCTGTTCACACCGCGGTGACTTCTTGTGACGGGTTCGCGGCAACTGTACCATTCGATCGACTCGATGGCCGAGCGGACTTGCCAGTTCTACGAAGCATGCGCACGCGCACCACCGGCACCCCGTCGCCGCCGATGACGACGATCGGCGTCATCCGCAGTCGCACACCACGCACCGCGCGTCCGTCCACGCATCTCCAGACAAGGAACCTGCCGCATGTCATCGCTCCGCTCGCCCGTCCGCACCGTTGCCGCGTTCGTCCTGCTTGCCGCATCGACCGCCGCGCCGGCCGCCGGCCCGGCCGCGCGCGACCTGGCCGCCGAGGAAGCCAACCGCCAGCTCGTGCTGACGTTCTACGACCGCTTCTTCAACAAGCACGAAGCGCTCGAGGCTGCCGCCGTCGTCGCCGACGACTACAAGCAGCACAACCCGCACGTGCCCGACGGCAAGAAGCCGTTCGTGTCGTACTTCGTCGGCGCGTTCCAGAAGACCCCCCAATCGCGCGCGCAGATCGTCCGCAGCGCGACCGACGGCGACCTCGTCTATCTGCACGTGCATGCGACCGAGCGCCCGGGCGATCGCGGCGAAGCGGTGGTCGACATCTTCCGCGTGAAGGATGGCAAGATCGTCGAGCACTGGGACGTGATCCAGCCGGTGCCCGAAAAAGCCGCGAACGGGAACACGATGTTCTGACCGGGCGGGCCGCGCGCCGATGCGCGGCCGACCGCTTCGCACGCTTGAACGCGGCCAGCGCACCGGCCACGCATGCGTCGTGCGACATCGAGCGCGAGCACCTGCCCGGTCGTCAGCACGTCGCCGCACGCGGCCCCGCGCCAGATTGCCGCCGTGGGCTGACCCGTCGTGACCGCGAGGCGCCAGTGCCGGGCCGCGCGGTCACGCGCGACAGCGGCCCGCAGGACAACGTCCGACAGGATCGGGCCAACCTGCGCGCAACCGTCTACGATAGCGCGGCCGTGCGCCCGCCGGCCTGCTTGCGCCCGTAGCCCACCATCATCACGAAGCTGAGCAGGAAGCCCGCGCCGCCGATCAGCAGCAGCCCGCTCTCGCCGAATACCGGCAGCAGGTTCGTCAGCGCGCCCGTCACGACCCATGCGACGGCCATCACCGAGCCCGCGACGCCGAGCACCCAGCCCTGCCGGTCCTCGCTGACGGCATCGGAAAACGCCGTATACATGGTCGTGTAGGCGACCATGTCGAAACAGCCGACCACCATCGCGAGCACCCACAGCACCGGCTCGTGCGGAAACAGTGCCGACGCGATCTGGCCGAGGCCCGCGACGAGCAGGCCCGTCTTCGCGATGTCGACCACACGCCACACGCGCAGCATCAGCCGCACGACGAACAGCAGGCCGAACACGAAGCAGATGCCGATCACGCCGCTGAACAGCCCGAGCCGCGCGCTCGTATAGCCGAACTTCGCCTGCAGCAGCAGCATGATGGTCTGCAGGTAGAGTCCATAGCCGACCTGCATCAGGAAGAACACCACCGACAGGAACGCGACGTTGCGCTGACGTGCGGCTTCCCCGATGATCCGCAGCGGCAGCAGCGGATCGATGCGCGTGTCGCTGCGCGGCGCGGCCGTGTCGCGATACGACGCCGAGGTCCAGAACGCGCACACGAGCGACAGCGCGGCGACGAGCACGAACGGCGTGCCGTAGTCGAACAGCGGCGAGATCGTCCGGTCGGACGTGACGCCGCCGAGCACGGGGCCGACGATCACGCCGGCGCTGAACGCGAGCGACATGATGCTCATGTTGTACGCCTTGTTCCCGGGCGTGCTCAGGTCGGTGATGGCCGCCTGCGCGATGCCCTGGCAGCCTGCCATCAAACCGGTGAGCCCGCGGCCGGCCAGCAACAGCGCGACGCTCCCGTGCCACGCGCCGGCGGCCATCAGCGCGTAGCCGGCAGCAAGGCCGAGCACGCACAGCAGCAGGATCCGGCGGCGGCCGTAACGGTCCGACAACTCGCCCATCAGCGACGAGCCGAAGAACATGCAGAGCGGATAGATCCCGTAGCCGACACCGAGGTAGAAATTGCGCGCGTGTTCGCCGGCGTCGGCCGGCAGGATGCCCGCGTGCGGATCGCTGAAGATCGCGGACATCATCGGGTAGACGAGCCCGAACCCCATCGCGTCGATCGCGATGGCGAGCAGGCAGGGGCCGAGCAGCGTGTAGTCGAGCCGGGACATGGCGACCTTCCGGACAGAGTGGATGATTGCGCAAGCGTAACGAGCGGGCGGCGGCCCCGGTAGGCCGCTGTCCGCGATGCTAACCATCGGCGGCGCCGATACGCCGCATGCCGCCCGGGCCGATGGCTGATCGCCCCGAATGGCGAACGACTATTTGGCGCTCAGCGGCTCGCCCGAGAACTGCCGGCGCGCGAGCACGCACGGCGCGCCGTCGTGCATGAACACGCTCGCGGCCAGCCCGAACGACGCGGCGAACAGCACGTACCACGCGGGCGCGACGGGCGACCCGCTCGCACGCGTCGGCCATGTGACGATGAACGGCGCGAAACCGCCGAACACCATCACGGCAACGTTGTACGCGAGCGCGACGCCGGTCGATCTCGTCCGGTTTACGCGCTTCGTCAGCTTCGGCTCCGCCCTGCTTTGCTGCTTCCCTGCTTCCCTGCTTCCCTGCTTCCCTGCTTCTCCGCTTGCCGCTTGCCGCTTTCCTGCTTCCGCGCTTTCCGCGCTTTCCGCGCCTTCCTCGCCTTCCTCGCCTTCCTCGCCTTCCTCGCCTTCCTCGCCTTCCTCGCCTTCCTCGCCTTCCTCGCTTTCCTCGCCTTCCTCGCTCGTCCTGCCCTGTACGCAAATCCGTCGTCAGCGATGCAGCGCCCAGGGCCGTCCGCATAGCGTGCAGCTAGTCCGTTTGGACGGCACGCCGCACCGCCTTTGTTGCCATCATGACCGTCATTCATCGCGCGCCGATTGCCGCACGAAACGGCGCCGCGCCCGCTCGCGCCCGCCACGGAGACACCATGAACGCCCCTATCCTCGGCCCCATCGACCAGATCGGCTATGTGGTCGCCGATCTCGACCGCAGCATCGCGCGCTGGCGCGCCCGCCACGATGTCGGCCCATGGACCGTGTTCCGCAACGTGCGGCTCGACGGCCGCTGCTTCGGCGAAGCGACGACGGTCACGATGGACGTCGGGCTCGCGTATCGCGCCGATCTGCAGATCGAACTGATCCACGTGACGAACGACGCGCCGTCGCCGTACCGCGATGCGCACGGACAACTGCTCACGGGCCTGCATCACGTCGCATGGGTGGTCGACGATCTCGATGCCGCCGTCGCGCAACTTACGGCACGCGGGCTGCGCGTGGTGTTCGACGCGCACAACCCGGCCACGCGCGTCGCCTATCTCGACGACGCCGACGATCCAGGCGTGCGCGTCGAAGTAATCGAAGGTGCAGGCATGCGCGCGATGATCGCGCACGGCATCGCCGAAGCGCATACCTGGGACGGCGCCGATCCGGTCCGCATCATCGACGCGTCGGCCGCCGCCTGAGCGGGCCCGCGCGCGTCCCCCTTCACTCACAGGAGCAAACAGGATGAAACGACTCGAAGGCAAGGTAGCGCTGATCACGGGCGGCGCCCGCGGCCAGGGCGAGGCGGAGGCACGCCGGTTCGTCGCCGAGGGCGCACGCGTGGTGATCGCCGACGTGCTGGACGACGCGGGCCGGCGCGTCGCGGCCGAACTCGGCGACGCCGCGCGCTACCAGCATCTCGACGTGACGAACGAAGGCGACTGGCACACCGCCGTCAATGCGACGCTCGCGCATTTCGGGCGGCTGGACATCCTCGTGAACAACGCGGCGATCCTGAAGCTCGTGCCGATCGAGTCCTGTTCGCTCGACGACTATCGCAAGGTGATCGACGTGAACCAGGTCGGCTGCTGGCTCGGCATGAAATCGGCATTGGCCGCGCTGAAGGATGCGGGTGGCGGCTCGATCGTCAACGTGTCGTCGACGGCCGGGATGGAAGGCGTGGCCGGCGGCAGCGCGTATGTATCGAGCAAGTTCGCGGTGCGCGGGATGACGAAGGCCGCCGCGCTCGAGTTCGGCCGCTACGGGATCCGCGTGAACTCGGTCCATCCGGGCGGCATCGACACCGTGATGGCACGCCCGCCGGAATACGCGGATTTCGATTCGTCATCGATCTACAGCGGGCTGCCGATCGCGCGTATCGGCAAACCCGACGAGGTGGCGAGCCTCGTACTGTTCCTCGCGTCCGACGAATCCGCGTATTGCACGGGTTCGGAATTCATCGTCGACGGCGGGATGCTCGCGGGCAGCACGTTCCACTGATCCGCAGCGGAGTCGACACACGCCCGCCTGCCCGGCGGGTGCTGTCGTTTTCGGCCGAGCGAGGGAGAAGTCAGGGGCGGCATCCCATACGCGCATACAACCCGGCATCCCGAAACAACCATGCCGCCGGCGGATCTCCCGCGCGGCGGCACCGGTATTTCCAGCGCGCAGCGACGCGCGATGCTGCGCTCAATACCCCTTCGGCTGAATTGCCGGGGCGCCGACACCGCGCGCCGCTTGCCTGCCGCCGCGCACGAGGAAACGTCCGCGCGCGCCGTACACGCCTTCCGCTTCCGGATACACCGTCAGCAGCACCAAATACAGCAGCCCGCCGACCGCCAGCGACACCGGCACGCTGAGATCGAGTCCACCCGCGAGGTTGCCGAGCGGCCCGACGAACTGGCCCGGCAGGTTCACGAACGACAGTCCGATGAAGGCCGCCGGCAGCCACGCGCCCATCGCGCGCAGGTTCCAGCCGTGCGTGAACCAGTAGTGGCCGCCGCGCAGCCCGCGGTTGAACACCTGCAGGTCGTCCGCGAGATAGTAACCGCGACGCGTCACGTAGCCGATCACCATGATCGCCATCCACGGGCAGCTGAACGTGTCGATCAGCGTCGAGAACGTCGCGACGCTTTCGACGAGGTTGAACCAGAAGCGGCCGACGAAGATGAACGCGATCGCGATCGTGCCGATCAGCAGCGTCGCGCGCACACGGTTCAGGAAGCGCGGGAACATGCTCGACACGTCGAGGCCCGTGCCGTACAGCGCGGTCGTGCCGGTCGACATCCCGCCGATGATCGCGATCAGGCACATCGGCAGCAGGAACCAGCGCGGCGACACGGCGAGCAGCCCGCCGACGTAGTCGTTCGACGCGATGAACGCGGGCGCCTTCGACGCGATGATGGTCGCGGTCGCGAGCCCGAAGAAGAACGGCACGAAGGTCGCGATCTGCGCGGCGAACACGGCGGCCATCACGCGCCGCTTCGGCGTCTGCTGCGGAATGTAGCGCGCCCAGTCGCCGAGCGTCGACGCGAACGACACCGGGTTGCTCAATGCAACCAGCACGGCGCCGACGAACGCGGCCCAGAAGCCTGCGCTGCCCTGGTTCAGCGTGCCCGCGTAGTTCAGGTCGAACATCCCCGCGAACGCGAACAGGCCGGCGACGAACAGCAGGCTCGCCGCCCACACGGCGATCTTGTTGACCCACAGCATGAAGCGAAAGCCGTAGATGCAGACGATCAGCACGAGCACCGCGAACACCATGTACGCGGCGCCGAGCGTGAAGCCGTTGACCGGCACGCCGACCATGTCGTGCGCGCCGCCGACGAGCGCATCGCCCGAGCTCCACACCGCGAGCGAGAAGAACGCGATCGACGTGAGCAGCGCAAGGAACGACCCGACGATCCGGCCATGAATGCCGAAATGCGCGCCGGACGACACGGGGTCGCTCGTGCCGTTGCGCGGGCCGAACAGGCTCATCGGCGCGAGGATGCAGGTGCCGGCGAGCACGCCCAGCACGATCGCGCACATGCCGGCCTTGAACGACAGCCCGACCAGCACGGGAAAACTGCCGAGCACCGACGTGGAAAACGTGTTGCAGCCGCCGAACAGCAACCGGAACAGATCGATCGGACGCGCATAGCGCGATACGTCGGGAATACGCTCGAAACCGAACGATTCGACTTGGGTAATCCTGCCTTCAGTCATTTGTCTCCAGCTCCTCTGGTGCATCGGTACGGCCCGCGACTGCGGCCATACGACACATCGTCATCGATTTGCGGCCACTCTAAACCGGATCGGGCAGCGCAAATATCACGCATTCGAGACGTTTACGACGAGGCAGAACAATGTTTCGCGACGGGGAATCGACCGGTTGGCGCGCCGCGCGGGCGGCCCGGGCGATGCAAGGTGCGCCGACCGATGCGCCGGGCCGCCGCCGGCGCGCGAGCCGACCGGCGATCCGGCCCCGCCGAACGGCCGGCATCGCTGTAAGGCAGGCACACGGAGCGCCATGCCGATCCACGGGACCGGCGCCGCATCGAACGTCGTCAGTCCATGCGACGCCGTTACGCGCCGGCAACGGGGACGCAGGCGCCAACCCGGCGATGCGAAGTCGATCGCCCGGCGGGCGGACCCAACGTCCCTGCCCGCCGTGCGACCCTCGCCCTACTCCCCCGATCGCGCGAGCGGACCGGGTGCCTGCTGCGCCGTTTCCGACGGCCAGCCGCCCGCGAGCGCCTTGTACAGCGCGACCGTCGATGCCGCGCTGCGCATCCGCCCGTCGGCCGCCGCGTCCTGCGCCTGCAGCAGCGTCCGTTGCGCGTCGAGCACTTCGTAGTAGTCGATCGCACCGGCCGAGAAGCGCGTCTGTGCAAGCTGTGCCGCGCGAGCGCTGTCGTCCGCCGCGCGCACGAGGTGCGCGGTCTCCTCCTGCGTGCGGGCGACACGCAGCAGCGCGTTCTCCGTTTCCTCCAGCGCGCCGAGCACGGTCTGCCGGTACTGCGCGAGCTGGCCGGCCGCGTCCGCGTCGCTCGCCGCGATCCGCGCGCGCACGCGGCCGACGTCGAGGAACGACCAGTCGATGCCGAGCGCGATCAGGTTCGTATCGCTGCCCGCACGGAAGAATCCGTAGCTGCTCGTCGCGCTGCCGAGCAGCCCCGACAGCGTGAAGCGCGGAAACAGGTCGGCTGTCGCGACGCCGACGCGCGCGGTCGCCGCGTGCAGCCGTGCTTCGGCGGCAGCGACATCGGGGCGGCGGCGCAGCAGGTCGCCCGGCGTGCCGGGATCGATGTCGGCTGCAAGCGCCGGCAGCGGTACCGGCGCGCCTTTCGATGCGGCAGCGTTCGGGATGTCGAACCGGCCGATCAGCGCATCCGGCGTCTGCCCGGTCAACACCGCGAGCCGATGCTCGTCGACGCCGATCGCCGCTTCGTACACGGCGATCCGCGACGTCGTCGATTCGTACTGCGCGCGCGCTCGCGCCGCATCGAGTTCGGAGCCACGTCCCGCGCCGACGCGCGCATTGATCAGCGCGAGCGTCTGCTTCTGGTTGTCGGCGTTCTCGCGTGCGATCCGCAGCCGCTCCTGCGAGCCGCGCAGATCCACGTACGTGCTCGCGACCTCGCCCGCGATCGCGACACGCACCGCGCGTACGTCGGCCGCACTCGCAGCCGTTTCCGCCCACTGCGACTCGATCGAGCGGCGCACGCGGCCGAACAGGTCGAGTTCCCACGCCGCATTGATCCCGACACTGGAGATCGGCGTATCGCGCTGGCTGCGCGGCGCGCCGAACGCCTGGTCCCTGCTCGTCAGCTGATGGCCGATCCGGCCGCTCGCGGTAATCGTCGGATAGCGGTCGAACGCGGCCTGCGACAGCAGCGCGTTCGATGCGTCGTAGCGCGATACGGCGACCTGCAGGTCCTGGTTCGCGGCGAGCGCCGCATCGATCAGCTGCGTGAGCGCCGGGTCGCCGAAGCCGCGCCAGAACGCGGCATCGGCAGCGGCCGACGCAACGGGCGGCGACGCATCGGGCGTGGTCGCATGCGCGTCGCGCGCGAAGCGCGCGGCGCTCGCCGTATCGGGCCGCTTGAAATCGGGGCCGACCGCGCACGCGGCGAGCATCACCGACAGCGCGAGCGCGGAAAGACGGAATGCGGCGCTCATCGGTTTTCTCCTTCGAGGGTGCCGTGCTGTTCGCTCCACACGGCCGGCGTGCCGCGCGCGAGCTTGCGGATCGCCACGTAGAACACGGGCGTCAGGAACAGCCCGAACAACGTGACGCCGAGCATCCCCGCGAATACGGTGACGCCGGTGGCGGCGCGCACTTCGCTGCCCGCGCCGCCGCCGATCAGGAGCGGCACCGAGCCCGCGATGAACGCGACCGACGTCATCACGATCGGGCGCAGCCGCAGCCTGCATGCCTCGAGCGCCGCTGCGATCGCACCCTTGCCCTGGATTTCGAGTTCGCGCGCGAACTCGACGATCAGGATCGCGTTCTTGCACGCGAGCCCCATCAGCACGACGAGACCGACCTGCACGAACACGTTGTTGTCGCCGCCGGACAGCCACACGCCGAACAGCGCCGCGCACATGCACACCGGCACGATCAGGATCACCGCAAGCGGCAGCGTCCAGCTCTCGTACAGCGACGCGAGCACCAGGAACACGAGCATCACCGCGAGCGGGAACACGACGATCGCCGCGTTGCTCTGCGTGACCTGCTGGTAGCTGAGATCGGTCCATTCGAGCGTGATGCCCGGCGGCAGCACGTCCTTCGCGATCTGCTGCAGCTTCGCGATCGCCTGCGACGACGACATCGCCTTCGGATCGGCGTCGCCGATCAGGTCCGCGGCCGGATAGCCGTTGTAGCGGACGACCGGGTCCGGCCCATACGCGGGCGCGACCGTCACCATCGAGCCGATCGGCACCATCTCGCCTTTCGCGTTGCGCGTGCGCAGGTTCGCGATGTCCGCGGCCGTCTGCCGGTGACCGGCATCGGCCTGCGCCATCACGCGGTACACGCGGCCGAACGCGTTGAAGTCGTTCACGTACATCGAGCCGAGATAGACCTGCAGCGTGTTGAACAGGTCGGTGAGCGCGACGCCTTGCGCCTTCGCCTTCAGCCGGTCGACCTTCACCTCGAGCTGCGGGATGTTCGCCTGGTACGAGCTGACGGGGTAACTCATCCCAGGCGTCTTCGCGACCGCGGCCTGGAACGCCGTCAGTGCCTTCTGCAATTCACCGTAGCCGAGCCCGCCGCGATCCTCGAGGTACAGCGAGTAGCCCGAACCGTTGCCGAGGCCCTGGATCGGCGGCGGCATCAGCGCATAGGTGATGCCGCCGCCGATCGCCGCGAAGCGTGCGTTCAGGTCCGCGTTGATCTGCGCGGCGCTGCGGTGACGCTGGTCGAACGGCTTCAGGATCACGTACGAGTTCGTGATGTTCGGCGTGTTCACGCCCTGCAGCGCGTTCAGCCCGGCAAACGCCGGCACCATCTCGACGCCGTCGGTGCCGAGCGCGATCTTCGTCATCTGCTCGGTGACCGCGCTGGTGCGGGCGAGCGACGCGCCCTCCGGCAGCTTCGCGCCGGCGAACAGGTACAGCTTGTCCTGCACGGGGATGAAGCCGCCCGGCACCGCGTTGAACAGCAGCGCGGTCGCGGCGAGCAAGGTCGCATAGACCGCGAACACCGCGCCGCGCCGCTTCAGCGTGCGCGCGACCACGCCGTGATAGCGATCGGAGCTGCGCTCGAAGAAGCGGTTGAACGGATGGAACAGCCAGCCGAATGCGCGGTCGAGCACGCGGGTCAACGCATCCTTCGGCGCACCGTGCGGACGCAGCAGTTTCGCGGCGAGGGCGGGTGACAGCGTCAGCGAGTTCACCGCGGAGATCACCGTCGAGATCGCGATCGTCACCGCGAACTGCCTGTAGAACTGGCCCGTCACACCCGACATGAACGCCATCGGCACGAACACCGCGCACAGCACGAGCGCGATCGCGACGATCGGCCCCGACACCTCGCGCATCGCCTGGTGCGCGGCGTCGCGCGGGCTCAAACCCTGTGCGATGTTGCGCTCGACGTTCTCGACCACCACGATCGCATCGTCGACGACGATCCCGATCGCGAGCACGAGCCCGAACAGCGTCAGCGTGTTGATCGAATAGCCGAGCAGGTAGAGCCACGCGAACGTGCCGACCACCGACACGGGCACCGCGACGAGCGGAATGACCGACGCGCGCCAGGTCTGCAGGAACAGGATCACGACGAGCACGACCAGCACGACGGCCTCGATCAGCGTGTGCTGCACCGCGCGGATCGATTCGCGCACGAACACGGTCGGGTCCCACACGGGACGATAGGCGACGCCCGGCGGGAAACGTTTCGACAGTTCGTCGAGCTTCGCATACACCGCCTTCGCGACGTCGAGCGCGTTCGCGCCAGGCGACAGGAAAATGCCGACCACGGCCGAGTGCCTGTCGTTGAAGTACGAGCGCAGCGTATAGTCGCCCGCGCCGAGCTCGATGCGCGCGACGTCGGACAGCTTCACGACCTGGCCGTCGTCGCCGTTGCGCAGCACGATGTCGCCGAATTCCTGCGCGGTGCGCAGCCGGCCGCGCACGTTGATCGACACGAGGAAGTCGTTTTTCTTCGGCGTCGGCTCCGCGCCGAGCTGGCCGGCCGACACCTGCACGTTCTGCTCGCGCACCGCGGCGATCACGTCGCTCGCGGTCAGCCCGCGCGACGCCAGCCGGTTCGGGTCGAGCCAGAGCCGCATCGCGTAGTCGCCGGAGCCGTACACGCCGACGTCGCCGATGCCGGTCAGGCGCGACAGCTCGTCCTTCACGTGCAGCGTCAGGTAGTTGCGCAGATACAGCGAATCGCGGCTGTTGTCCGGCGAATAGAGACTCACGTACATCAGCGGCGTCGGCGACTGCTTCTGCGTGGTCACGCCGTACTGGCGCACCTCGTCCGGCAGGCGCGACAACGCCTGGCTCACGCGGTTCTGCACGCGCACGGCAGCCGTGTCGGGGTCGACGCCCTGCAGGAACGTGACGACGACCTGCAGGCTGCCGTCCGAACCGGCGACCGACTTCATGTACATGATGCCTTCGACGCCGTTGATCGCCTCTTCCAGCGGTTCGGCGACCGATTCGGCGATTTCCTTCGGGTTCGCGCCCGGGTACGTCGCGCGCACGACGACGCTCGGCGGCACGACTTCCGGATATTCGCCGGCCGGCAGCATCGGGATCGAGATCAGGCCGATCGCGAAGATGACGATCGACAACACGACCGCGAAAATCGGCCGGTCGATGAAGAAGCGGGAGAAATCCATTGCGGGCCTCCCGTTACCGCGCGGCCGGCGCGCCGGCGTCGGCCACCGCCACCGCTGCGGCCTGCGTGCCGCTGCCCGGGCCGGTGCCGGTGTCCGCATCCGCGCGTGCAGGCAGCACCTTCGGCTTCACCTGCGCGCCCGGATAGTAGATCCGCTGCACGCCGTCGACGACCACGCGATCGCCCGGCTCCAGCCCCTTCTCGACGATCCGCTCGCCGTCCAGCGCACGGCCGATCGTGACGTCGCGACGCAGCGCCTTGTCGCCGGCGCCGATCACGTACACGTACTTGCGGTCCTGGTCGGTGAGCACCGCCTTGTCGTCGACGAGCAGCGCATCCTGGTCGCGACCGCTGACGAGCTGGACGCGCGCATAGAGGCCCGGCGTGAACGTGTGGTCCGCGTTCGGCAGCCGCACGCGCGCACGAATCGTGCCGGTTTGCGGATCGAGCCGGTTGTCGAGAAAATCGACGGTGCCCGCGTGCGGGAAACCCGTCTCGTTCGCGAGCCCCACGCGCACCGGATCGGCGCCGATCGCGCGATGCTTCGGGTCGGCGCGCCGCGCGTTGTAGCGCAGGTAGCTCTGCTCGTCGCAGTCGAAATACACGTAGACGGGGTCTTGCGACACGACGGTCGTGAGCAGCGTGTCGTCGGCGCGCGCGAGGTTGCCGGCGGTCGCGATCGCGCGGCCGACGCGCCCCGCGATCGGCGCACGCACCTCGGTGAAACCGAGATTGAGCTTCGCGTCGGCGACGGCCGCGTCGGCCGCCCGCAGGTCGGCGCGCGCCTGCTCGGCGGTCGCGCGCGCGTTGTCGAGTTCCTCCTCGGAAGTTGCATGCGCATCGATCAGTGTCCGCACGCGCTTGAGCTGCACATCGGCGAGGCTCGCGGCCGCGCGCGCCCGCTGCTGCTGTGCGTTCGCGCGGTCGAGCGCGATCCGGTACGGACGCGGATCGATCTCGAACAGCACCGCGCCCTGTGCGACGAGGTCGCCCTCCTTGTACGCGATGCGCTGCAGATAGCCGCTCACGCGCGGCCGCAGCTCGACCGCGTCGACTGCTTCGACGCGTCCGTTGAACTCGTCCGCGAGGCGAATCGTGCGCGGCGCGACGGTCGTCACGCCGACTTCGGGAAGCGGCTGGGCCGCCGTTTCGCCTTTGCCGTCGTGACAGCCCGACAACGCCAGCAGCAGTGCGCAGGCCGCGCCCAAAGGCGAGGTCCTGCGTAGGGATAAGGAGAGCATGATGCCTCGCGACGGGTTAAACTGCCGCGTAGCATAAAAGTTGAAGTTAACTTCAAGTCAAGCTTTCCCGGAGGGCGTCATGGGTATCGACGAAATCCCGCAATGGCCGCTGATGTCGATCCGCGAAGTGGCCGCGCGCAGCGGCGTGCCGGCATCGACGCTGCGTTTCTACGAGACGCGCGGGCTCATCAAGTCGCACCGCAACGGCTCGAGCCATCGCCACTATTCGCGCGCGGTGCTGCGGCTGATCGCGTTCATCGTGTTCGCGCAGAAGATCGGCTATTCGCTCGACGAGATCGCCGAACAGCTCGTGAGCCTGCCGGAAGACACCGCGCCGACCAACAAGGACTGGCAGCGGCTGTCGCGCGGCTGGAAACAGCGCGTCGCGAACCGGATCGAGGAACTGCAGCGGCTCTACATCAATCTCGACGAATGCATCGGTTGCGGCTGCCTGTCGCTGAAGCGCTGCAAGCTGACCAATCCCGAGGACCGCGCGGGACGCAACGGGCCGGGCGCACGGCGCTGGCTCGGTGATACGCCGCCCGATCTCGACTGACGCATGCGCGGCGGCCGGCGCGATGCACGATGCCGCGCCGGCGTCCCGCGTCACCCGACCCGCCCGCCCCGCCGCTCACCGCGATCGCCGTGCCCGTGAGGGCGCCAGTCTGCGCAGACGTTGCCGGTTGGCAGCAATGGCAGTCCGGGCCCTGCCCGGCGTAAGGTCAATCGCGCCGGCGCGCCAGCCGGCTTCGCGTCGCGCGCGGCGCTCAGACGCTCAGGATGCCGAGCGCGACGTCGAGCACGGCCTGCCGGAACGCCTCCTGCCGCGTGGGCAGCGACGTGAACTCCAGCATCATGTGGCTGTACGACACCGTCGTGCCGACCGCGCTCGCGATCATGAAGAACAGCACGTTCGGATCGACCGGGCGGATCTCGCCGGCCTCGACCGCGTCGGCCAGCAGCGGAAACATCGCGTCGTGATACGGGCGCACGATCCGCTGCTGCAGGCAGTCGAGCCGCCCGCCCTCCTCGGTCGCTGCCGTCGAGAAGAACATGCCGATGTCCGGCTCCGCGAACTCGTGATCGACGCACAGCTCGATCGCGCGCCGCACGCGCTCGCGATGCGGCAATGACGACGTGCGCAGCGCGCGCAACGCGTCGAACAGCGGCTCGGCCAGGTCGACGATCTGCCCGACGACAGCCAGCCACAGCGTCTCCTTCGCGCCGAAATGATGGGCGATCAGCGCCGCGTCGATGCCCAGCTCGCGCGCGACCTCGCGCACGCTCGTCGCGTCATAGCCGCGCTTCGCGAACGTGCGGCGCGCGGCCCGCAATATCACGTCCGGTCCGACGGACGCCTCCGCCAGCGGCCGCCCGCGCGTACGCCGCTTCGACGGCGCGCGCTCAGTGACTTCAGCCACGTTTTCCTGCTCCCGTTGAATGAATCGAATGCCCGTGTCCGGGCCCCGGTTCGCGTCCGCGGAACCGGGTCGCCTGCCCGGCTCCGTTGACACGCGAAGCCGGGAAGCGCTAGGATCATACCTTATTCATCACGTGATGATTTATTCATGACAACCCCTACTCGCATCGTGATCGTCGGCGGCGGCATCGCCGGATTGCAGCTCGCAACCCGCCTCGGCGAACGTCTCGGCCGCACCGGGCGTGCCCAGGTCACCGTGGTCGACCGCAGCCCGACCCATGTCTGGAAGCCGATGCTGCACACGATCGCGGCCGGTACGCGCGACGTGCAGCAACAGCAGGTGATCTTTCTCGCCCATGCGCGCGATCATGGCTACACGTACCAGCCCGGCGAATTGACGGGGCTCGATCGCGCGCGCCGTCGCGTGCAGCTCGGCGAGATTCGCTCGCAGGACGGCGAACGCGTGGTCGACGCGCGCGAACTCGAATACGACGTGCTGATCCTCGCGCTCGGCAGCCAGGCCAACGATTTCGGCGTGCCGGGCGTGCGCGAGCACTGCTACTTCATCGACAGCCAGCGGCAGGCCGAAACCTTCAATGAAGCGCTGCGGATGCGCGTGTTCCGCAGCATCGCGCGCGACGAGCCGTTTCGCGTCGCGATCGTCGGCGCGGGCGCGACGGGCGTGGAGCTGGCGGCGGAACTGAGCCGGCTGCTGGAAGTGGCGCAGGCGTATGGCGACGCGACGGTGCGCGAGCGGCTGCGGCTCACGCTGCTCGAGAGTGGCCCGCGCATTCTCGCCGCATTTCCGCCGCGGATTTCCGCGTCGGCGCAGCGGCGGCTCGAGCAGATCGGCTTTCACGTGCTGACGTCCACGCGCGTGACGGCGGCCGATGCGAACGGCTTCCACTACGGCGACGGTTCGTTCGCCGAAGCAGATCTGATGGTGTGGGCGGCGGGTGTGAAGGCGCCCGATTTCATGCAGGCACTGGGCGGGCTCGACACGAACCGCGCGAACCAGATCCTGGTCGGGCCCACGCTGCAGGCCACGGCCGACGAGCACGTGTTCGCGATCGGCGATTGCGCCAGCCTGCAGCCCGACGGCCACGAACGGCCGCTGCCGCCCACCGCGCAGGTGGCGACCCAGCAGGCCGAACATCTCGCGAAACACCTGCCCGCCTGGCTCGACGGCAAGCCGATGCCGCCGTTCGCGTTCC
This sequence comes from Burkholderia sp. Bp8984, assembly GCF_003853755.1. Lineage (NCBI taxonomy): Bacteria > Pseudomonadati > Pseudomonadota > Betaproteobacteria > Burkholderiales > Burkholderiaceae > Burkholderia > Burkholderia sp. Bp8984. Next base: position 157,174 of record NZ_QTQN01000007.1, read on the forward strand.
ACGATTTCGGCGCGCTCGTGTCGATCAGCGACTACGACGCGTTCGGCACGCTCGGCCAATTCGGGTTCTTCCGCGGCGGCTTCATCCAGGGGCGTTTCGCGCAATTCAGCCACCTGATGCTGTACCGGCGCCACCAGCAGGCGCTGCACGGATTCTCCAAGGCGACGCTGCTGTGGCTCGCCGAACGGATCAACGGCTGCGTGCAACCGCGCATCCGCCTGTCGTGACGCCGCGTTTCGCGGCGTCGCCCAACGTTTCGAGGAAAGCAAAGATGAGCAACAGTGCAGTTGCCTGGCTCAGGACCGTCGCCGCGATCGGCAGCTTCGACATGCCGTCCGTTTCATGGGCCGCCCCGCGACGGCGCAGCATCACGCGCGATCGCCTGCCGTCGTGGGATGCGACGAGCCAGCCGTCGATCAGCGTGCTCGAGCGGCCCACGGCCGACACCGTGATGATTTCGTGGTGCGACGCGTGCACCGGCCACTACGGCTACCAGAAGCGGCGGTTGTTCACGACGCGCAAGCGCGGCGTCTGCGCGCTGTCGGGGCGGCCGATCGCGCGCGGCGACAGCGTCTACGCGCCGCAACTGCTCGGCTCGGCGCCGGGCAACGCCGCCGCGATGGTGCTGGCGGCGTGCATCGACGAGGCGTGTGCCGCTTAAACGGACGTCGCCTGACCGGCACCATAGGCCGGATCGCGGTTCTGCCGTTCCAGTTCCGCGTCGAGATGCGCGGCATGTGCTTGCGCTTCGGACTCCGACATCAGCTCGCCCTCCCACTTCGCGACCACCGCGCTGGCGATCGAATTGCCGACCGCATTGGTGGCCGAGCGCCCCATGTCGAGGAACGTGTCGACGCCGAGAATCAGCAGCAGTCCTGCTTCCGGGATGTCGAACTGGTGCAGTGTCGCCGCGATCACGACGAGCGATGCGCGCGGCACGCCGGCCATCCCCTTCGACGTCAGCATCAGGACCAGCAGCATCGTGACCTGCGTGCCGAGCGACAGGTGGATGTTGTACGCCTGCGCGATGAACAGCGACGCGAACGTGCAGTACATCATCGAGCCGTCGAGGTTGAACGAATAGCCCATCGGCATCACGAAGCTCGAGATCTTGCGCTTCACGCCGAAGCGGTCGAGCGCGTCGAGGATCTTCGGATACGCGGCTTCGGAGCTCGCCGTCGCGAACGACAGCATGAACGCTTCCTTGATCAGCACCAGCAGCTTGAATACGCGCGGCCCGAGGAACAGCAGGCCGGCGATCACGAGCGTGCTCCACAGCAGGAACAGGCTCACGTAGAAGTCGCCCATGAACACCGCAAACTTCAACAACACCGACAGCCCGTTGACCGCGACGGTCGCGGCCATCGCCGCCAGCACCGCGAGCGGCGCGAGCTTCATCACGTAACCGGTGATCTTCAGCATCACGTGCGCCAGCTGGTCGATCGCGGCGACGAGGATCTTGCCGCGCTCGCCGAGCGCCGACAGCGCGACGCCGAAGAACATCGAGAACACGACGATCTGCAGGATCTCGTTGTTCGCCATCGCCTCGGCGATCGACTTCGGCACCATGTGGCTGACGAAATCCTTCAGCGTGAACTTGGAGGTCGCGAGATGCGCGGATGCGCCGATGTCCGGCAGCGGCAGGCCGAGGTTCTCGCCCGGGCGCAGCAGGTTCGCCATCAGCAGCCCGAGCAGCAGCGAGATCAGCGACGCGGTGACGAACCAGCCGAACGCCTTCACGAACACGCGTCCCACCGACGAAGCGTCGCCCATGTGCGCGATGCCGACGACGAGCGTCGAGAACACCAGCGGGCCGATCACCATCTTGATCAACCGCAGGAACACGTCGGACACGAGGGAGATGTAGCCGGCGATCTCGGTCGCGGACTGCTTGTCCGGAAACTGCGTATAGATCATGTAGCCGATGAAGATGCCGGCCGCCATCGCGAGCAGGATCCAGACTGCCGCAGACATTCGTTTGTTCATAACGGAACTCGATGCACGGAGCAGGAATGAAAAAAATGCGCGCGTCAGTGCCGTGCCACGGCGCGCATTGCGGGTCGGTCGGGCCCGGCATTCCGGGCACCCGCCCCGCCCGATACTGCGGACGTCCGCGAACGGACGCGCTGTCGCTGCCCCGGCGCTCGCGCGATGGCGAACGCCGGGGCAACCGTTCAGCCTGGTGCAATCAGATCAAATCAAATCAGCTCAGGTCAGTAGCCGATCGCCGAACCGGCCGGTCGGCGCGGATCGTTGACGCCGTAGATGTAGCCGACGCGCACGTTGCCCGACACCGACGAATCGTTGCCGGAACTCTGATGGCTCACCGCCTCGGTGCCGGGCAGGCCGACCATGATCAGCTCGGCGGCGCCCCACGGCGTCTGCTCGACCATCTTGTAGCCCATGTTGCGCAGGATCGCGAGCGTGTCGGGCGACAGGCCGCGGGTCTCGTAATAGACCTGATCCGGCAGCCATTGATGATGGATGCGCGGCGCACCGACCGCATCCTGCGGCGTCATCCCGTAGTCGATCACGTTCAGCACGGTCTGCAGCGTGATCGTGATGATGCGCGAGCCGCCCGGCGAGCCGACCACCATGAACACCTTGCCGTCCTTCTTCACGATCGTCGGCGCCATCGACGACAGCGGACGCTTGCCCGGCGCGATCGAGTTGCGCGTGCCCTGCACGAGGCCGAACAGGTTCTGCGCGCCGACCTTGACCGTGAAGTCGTCCATCTCGTCGTTCAGGAAGAAGCCCGTTCCCGGCGCGATCACCACGGCGCCGAAGCGGCCGTTGACGGTGTACGTGGTCGACACCGCGTTGCCGTCGCGGTCGATGATCGAGTAGTGGGTCGTCTCCGGCTTCTCGTGCACGCCGACACCCGGCTGCACGTCGACCGATGCCGTCGCCATGTCGCCGCTGATCTGCTTGCGGATCTCGGCCGCATACTGCTTGCTCGTCAGCTTGGCGACCGGATTGTCGATGAAGTTCGGGTCGCCCAGCAGCGTGTTGCGATCCTCATACGCGTGGCGCATCGCCTCGGTCATGTAGTGGACCACCGACGCCGACTGGTAGCCGAACTTGCGCAGGTCATACCCTTCGAGCACGTTCAGCGTCTCGCACATGGTCACGCCGCCCGAGCTCGGCGGCGGCGCCGACACGAACTCGTAGCCGCGATACGTGCAGGTCAGCGGCGCCATGTCCTGCGCACGATACGACGCGAAATCGGCCGCCGTGATCACGCCGCCGCCGCGCTTCGCCGCGGCTTCGACGATCTTCGGAATCTCGCCGTGATAGAACGCGTCGGGGCCCTGCTCCGCGATGCGCTCGAGCGTGCGTGCCAGGTCCTTCTGCACCAGGCGGTCGCCCGGCTGCAGCGGCGTGCCGTCCGGGCGCAGGAAGATGCGCGCGGCTTCCGGGTCCTTCCTGAAGCGCTGGATCGTCGTGTCGAGGATGTCCGTATCGCCGCGCGTCAGCACGAAGCCGTCGCGCGCGAGCCGGATCGCCGGCTCCATCACCTGCCTGCGCGTCAGCTTGCCGTACTTGCGCTGCGCGAGGTCGAGACCCGCGACCGTGCCCGGCACGCCGACCGCGCGATAGCCGTACAGGCTGTCGTCCGGAATGACGTTGCCGTTCGCATCGAGATACATGTTCGCCGACGCCGCGGCCGGCGCGGTCTCGCGGAAGTTGATGAAGCGGTCGCGGCCGTCGGCCAGGTGCAGGGTCATGAAGCCGCCGCCGCCGATGTTGCCGCAGCACGGATTGGTCACCGCTTGCGCGTAGCCGACCGCCACTGCGGCGTCCACCGCGTTGCCGCCTTCCTTGAGGATGTCGACGCCGATCTGCGACGCGAAGTGCTGCGACGACACGACCATGCCGTTCTTCGCTTCCACCGCGGGTTCCGAAGCGGCGAGCGCGCCTGCGCTGATGGCCGACAACAGAGTAAGTACGACGAGCCGCCTCATGACGGAATCCTCCAGACGAATGACCGGGCCATACCGGGATGCGCAACCGACTCGGAAGGCCGGACGACGCCGCTGATCCGGCATGTAATAAACCATACATTCCGGCGAGGCCGCGATCATAGCATCGGCATTTTCATGTCAAAACCTAGGGTAATTACTGAATTCTCGATGAATTTATGGAAACGTTCCGATCGATAATGTTTAATACATTACATAATCAGCCGATTGACGACCCGAATGATGCGCCCCTCTAATCTGTGGCCTCACACGGTCCGCGGCGCGGCGATCGGCTAACATGCACGGCGTCGCCGGCAGACGCATGCCTGCCGTTTGTCATTCATTCAGATAAAAACAAGCCGGAGTGCCCGATGGGGACAAGCATCAGGGCGTTGCTGCTATCCCAGATGGATAGCTTCACGCCGTCGGAACAGAAGGTCGCGCACGCGCTGCTGGATCGCTATCCGAGCCTCGGGCTCGGGCCGATCGCGAGCTTCGCGAAGCAAGCCGAAGTCAGCGACCCGACCGTGTTCCGCTTCGTCGTGCGAATCGGCTTCCCGAACTACTCGTCGTTCCAGCAGGCGCTGCACGACGAGATCGATACCGCGATGAATTCGCCGCTCGCGCGGATGGATGCGTTCCACTCGGAATCGGGGATGCGCGACAGCCATGCGGCGATCTTCCAGCGGCTCTCGCAATCGCTTGCCACCACGATCGAGGGACTCGACGCGGCGGCGTTCGACGAAGCGGTGACGCTGCTGGCCGATCCGGAAATCCGCGTGTTCTGCGGCGGCGGGCGTTATACCGCGCCGCTCGCGTCGCTGTTTTCGTTCACGCTCGCGTATGCACGCCCGCATGTGCAGTACGTCGAGCCGAACCTGAATCTCGCGTCGGTGTCGCTGACCGACATGGGGCCCGGCGACGTGCTGGTCATTTTCGATTTTCGCCGCTATCAGAAGGACAGCATCCGGTTCGCGCAGGCCGCGCACCAGCTCGGCGTGCGCGTGCTGCTGATCACCGACGAATGGCGCTCGCCGATCAGCGCGTTCGCCGAGATCGTGCTGCGGATCCAGGGGCGCCCGTTCGCGATGCTGCAGACCAACGTGCCGGCGCTGGCGCTCGCCGAAGCGCTGGTGATCGGCGTGACGAACCGGCTTCCCGAACTGGCGCGGCAGAGGATGGAAAAGATCGAGCGGCTCAGTACGGGCGGCAGCGCGCAGGACGCGAATCAGCGGGATTTGCCCGAATGACGGTCGCGCGTCATTCGGGCGCGGACGTCAGCTCTCCACGTCCTCGAGACTGAACACTTCCGTCTTGTCGTTATACGAAAAGACTTCGCCGTAACGCCCCCAGTCGATCACCGCGTCGAGCGTTTCCTCGGCCGCCTCGTCCGACAGGAAATCCTCCAGCTCCTGCTCGAAACGCACGCGCGGCGCACGATGGCCGGGGCGCTCGTTCAGCACCTTCCGGATCCGCGCGGCGAGCGGCACGTGCTTCAGCAGGTGATCCGCGAACATCAGCTTGCGTTCCTGCGTGCCGAATTCCGCGAACACGCGCGCGGGCGGCGTCAGGAACACGTCGCCTTCGCGCACGTCGGCGAAACCGAGGTACTGCAGCACTTCGGCGATCGGAAACAGTTCGTCCACTTCCAGATGCAGCGTGCGCGCGATTTCCGGCATGTCGGCACGACCGTGATACGGCGCCATCGCGAGCGTCTCGATCAGGCCGGCCATCAGGTTGGTCGACACGCGCGGCATCCAGCTGCCGAGCTCGAGCCCCTTCTTCGTCGCCTCGTTGGTCTGGCGGGCCGTCATCTTCGCGTAGATGTCGTCGACCAGCTTGCGGAAATCCGGATCCAGCCGGTTGCGCGGATGCTTGAACGGTACCTTGATCTCGGCGATCACGCGGCCCGGATTCGACGACAGCACGAGAATGCGGTCGCACATGAACACCGCTTCCTCGATGTTGTGCGTGACGATCAGCACCGACTTGATCGGCATGCGGCCTTGCGTCCACAGGTCGAGCAGGTCGGTACGCAGCGTCTCGGCGGTCAGCACGTCGAGTGCGGAAAACGGCTCGTCCATCAGCAGGATCGTCGGATCGACCACGAGCGCGCGCGCGAAGCCCACGCGCTGGCGCATGCCGCCCGACAGTTCGCGCGGATACGCGTTCTCGAAGCCGTCGAGACCGATCAGGTCGATCGCGGCGAGCGCGCGTTCGCGCCGCTCGCGTGCGCCGACGCCGAGTGCTTCGAGGCCGGCTTCCACGTTCTGCAGCACGGTCAGCCACGGAAACAGCGCGAAGGTCTGGAACACCATCGCGACGCCTTCGGCCGGGCCGCGCAGCGGCTTGCCCAGATAGGTCACGTCACCGCCGGTCGGCTCGATCAGCCCGGCGATGATCCGCAGCAGCGTGGACTTGCCCGAACCGGAGCGGCCGAGCAGCCCGACGATCTCGCCTTCGCGCAACGACAGGTTCGCGTCGTCGAGCACGAGCAACTCGCCCTGCGACTTGTTGAAGCCGCGATTCACGTGTTCGACGCGCAGGATTTCCTCGCCGAGGCGCGGCGGCTGAAGCGGCTGGGACGTCTGGACAGGGGCGTTGATTACGGTCTGGTTTTGCATCGCGCTTACTCTCAATCGAGACGGAGCCGGGATTCCGCATAGGCGTACATCGGACGCCACAGCAGACGGTTGAACAGGGTAACGAACAGGGACATCACGGCGATGCCCAGGATGATCTTCGGAAAATCGCCGGCGGCAGTCATCTGTGCGATGTACGAGCCGAGGCCATGCGCGACGACCCTGGTGTCGCCCCACTGCACGAACTCGGACACGATGCTCGCGTTCCACGCGCCGCCCGATGCGGTGATCGCACCGGTCACGTAGTACGGGAAAATGCCGGGCAGCATCGCCTGGCGCCACCACTGCCAGCCGCGAATGCGGAAGTTCTTCGTCGCTTCCTTGTAGTCGTTCGGATAGGACATCGCGCCGGCGATCACGTTGAACAGGATGTACCACTGCGTGCCGAGCACGATCAGCGGCGACAGCCAGATGTCCGCGTTCAGATGGAAATGGACGATCACGATCACGAACACCGGGAACAGCAGGTTCGCCGGGAACGCGGCGAGGAACTGCGCGAGCGGCTGGATCTTCTCGGCCAGCGCGGGGCGCAGCCCGATCAGCACGCCGAGCGGCACCCAGATCACCGACGCGATCGCGATCAGCACCAGCACGCGCAGCAACGTGATCAGCCCGAGCACCACCACGTGGCCGACCTCGCCCATCGTCACGCCGGTCGCCACGAAGCTGACGACGCGCCACCCGACGTACACCGTCAGCAGGATCACGAACGCGCCCCACACGACGTCGCCGACGCGCGACGAACCGCGCGCCGACGTGCCGCGCGAGCGCTTGCCCGTGAGCGCCGGCACGCGCAACGGAATCCGCGCGGCCTGCGACAGCAGCCAGCCGGCCGGCACGAGCAGCTGGTGGATCAGGTGCGTGCGGCGCAGCATGTCGAGCAGCCAGGACTGCGGCGCATCGCCCGACGCGGTGTTTTCCATCCGGAACTTGTCGGCCCACGCGACGAGCGGGCGGAACAGGAACTGGTCGTACGCGAGGATCACGACCGACATTGCGACGATCACCCAGCCCACCGCACCGAGGTTCTTGTCGGCGATCGCCTGCGCGAGATACGCGCCGATGCCCGGCAGCGTGATCGTCTGGTTGCCGACGGTGATCGCCTCCGACGCGACGACGAAGAACCAGCCGCCCGACATCGACATCATCATGTTCCAGATCAGCCCCGGCATCGAGAACGGCACCTCGAGCTTCCAGAAGCGCTGCCACGGCGTCAGGTGGAAGCCGCGCGACACTTCGCTCAGGTCGCGCGGCACCGTGCGCAGCGACTGGTAGAAGCTGAACGTCATGTTCCACGCCTGGCTCGTGAAGATCGCGAAGATCGCCGCGAGCTCGGCGCCGAGCACGCGGCCCGGGAACAGTGCGAGGAAGAACGTGACCGTAAACGAGATATAGCCGAGCACCGGCACCGACTGCAGGATGTCGAGGATCGGGATCAGCACCATGCCGGCACGGCGGCTTTTCGCGGCGAGCGTGCCGTACACCAGCGTGAACGCGAGCGACGCGACCATCGCGGCGAGCATCCGCAGCGTGGTGCGCAACGCGTATTCGGGCAGGTTCGACGGATCGAGCGAGATCTTCTGCGTCTGCAGCACGGCGATCGGCGCCATCGTCTGATGAAAGCCGACGATCGCCATTGCGAGTATGCCGATGATCAGCGGAAACGCGACCGCATCCCAGCGGTTGGGGAGCACGCGCCACGCGGACGCGTTGGCGGTGCGATTCGGATCGAAGAAACTGATATCCATCGGTAGCGTCTTGGTCGAATTGAAAATCGATGGGATCGGCCGCGTGACGCGCGGCCGGATGCGCCGTTAGCCGGCGCGGCTCAGAACGGCTTGTGGCGGGCCCGGCACAGGACCGCCGAACGCGCGATCGACGCGGGCAAGACCAGCACCCGCGCGACGGCGGGCAGCATAATCGGCAGGACCGAACCTTCCTTGACCGGACCGGGATCCACGCTCAGGTGAACGCCGACGTAGACGATGCCGCAGGCAACGATCGGCACGAACGGCGCGAAGCCGATGGTGCGCGTGCGATGACCGCCCGCACCGCTGGTTTCCGTTGCCGCGAGATTCGGCATGAGGGGCTCCGGAGAAGTGATTCGGTGTCGCAGGCTATCGGGCGGACATGACGCAAACGTGACGTGTCACTTACAGGACATTGACAGGTCATCCGCCGGTGGTCGGTCATTGCGCCGCAAGCCGCGAGCAACCTCGCAACGCGCGGGAATAAATCCGCCGCCGCAGCGGTATGGCATACGAAGGCGCCGGCTTATTCCAGGACGATCCGGCCGTCCGGTTCCGTCACACGAATGCGAGGCTCACATGTCTTCATCGAATCCCACCCGCCCGTCGCGTCGCAAGGCCCTGCAATGCATGGCGTTCGGCGGCCTCGGCACGCTGTTTACACTGTCGGGCGGCATCCTGACGCCGTTCGACCTCGCGCTCGCGCAAAGCGGCGCCGCACTCCCCGCGGACAAGGGCCGGCCGCTGTTCGTGCAGATCAGCGACACGCACATCGGCTTCAACAAGGACGCGAATCCCGACGTCGCGGCCACGCTGCGGCAGACCATCGAGCTCGTCAACGCGATGCCTGCCACGCCCGCGCTCGCGATCCATACCGGCGACATCACGCACCTGTCCAAGGCAGCGGAGTTCGACCAGGCGTCGCAGCTGCTGTCCGCGCTGCGCGTGCCGGAGCTGCATACGGTGCCTGGCGAACACGACGTGACCGACGGCTCGGGTGCCGAATATTTCAGCCGCTTCGGCAAGGCGTCGGACAACCGCGGCTACTACAGCTTCGATCACGCGGGCGTGCACTTCGTCGCGCTCGTCAACGTGATGCACTTCAAGCCGAACGGGCTCGGCAGCTTCGGCGACGAGCAGCTCGCGTGGCTCGCGCAGGATCTGAAGGGGCAATCGTCGAGCACGCCGATCGTCGTGTTCTCGCACATGCCGATGTGGACCATCTACGAGCCGTGGGGCTGGGGCACCGGCGACGCACCGCAGACGATGGCGCTGCTGCGCCGATTCGGCTCGGTCACCGTGCTGAACGGGCACATTCACCAGATCGTGTCGAAGGTCGAAGGCAACGTGACGTTCCACACCGCGCGCTCCACCGCGTTCCCGCAGCCGACCGCCGGCAACGGCCCCGGCCCGGTGCCGCTCACCGTGCCGCGCGACCGGCTGCCCGCGATGCTCGGCGTGACGACCGTCGACTTCGCCGGCCATCCCGTGGCGGCGTCGCTGCGCGACACGACGCTGGCCTGATCCCTCGCCCGATTCCGCTACGCAAGGAGACCGACATGACCATCCTCAAGCCCTCGACGCTGCTGGCGGCGCTGACCCTGTGCGCGGCCGCCGCCGGCACGCCGCTCGCCGCATTCGCGCAACCCCCGGCCGGCCCGCTCGTGACGATCCACAACTTCATGTTTTCGCCGATGTCGACCACGATCAAGGCCGGCACGACGGTCACGTGGAAGAACCTCGACGCGGAACCGCATACCGTCGTCAACGACGCGGGCATCTTCCATTCGAATGCGCTCGACCAGGACGAGACCTACTCGTTCCGCTTCGACAAGCCGGGGGTCTACAAGGTGTTCTGCGGGATTCATCCGTACATGAAGGAGACCATCACCGTGGAATGACGCGGCGCGCCGCGCCACGCGCGCGAAGGTCCGGCACCGCGGAGCGACGCCCGCCGATCGCCTACACTGGTTCCAACCGGCCGGCCCCCGCCGGCCGTCACCGACCACGAGGCAAGCGATGACGGCAAGTCAACCCGCACACCCGAAGCTACCTGGGCAGGTCGTGCTCGTGCTCCAGGGCGGCGGCGCACTGGGCGCATACCAGCTCGGCGTATTCGAGGCGATGGACGCGGCGGGCATCCAGCCCGACTGGGTGATCGGCACGTCGATCGGCGCGATCAACGCGGCGCTGATCGCCGGCAACGCGCCCGCGCACCGCGCGCAGCGAATGGCCGAATTCTGGCGCCACGTCACCGAACGGCCCGCCGTGACCGTGCCGGGCTTCCCGACGACCTGGGACAAGATCGGCTCGGAACTCGCGGTGATCGGCGCGGGCCTCACGGGATTCTTTCGGCCGAATCCCGCCGCGTGGCTCGGGCCGCTCGCGCGGGTCGGCGTCGAGCACGCGTCGTACTACGTGGTCGAGCCGCTGCGCGACACGCTCGCGTCGCTGATCGACCTCGACCTGCTGAATGCGTGCCGGCCGCGACTGACCGTCGGCGCGGTCAACGCGTGCACCGGCACGATGCGATATTTCGATTCGCGCGACCGGCCGCTCGACCTCGACCACGTGATGAGCTCGGGCGCGCTGCCGCCCGCGTTTCCGGCCGTGCGGATCGACGGCGCACCCTACTGGGACGGCGGCATCTATTCGAATACGCCGGTCGAGGTCGTGCTCGACGATGCGCCGCGCCGCAGCTCGATCATCTTCTCGGTGCAGATGTGGAATCCGGTCGGGCCCGAGCCGCAAAGCATCTGGCAGGTGTCGGAGCGGCAGAAGGACATCCAGTACGCGAGCCGCACGGACGGCAACATCGCGCGGCAACAGCAGATTCACCGGCTGCGCCACGTGATCAAGGAACTGGTGATGCGGCTGCCGGAGGCGGAGCGCACGTCGGCCGACGTGCAGGCGCTCGCCGCGTGGGGCTGCCAGACGACGATGCACGTGATCAAGCTCGCGGCGCCGCGGCTCGACGGCGACGATCAGTGGAAGGACATCGATTTCACGCCGGACGGCATCGCGGCGCGCCGGCAGGCCGGGTTCGACGCGACGATGCAGGCGATCGCCGCGAGACCGTGGGATCAGCCGATGGACCCGACGGAAGGGCTCAGCGTCTGGAGCCCGGAGGAGAACCGGATCGGCGAACGGCACAACTGAGGCAGCCGGCGCAACGTCCGCGCGCGCACCGCCCTGCCCGGCAGCGGCTTAAAGCGCGCGGACGATGCCGCCGTCGACGCGAATGTTCTGCCCGGTAATGTAGCCGGCGCCTTCCGAAAGCAGGAACGTCACGGTCTGCGCGATCTCCTGTGTCTTGCCGAAACGGCCGGCCGGAATGCGGGCCACGATCTCGGGCGTCTCCGGCCAGCTGTCGATGAAGCCGGGCAGCACCGAATTGATGCGGATGTTGTCCTTCGCGTACCGGTCGGCGTACAGGCGCGTGAAGGCGCTGAGCGCCGCGCGCAGCGCGGACGACACCGGCATCGCCTGCTCGGGCGCGTCGGCCGCGAAGCTCGAGATGTTGACCACCGCGCCGCCGCCCTGCTTCAGGAAGACCGGTGTCACGCGGCGCAGCACGCGCGCGACGTTGAGCACGATCAGGTCGAGCCCTTCGTGCCATTTGTCGTCGTCGATCGAGAGCAGGTCGCCCTTCGGCGGATGCCCGGTATTGTTGACGACCGCATCGATACGGCCGTACTTCGCGAGCGTCTCGTTCACGAAGCGCGCGATGTCGGCGTCTTCGGTGACCGACCCCGCCACGCCGAACCCGCCGAGTTCCTTCGCCAGTTCGACCGCGCTGCCGGACGGCGACATCAGCGCGACGCGATAACCGTTGCCCGCGAGATCCCGCGCAATCGCGGCGCCCATGCCCTTGCCCGCCGCCGTCACCAAAGCCACTTTCTCTACAGTCATGCTGTTCTCCTGAATGGGTCGGCGCAGCGCCGCGATCATCGTCCATGGCAGCACTGTAGGACTCTATAATCGGCTTGTCGAACCATGATTTCTCCACCCACCCTGTAGAATTTCTACTGCATGAAGGCGCTATCGCGTATCCGCCGGTTCCCGCCGCTCAATGCGCTTCGCGCGTTCGAGGCCGCCGCGCGACACCTCAATTTCCGGCTGGCCGCCGACGAACTCGGCGTGACCCAGGGCGCGGTGGCGCAACAGGTCAGGCATCTGGAGGACGTCGTGGAGGTTCAGCTGTTCCGGCGGCTGCCCAGGGGGCTGGCGCTGACGCGCGAAGGGCTCGAGTATTTTTCGTCGGTCCAGCGTGCGCTGCAGATCATCTCCGACGCCACGGACGCGCTCGGGCAGCGCCCGACGGTTCTGGCGGTCAGCACGACGCCGTCGTTCGCGTCGAAGTGGCTGATTCCGCGCCTGTCGGACTTCGGCCGGCTGCATCCCGACATCGAAGTGCGCGTGATCGCCGACGAAAGGCTTGCGTCGTTCCGGGCCGACGGCGTCGACATCGCGATTCGACTGAGCAAGCCGCCGTTCCCGGCCGGCCTGGTCGCCGAGTTGCTGTTTCCGCTCGACATCTTTGCCGTCGCCAGCCCGAAACTGCTCGACAGCGGCTCGCCGATCCGGACGCCCGCGGACCTCGCAAAGCATGTGCTGTTGCACGACGCGCACGATCTGTGGCCCGAGTTCATCGACAAGCTCGGCGGCAAAGGCCGGGCCGATCCGACGAAAGGGCCGCGGTTCAGCCAATCGCTGCTCGCAATCGACGCCGCGGTCGCCGGCCAGGGCATCGCGCTGACCAGCGAGCCGCTGGTCGAACGCGATATCGCGGATGGCCGACTGCGGCGCGTGTTCGATTTTTCGTTTCCAATGTCGCTCGGGTTTTACGTCGTCTTTCCGCAGGCCAGTGCGCACTCGGAAGCGCTCGATGCGATGCGGCGGTGGCTGTTCGCGCAGTACGGGAACGGGTGACGCGCTGAAGTCCGACCGACCAACAACCCCACTTCCATCAGTGCCTTCACACGTATCGTTATTTTACGATATATGATTCGCCCATCGACGATACCCGTATGCCCAGAACACCACGCCCTTCCATGCCGACCGAACTCGACATCGACGCGATCCTGAAAGCGCTCTCGAACCCCGTGCGCCGGGAAATCCTCGTCTGGCTGAAAACGCCGGGCGCGCATTTCCCGGAGCAGACGCTGCCGTACGACCACGGCGTCTGCGCCGGGCAGATCGACGCGCGCTGCGGGCTGTCGCAGTCGACGGTTTCCGCGCACCTCGCGACGCTGCAGCGCGCGGGGCTCGTGACGTCGACGCGGATCGGCCAGTGGGCGTTCTTCCAGCGCAACGAGGCCGTCATCGACGCATTTCTCGACGCCCTGCGTCGCGAACTCTGACCCAGGACATGCGGGCCACCCGTCGCGCACGACGCGACGGCCATCCCGCCTTTCGTGAAGAGGTTACCTCCATGCCTACCCTGTTCGATCCCGTTACCCTCGGCGACCTGACTCTACCGAACCGCGTCGTGATGGCGCCGCTCACCCGTGCCCGCGCCGGCAGCGCGCGCGTGCCCAACGACCTGATGGCCCGCTATTACGCCGAGCGCGCATCGGCCGGCCTGATCATCAGCGAAGCGACTTCGGTCACGCCGCAGGGTGTCGGCTACGCGGACACGCCGGGCATCTGGTCCGACGAACAGGTGGAAGGCTGGAAGCGCGTGACGCAGGCCGTGCACGCGGCGGGCGGCCGCATCGTGCTGCAGCTCTGGCACGTCGGCCGGATTTCCGATCCGGTGTTCCTGGACGGCGACCTGCCGGTCGCGCCGAGCGCGATCGCCGCGGGCGGTCACGTGAGCCTCGTGCGGCCGCCGCGTCCGTACGTGACGCCGCGCGCGCTCGACATCGATGAAATTCCGGGTATCGTCGCCGCGTACCGCAGGGGCGCGGAAAACGCGAAGAAGGCGGGCTTCGACGGCGTCGAGATCCACGGCGCGAACGGCTACCTGCTCGATCAGTTCCTGCAGGACAGCACCAACCTGCGCACCGACGCGTACGGCGGCCCGATCGAGAACCGCGCGCGCCTGCTGCTCGAAGTGGTCGACGCGGCGATCGACGTGTGGGGCGCGGGCCGTGTCGGCGTGCACCTCGCACCGCGCGGCGACGCGCACACGATGGGCGATTCCGATCCGGCCGCGACGTTCGGCTACGTCGCACGCGAACTCGGCCGCCGCAAGATCGCGTTCATCTTCACGCGTGAATCGTATTCGGGCGACCAGCTGAGCCCGCGTCTGAAGGAGGCGTTCGGCGGCCCGCTGATCGCGAACGAGCAGTTCACGCTCGAATCGGCGCAGGACACGCTCGCGAGCGGCCACGCCGACGCGATCGCGTGGGGCAAGCTGTTCATCGCGAATCCGGACCTGCCGCGTCGACTCGAACTCGGCGCACCGCTGAACAAGCCGGTGCCGGAGACGTTCTACGCCGAAGGCGAAACGGGTTACACCGACTACCCGGCGCTCAGCGACGCGGCATGACGGCCGGCGGCACGTTCATGCGCACACGTCCGCGCGCATGAACACGCGCTGCGTCTCGTCGAGCCCACGCGCGACGTGATGCGCGCGGACCGCATGCAGCGTGTCGTCGAGCGATGCGTCGTCGATGATGTCGAAGCCCAGGCGCGCGTAGTACGGCGCATTCCACGGCGCGTCGCGAAACGTCGACAGCACGACCTGCGCGATGCCGTCTTGCGCGGCGCGTGTCATGATCCGTTCAATCAGGCGCGCGCCGATCCGCTGCCCCGCATGCGACGGCGCGACGTCCAGTTCCTCCAGATAAAGCCGCTGCGCATCGAGCAGCCGGTAGAACGCGAAACCCACGCAGCCCCCCGCTTCGTCCGTCGCCACATACGCGCGGCCGTCGTCGATGCGTGCGAGCACGTCGGCCGCATCGGTCGGCTCGCCTTCGGCGATGTCGGACATGCCGATGTCGCGAAAGCGCTGGGCGGCGGCCACTTCCACGGCGGCCATCGCGGCCGCGTCTTCCCGCGTGGCGGGACGAATCCGGATCGATACTGTCATCACGACGAGGTAGGCAGGCAGGAACGGCCGTCACTATAATCGAAACTTCATACCTTTCGAACGCCTTGCCCACGAGGTTCGCCATGACGCTGTCCGCGCTCGCCGTGTTCGCCATCGCCCTGCTCGTCACCGCCGGCACGCCCGGCCCGAGCGTCGCCGCGCTCGTCGCGCGCGTGCTGACGAACGGCGTGCGAGACGTGCTGCCGTTCCTCGCCGCGATGTGGATCGGCGAGGCGCTGTGGCTCACGCTGGCGGTGGCCGGGCTGTCGGCGTTCGCACGCACGTTCGAGACGGGCCTGCTCGTGCTGAAGCTGCTCGGCGTCGCG
Organism: Burkholderia sp. Bp8984; assembly: GCF_003853755.1. Taxonomy (NCBI): domain Bacteria; kingdom Pseudomonadati; phylum Pseudomonadota; class Betaproteobacteria; order Burkholderiales; family Burkholderiaceae; genus Burkholderia; species Burkholderia sp. Bp8984. The sequence goes on from NZ_QTQN01000007.1 coordinate 172,891, forward strand.
TACCTGCTGTTCCTCGCGTGGAAGATGTGGACCGCGCCGACCGACACGCAGGCCGGCGACCTGCCGCGCGGGCAGTCGCCGTGGCGCATGTTCGTCGCGGGCACGCTGGTCACGCTCGGCAACCCGAAGATCATGCTGTTCTATCTCGCGCTGCTGCCGACGATCGTCGATCTGACGCATGTCGGTGTGCTCGCGTGGGCCGAGCTGGTCGGCACGATGCTGGCGATCCTGATCCTCGCCGACTGCTTCTGGTCGCTGCTCGCGGTGCGTGCGCGCGCATTTCTGACGTCGGCACGCGCGAAGCGGGTCGCGAACCGCACGAGCGCGACCGCGATGGCGGGTGCGGCGGTGGCGATCGCGACGCGGTAGTCCGTCGATCGCACACCATCCCGTTCTCCGTAGACCTGCAATGCCGCAACTCGAGAAAATTCCCGCGGCACTTGCCGCACTGTCGATTTCTCGTCGCGAGATCGTGCTTCCGCTCGACGCCGCGCTCGAATGCATTGACTATTGCGAGCGTCATCGCATTCCGATCTATGGTTGGGAAGGTTGGGTCCTGACTGTCGGCGAGTTCGCGGTCTTCAATGCGAATGCGCTAACAACCCATTAGCCTGCGCCTGCCACCCACCACGGGCCCATCCTCATTACACTCGACCAACGCCCGCACCAGCGCCCAGTCATCGTCGTCGCAGAAATCGAGCAGCATCGCGCCACACGGACCGCGCGTTTCACGCAACCGCGCCGCGAGCCGCGCCTGAATCCCGACTACCCTGCCGTCGCCGCGCGCGACCACCGACGGATTCGCGCCCATCCCCGTGCCGCTGCAGAAATTGATCGCCCAGCGCCCGCTCTCCGGCGACGGCATGCGGCTCAGCAGCGCATCGATCACACGCCACTTGTAGTGGATCGACCCGGCGACAGGCACACGGTATTCATCCTGGATCACGAACGCCGCATCCGGATGATCGATCGTAAACGTCGCATTGTCGGGCCACGCGGTCAGGTCGATGCCCAGCGGCCGGCTGCTGCGGAACCGCCGCAACAGCACCATCGCGCCGCGCACATCGCCGAGCGCCGGCAGCGCGCGGCCCGCATGCCAGCGCAGCCGCGGATGCCGCGCGCAATGCGCATCGAACGTCGCGTCGAAACTGCGCGTGCACGCATGCGCGGGCCATTCGTCCTTCACCGACATCACGATGCATTCGCGCGGATGCGCATCGAGAAAGCGCGTGCAGTCCGCGAGCACGTCGTCGAACGACAGGCCGAGCGCGATGCCGCCGTGATGGATGTCGAACGTATCGCCCCGGTGCCGGCAGCGAATGTCGAGCAGCCGCACGCCATGCGCGAGCTGCGCATCGAGCGGCGCGCGCTGCGTGCGTACGAGCGGATCGTCGACCGTATACGCACAGGTGTCATGGCTGCCCGGTAGGGTCAGCGTATGCAGCGGCCGCGCGTCGTCGAGCGCCGACATCCAGTCGGCCAGCGGCGTGGAGGCTTCGTGTCGCGAAGGGATCATGAATCGATGACTGACAAGGAAAGAAAGACGTGGGTGACCGCGTCGGATGTCGCCGTGCGGGCCGGCGTGTCGCGCTCCGCGGTGTCGCGCGCGTTCTCGCCGACGGCGAGCATCGCGCCCGAGACGCGCGAACGCGTGATGGCGGCCGCGCGTGCGCTCGGCTACCAGGTCAACCTGATCGCGCGCGACATGATCACGCAGCGCAGCAGCATGATCGGCGTCGTGACGGCCGGTTTCGAGAATCCGTTCCGCGCACGGCTGCTGTCGGACCTGATGGCCGCGCTCGGGCAGCGCGCGTTCACGCCGCTCGTGACCAATGCGGACGATCCGCATCAGGTCCGGCAATCGCTGGAGCGGCTGCTCAGCTACCGGATCGCGGGCCTGGTGATGACGTCCGCTTCGCCGCCGCTGTCGGTCGCGCAGCAGTATCTCGACCACCGGATTCCCGTCGTGATGATCAACCGCGAAGCGAACCTGCCGGGCGCGGACGTCGTCGTCAGCGACAACGCGACGGGCGCCGTCCATGCGGCGCAACGGCTCGTGCGGGCCGGCGCGCGCCGGCTCGCGTTCGTCGGGCCGCGTACCGCGAGCTACAGCGCACGCGCGCGCGCGGAGGCGTTCGCGCAGGCGCTGCAACACGGCGACGCGTACGATGCGGCGCTCGTCCGCGTGATCGATACGGACTCCGACACGCACGCATGCGGCCTCGACGCCGCGCGGCAACTGTTCGCGACGGGCGAGCGGCCGGACGGTGTGTTCTGCTCGTCCGACCTGCTCGCGCTCGGCATGATCGACGCCGCGCGCGACGCCTTCGGCTTGCGCGTGCCCGACGACCTGCGCGTGATCGGCTTCGACGACATCCCCGCCGCCGCATACGACGCCTACCGGCTCTCGACGCTGCGCCAGGACACGCAAGGCCTCGCGCACGCGGCCGTCGACCTGCTCGCCGACCGGATCCAGACGTTCGACGGCGCGTCGCGCACGCGGGTCGTGCCGGTTACGCACGTGGCGCGGCATAGCTGCGCGTAACGCGTCGTGTCACTTCAGTCCGCCGGCGAAGCCGCGCAGCAGGTAGCGCTGCACGTAGCCGGCCACCGCAAGGGTCGGCAGCGACGCCAGCAGCCCCGCGCTCATCAGGTCGCCCCAGTCGATGCCGTTCTCCGTCACGTAACCGGCAATCGCGAGCGGCAGCGTAAAGCGGCTCGGCGTCGACACGAACAGCAGCGCGATCAGGAACTCGTTCCATGCGGCGATGAACACGAAGATCGCGGTCGCGATCAGCCCCGGCGCGCACAGCGGCAACACGATCTGCACGAGCCGCCGCGCGAGCCCCGCGCCGTCGATGCACGCGGCCTCCTCGTATTCGACGGGCACGTCGCGCACGAACGCGAGCAGCATCCAGATCGCCATCGGCAGCGCGTAGATCTGGTAAGCAAGCATCAGCCCGAGCGTCGAATCGAGCAGATGCAACCGCTTCGCGAGCGCGAACAGCGGCACCGCGATCGTGATCGGCGGCATCAGCTTCAAGGCCAGCACGAGCATCAGGAACAGCACATCCAGCCGCGCCGGAAACCGCAGCCGCACGAGCGCGTATGCGGCCGGAAACGCGAGCGTCAGCGCGAGCAGCGTCGTGCCGAACCCGACCAGCAGCGAATTGGCGAGCGGCGCGCCGATACCGTTCGACCACACCGACGCGAAATGCTCGAACGTCGGTGCAGCCGGCCAGATCCGTAGCGGATGATCGAGGCGTTCGAGCGTCGGCATGAACGCCGCGCCGGCCATCCACAGGCACGGCAGCAGCAACAGCGCGAGCGCAATGATGCGCAGCGCCAACGGCGCGGCATGCGCGAACGCGGCACCCTTTCGCGCGTGCGCGAGGTACGCGGATCGCGCCGTCATGCGCGCCGCTTGCGAACCGTCTGCCATACGTACCCCGAAACGAGCAGCGCGGACGCCGCGAGCATCAGCACCGACGCGGCGCTCGCCGGCCCGACGTTGAAGAAGCGGAAGCCCGTGTCGTAGATGTAGGTCGACAGCGTCTGCGTCGCGTTGCCGGGGCCGCCGCCCGTCAGCGCGTAGACCTTGTCGAACAGCTTGAACGTGTCGATCGATCGCAGCAGCAGCGCGAGGCCGATCTGCGGCGCCGCGAGCGGCAGCGTGATGTCGCGCAGGCACTGCCATTCGCTCGCGCCATCGGTGCGCGCGGCTTCGTACAGTTCCTGCGGGATCGATTGCAGCCCGGCCAGTACGATCAGGAACGCCATCGGCGTCCACTGCCACACGTCGACGAGCGCGAGCGACCACAACGCAAGATGCGGATCGGACAGCCAGCGCACGCCTTCGACGCCGAACGCGGCGAGCAGCGCGTTCAGGAAGCCGTCGAAGTTGAGCCAGTTGCGCCAGATCGCCGAGCACACGAGCGTCGACAGCATCATCGGCAGGATCGCGAGCGGCAGCGCAATGCGCCGCCCCGGAAACGCGCGCACGAACAGCAGCGCGAGACCGAAGCCGAGCCCGACCTCGACGAGCGACGCCGCGATCGTGAAGCGCAGCGTATTGCCGAAACCGGCCGCGAACGCGTCGTCGCCGAGCACCGCGCGATAGTTCGCGAGCCCCGCGAATGCGCGACGGCCCGCCGTGTAGTCGACCTGGCAGAACGAGTCGATCAGCACCTGCGCGACGGGGTACAGCGCGAGCGCGGCCAGCACCAGCAGCGCGGGCCCGAGCAGCGCGACGAACGGCAGGCTGCGGCCGAGGGCTTTCATGCGCGGATTCCGGACGATGCGTGGCGGCGTGCCGTCACTTGCCGGCCGCGGCCATCGCCTGCGCGATCTTCTGCTGCGCCTGGCGCAGCGCGGCGTCGGGAGTGGCCTGCCCGGTCAGCGCGAGCTGCAGCTGGTCGCCGAGAATGCTCTCGACCTGCTGCCAGTCCTTCACGCGCGGCCGCGCACGGCCGGCCTCGAGCGCCTTCAGCTGATCGGGGTACCAGCGGTACTGGCGCACCAGCGCCGGATCGGCGAACACGCTGCGGCGCGTCGGCGGAATGCCGATCCCGGCGAGACGCGTTTGCGTGTCGCGCGAGCTCAGGTAGGCCAGAAAATCCTGCGCGAGCTTCGCGTGCGGCGCATCCTTCGGAATGCCCATCTGCCAGATGCCGAGCATCGGCGCCGGGCCGGCCGTCTGCCCGGGCGGCGGCTGCAGCGCGATCTGCCCGACCACGCGCGACTGCTTCGGATCGTCGAGCGCCGGGATCCACGCCGGCCACACCTCGATCGACTGCGCGGCCGTGCCGCGCTGCAGTGCGTCGCGCACCTCGGCGGCGCCGTACACGTCGACGTCCTTCGGCGCGGCGGTCTTCAGCGCAAGGAAAGTCTTCAGCGCGGCCTGCGACTCACGCGAATCGATCGTCACGTTGCCGGCACGGTCGAACACGTCGCCGCCGTAGGCCCACAGGATCGGCAGGAAGCCCGTCACGACCGGGTTGCCCTTGGTGCCGCGGAACACGACGCCCGACACGCTCTTGTCCGCGCCGCCGATGGTCTGCGCGATCTTCAGCACGTCGTCCCAGTTGCGCGGCGGCTGCAGCTGGTACTTCGCGAGCAGATCCTTCCGGTACGCGAACATCTCGACGTTGCCGACGATCGGCAGCGCGTACAGCGCGCCCGCCGCGTTGCGGCCGAGCGCGACCGCGGACGGCACGAGATCGGCGTCGGCGAGCGCTGACGGCAGCGGCTTCAGCCAGCCGTTGCCGATGAATTCGGGTGCCCACGTATCGTCCATCATCACGAGGTCGTACGTGCCGGTGCCTTCGCGCATCGACAGCTTCAGCTTCTGGTACAGGTTCGCGTTCGGCAGCTTGAGCAACTCGATGTCGGTGCCCGGATGCAGCTTGGTGAAGCCGGCGACGGCGTCGGCCAGCCCCTTGCCGTAGATGTCGTCGCGGCCCGCGATGACGAGGTCCGCCGCGAAGGCGTGCGAGGCGGCAAGGGACAGCGCAACGGCGGCGGACAGCGCGCGCAGGCGGCTCAGCAGGGTCATGTGGTCTCTCTCGATCGGCGTGGTGGCGAGCCGCCGGGCGTTGCACACGTGTGCAACGCGGGCGACGCTTCGGGCGGCCTGAAGCGAACGCCATTGTTCACGTCGATCGTTAAGAATTTGTGGCACGCGGCGAAAGCGGCCGACGGTGCGGCCGCCCGCCCCGCCCACCGCCCGTGCCACCGTGTGCGTGCCGTCAGAAGTTCACGCGAATCCCGGCCATCACCGCGAGTTGCCGGCTCGAATTGCTGTTCGCGAGCACCGGAATCTGCGCGTAGTTCACCGCATTGCCGTTCGCGTCGGTGCCGAGCCCCGTGCCGCTCGCGATCTGGCCGATCGCGACCGCATACAGCGCGGTGCGCTTCGACAGGCTGTAGTTCGTGCCGACGTTGACCTGGTGAAAGCGCGTCGTGCCGCGGCCGTCCGTGTGCGCGGCGTTGAAGATGTACGCGACGCCGCCTTGCAGCGCGGGCGTGAACATGTACGTGGCGTTCAATTCTCCGATGTCGAACGTGAACGCCTGCGTGCGCGGCTGCGCGCCGGTCGAGAAATAGCGGCTGTCGCCGAGGCGCGTGTGCGTGTAGGTCAGCGCGAGCGTCGCCGCGCCGAGCGTCACCGAGCCGCCCGCGCCGAACGCGCGCATCGAGCCGGCGTCCTGCAGCAGGCAGTACATCGCGCCCGGATTGCTGCACGCGAAGTCGCCGATATAGCCGCTCGCGCCGCCGAGCGCCGCGTCGAGCGGCTGGTGCAGGTCGAGATAGCCGACCGAGAACGCGACCGGCGCACGCGTGTAGGTTGCGGCGACCGCATAGCCGCGCTTCGCGGAAAAGTCGCCGGCCTGGCCGCCGAAGCTGAACGTGCCGCCGAACGTCAGGCCGTTGAAATCCGCGCTGGTGAACTTCACCGCGTTGTTGAAGTTGAACGCGGCGTTCAGGTTGTCGACGTCGCCGAGGTGCGAGCCGTACGGCGTCGCCCAGTTGTTGCTCGATACATAGGCGCCGAGCATGTCCGTGTACGAGTCGTATTGCCGGCCGAGGCCGAGCGTGCCGATCGCATCCTGGCGCAGCCCGACCCACGCCTGCCGGCTGAACGCGGTGCCGCCCTGCAGCGCCTGCCCGCTCGCGGACAGGAACTGCTGTTCGAGCGAAAACACCGCGTCGAGCCCGCCGCCGAGCGGCTCGGCACCCTGGAATCCGAAGCGGGACGGCACGAGGTTGCCGCCGCCCATCTGCCATGCATGGCCGCCGCCCGTGCTGCCGTCGGCGCGCGTGAACTGCTGGTTCGTCGAATAGATGACGCCGGTGTCCACGGTGCCGTACAGCGTCACGCTGCCGGAGGTCTGCGCGTGCGCGTGCATGCAACCCAGCGTGGCCGCGGCCGCGGCCAGTCTTCGTCCGATCTTCATGTCCCGTCCCTCTGTTGTCATCGATTCGCAGTGCGAACCGATGGTGTTGTCGATTTCGGTGACAGGACTCTATCCAGCGAAAATTCGGGACCCCTATCCCAAATCAGCAAATGGTGAAACGAACGGAACGGGCGACACGCGGCGGCGCCCGGCGGCACCGTCGCGATGCGAAGACGTCATTCGGGGCGCAAGGTTTGCGACGGCAGCTCGCCGAACAGGTCGCGATACTCGCGCGCGAAATAGCCGAGATGCGTGAAGCCCCAGCTTGCTGCGGCCTCGCCGACGCCGAGCTGATGCGCGGACGTCGTGCGCAGCAGGCGCCGCACCGCGTTCAGCCGGATCGTGCGCAGATAGCCGACGGGCGTGACGTCGGCGACGCGCTGGAAGCTCGTCTGCAGCGTGCGGCGGCTGCAGCGCAGCGCGCGGCACAGCTCGAGCACGGTGACGGGTTCCTCGGGCCGGTCGCGCAGGTGTTTCTCGCAACGGCTGACGATATCGCTGTAGGTGGCGTGCGTGATGTCGCGGCGCTCGACGCCGATGCCCTGCTCGAGCGCATCGAGGAACATGCCGAGCATCGTGTCGCGGAACATCTTGCGGGTGGCCGCGTATTCGAGGCAGCCGGGGTTGCGCTGCGCGTCATCGATCAGCGACGACAGCCGCGCGCCGAGCGCGACGCCTTGTGCGTCCGACAGCCGCGTGACGTGCCGCAGCTTGCGCGCGCCGGCCGCACCGAATTCGGCCTCGCAGAGCTCGTCGACCATGTCCGACGCCGCGCTGATCCCGACCAGTCCCATCCCTTCCGGCGTATGGAATTCGAAATCCTCGCCGGCGCGCAGCGCGAGCAGCGCATAGCCGTCGACCGGCTGGCTCTGGAACGTGCCGGCGAGCGGCACCGACAGCGGCACCGCGAGCGACGTGCGCCCGGCCGGTGCGAGGCCGGTTTGCGCGACACGCCGGTTGGTCGTCTCGCGGAAGAAATGGAAGTCGTCGTACAGCACCTGCGTGACGGTGCCCCTGAAGCGGCCCGGCGTCATCTGGCGGTAGACCTGATGCCAACCCGCGATCGCGAGCCCGTGGTCATGCACGTCTTCGTGTGAGCGTGACTGGAACAGCATCGGCATCTCCGGTAAAACCCTGATTCCACGCTGCGGCCGCACGGCACGCAGCGCCACAGCTTACCCCCGCAAAATTCCGCGTAGTGCAGTTTCGAATGCAAGACAGGCCGCCGACAGCGCGGCGGCCTGCTCGCTGGTCACGCGCACGTAGCGGCGAAACGACGGCATCCGGTTCACGACCTCGCTGCCGCCGAACGGCACGACGGCGAGCGTCCAGCGGCCGTCGCGCGCGGCGATCGTGCAGTCGGTCAGGTGCAGCGGGCGCAGCGCGTCGGCGAGCGACGGCTGCGCGGCGAGTGCGGCCACCGTCCGCGCGAATCCGGGGTCGCTTCCCGGCTCGGGCGCGGCCGCGATGCCGGCGCGCCGCAGCCAGCCGGTCTGCAGCACGCGTGCAAGGCCCTGCGCGGCCGGGCCGTCCGCGCTGATCGACACCTGCACGCTGACCGTATGCATCAGGAACTGGCGGTCGACGCGTTCTTCGACGCTCACGCGCACGCCGTTCGGAAGCCGGGCCAGGATTTCGGCCGCGCCGCCGTTCGCGTCGCGCACCGCACCGAGGTCGGCCAGCACGCGCGCGGCGATCGCGCCGGGCCGGTGGCCGGGCGGCGGTGCGTCGGGCGCCGCGCGCCAGCGGGCGAGCGCGGCCCTCACGAGGCGACGTGCTCGTTGCGCAGCACTTCCTCGACCGGCACCGGCCTGAACGGATGCCGGCGCTGCACGACGAGCGTCCAGAACAGCGCGTACAGCGCGGTGAGCCCGAGCATCGCGCCGAACGGCACGTAGATGTCGCGCGCATTCATGCCGGGCGGCGTGATGTACCAGATCGCGAGCACGATGCCGACGCTCGACACGATCTGCGGCAGCGGAAACAGCGGCGAACGGTACGGGCGCGGCAGGTCCGGGCGGCGGATGCGCAGCATCACGACCGACGCGGTGACGAGCAGGTACGCCGTGCCCCATGCGCAGGTCGCGGCGAGCACGAGGTGCAGGATGCTGTCGAGGTTGCCGTTGATCAGCCACGCATGGAAGATCGGCACGATCGCCGACGCGACGATGCCGACCACCGGCGTCTTGAAGCGCGGATGCAGATACGCGAAACAGCGCGGCAGCGCGCCGTCGATCGCCATCCCGTACAGGATGCGCGGCAGCCCGGCCATCAGCGTGTTGATCGTCGCGGCGCCCGCGCACAGGAACGCGATGCCGAACCAGATGCGGCCGAAGGGCCCGAGCACCTGCAGCGCGAACGCGGGAATCGCGCCCGGCGTGTCGAGCAGGTGCGTGAGGCCGTCCGGGCTCACCGGCACGTTCGCGACCTGGCGCCGGATCGCCGCGCCGTACAGGAACATGCAGATCGCGACGCCAACGAGGCCGAGCGCCATCGCGCGCGGAATCGTGCGGCCCGGCGCCTTCATTTCCGGCGCGAGCGGCGTAACGAACTCGCAGCCGACGAACATGAACATCGCCATCCCGACCAGCGACAGCACGGCCGGCACCGACGTGCCGACTTCCGAGCCGCCGAACCAGCCGTCGAGATGCACGGCCGGCGCGGCCGCGAGGCCGAGGATGCCGAAGATCATCAGCGACAGCCACATGCCGGCCGTCAGCACGATCTCGAGCTTGCTGAACACCTTGATGCCGATGATGTTGGTGATCGCGAACGTGACCACGAGGCCGACGCCGACGAGCCACGAGCTGTTGTGCTTCTCGAGCGCGGCGTTCAGCGATTCGAAGTTCACGAGCGCCATGATGCCGCTCAGGATCGTCTCCGCCGTGCCGGCGAACACGTGCACGAGGAAATACGCGGAAATCGTGCCGGTGATCGCCCAGAAGCGACCGAGCCCGCATGACAGGTAATCGTAAACCGAGCCGGCCGTCGGCAGCATCGCGGCGGCTTCGGAGAACGTCGTGGCCTGCGCCTGCATCATCACGAACGCGATGAGCATCGCGACCGCGAACGCCCAGCCGCCCATCCCGAAGCCCGAGGTCGCGGTGAGAATCACCGGGCTCGCCATGATGAGGCCGACGGCGCTCGCCAGCGCGGTCGGAAACCCGACCGCCCCGGCCTTCAGCACCGTGCCGCCGCCCGCTTCAGCCGACGCACCGGCGGGCGTGTCGCCCGCTGCGCCGGTCATTCCAGACCATCCCGACATCTTCGTCTCCTTCCCTTTTCGGGCCGGAACCGGCGCTGCGGCGCCCGCTCCGAGCCATGCTTCGCGGTCGGCCCGGGGCGGCGCTCAAGCGCCGGCACCCGGGCCCCTGTCGATCCAAACCTGATCCGATGTCGAAAAAATACGCAGGCAAAATAATCCGGTCATAGCGCAAATCGGCAAACCGGCGGTGGCGAACGGGTTATCCCGCCCTCCACCGCCGGTTCGGCGTCATGCGCTCATGCCGTCACGGCCTCATGCGAACGGCACGGCCTCGAAGCCTGCCGCGAGCGCGTCGACGATCCGGTCGAGCTGCTCGCGCTGGATCACGAGCGGCGGCGACAGGATGATCTTCGTGCCGACCGGCCGCACCAGCACGCCGTGCTCGCGCGCCACTTCCGCGACCGCGTTCGCATAGCCGGACAGCGGGTCGATCGGCTCGCGGGTCTGCTTGTTCGCGACGAGATCGAGCGCGAGCATCAGCCCCTTGCCGCGCACCTCGCCGACCGCCGCGAAGCGTTCCGGGAACGACTGCAGCGCTTCCAGCAGATACGCGCCCTGCTTCGCCGCGTTCGCCGGCAGGTCTTCCTTCACGACGATGTCGAGGCTCGCGATGGCGGCCGCGCAGGCGACCGGGTGCCCTGCGTACGTGTAGCCGTGCATGATCGCGCCGCCGAAGTCCGCGTTCGCGGCGAACGCGTCCTCGATCCGCGCGTTCACGGCCGTCGCGCCGAGCGGCACGTAGCCGGACGAGATCCCTTTCGCGAGGCACATGATGTCCGGGCGCACGCCCCAGCCGCGGCTGCCGAACAGGCTGCCGCTGCGGCCGAAGCCGGTCACGACTTCGTCGGCGATCAGCAGCACGCCGTAGCGGTCGCACACCTCGCGCACGAGCGGCCAGTAGTTGGCCGGCGGCACGATCACGCCGCCCGCGCCCTGCACCGGCTCGGCAATGAACGCGGCGACCGTGTCGGGGCTCTGGAACTGGATCTCGCGCTCCAGCATTTCCGCGCAGATCCGCCCGAGTTCCTCCGGGTCCTGCGTGAACGGGTTGCGGTACAGCCACGGCGTCTCGACGTGGAAACAGCCGGGCAGGTTCGGCTCGTAATTGCGGCGGAACACCGTGTTGCCGTTCACCGACGCGCCGCCGAAGTGCGTGCCGTGATAGCCCTGCTTCAGCGAGATGAACTTGGTGCGGTCGGCCTGGCCGCGCACCTTCCAGTACTGGCGCGCGATCTTCAGCGCGGTCTCGATCGAGTCCGAGCCGCCCGAGCTGTACAGCACGCGGCGCATCCCTTCCGGCTCCATCATGTCGATCAGCTTCTTCGACAACTCTTCCGCGCGCGGATGCGAGATGCCGTCGAACAGCTGGAAGTATTCGAGTTCGTCGAGCTGGCGCACGATCGCATCCTTCACTTCCTGGCGGTTGTGCCCGACGTTCACGTTCCACAGGCCCGCGACGCCGTCGACCAGCTGCTTGCCGGTTTCGTCGAACACGTAGCAGCCGTCGCCGCGCACGATGCGGATCGGCTTGCGCTGTTTCATTTCGTTCGGGTGCAGCATCGGGTGCCAGAATTTCGCTTCGTTGTAGCTCATTGCAATCTCCACTTTCGGATCGTTTGAACCTCGACCGTCCGGGGTCGGGGTTCGAGGTTTTCGGGTTGTTCGCGGGGTTCGTGGTGTTCGGAGCAGGCGCCGCGCGTCAGTGCGCGATGCAGACGGATTTGGTTTCGGTGAAGCCTTCGATCGCGTACTGGCCGAACTCGCGGCCGATGCCCGATTGCTTGTAGCCGCCGAACGGCATCGACGGGTCGAGCGGAATGTGACAGTTCACCCACACGGTGCCGGCCTCGATCTGCGGCACGAGGTTCATCACGCGCTTCAGGTCGTTGCTCCAGATGCTCGCGGCGAGGCCGTACGGCGACGCGTTCGCGAGACGCACCGCGTCGGCCGCATCGTCGAACGGCACGACGACGATCACCGGGCCGAACACTTCGTCGCGCACGATCGCGCTGTCCGGATGCGGATCGGCGATCACGGCCGGCTTCACGTAGTAGCCGGGCAGGTCGTCGGCGGGCGTGCCACCCGCGAGGAACGTGAGGCCCGCGCGGCGCGCGCCTTCGATGTGCTGGACGACCTTGTCGCGATGGAGCGCGGACACCAGCGGGTTGATCTGCGCGGTGGTATCGAGCCCCGCGCCGAGCTTCATCGACTGCGCGACGCCCGCGAGGCCGTCCGCGAGCTGCGCGAATTTGCTGCGATGGACGTAAATGCGCGACGCGGCCGCGCACACCTGCCCCTGGTTGAAGAACGCGCCGGCGGCGACGCCGTCGAGCGCCTGCGCGACGTCGACGTCGTCGAGCATCACGATCGGGTTCTTGCCGCCGAGTTCGAGCGAGAAGCGCGTCATGTTCTGCACGGCAGCCGCGCCGACCAGCTTGCCGGTCGCAGTCGAACCCGTGAACGAGATCTTCGCGATCGACGGATGGCTCGACAGCGCGGCGCCGCACGTGCGGCCGCCGGTGACGACGTTGAACACGCCGGGCGGCACGCCGGCGTCGAGGGCGAGTTCGGCGAGGCGCAGCGCGGTGAGCGGCGTTTCCGGCGACGGCTTCAGCACGATCGTGCAGCCGGCCGCGAGCGCCGGTATCAGCTTCCACACCGCGATCATCAGCGGGAAATTCCACGGCACGATCGCCGCGACCACGCCGACCGGCTCCTTGCGCGTATAGGCCGTATAGCGGGCGCCGGGCGGGAACGGGATCGACACGTCGAGCGTCTGGCCGGTGATCTTGGTCGCCCAGCCGGCCATGTAGCGCACGTATTCGACGCTCGCGCCGACCTCGATCGCGCGCGACACATGGATCGACTTGCCCTGGTTCAGCGTTTCGAGCTGCGCGAGCGTTTCGGCGTCGGCCTCGATCAGGTCGGCGAGCTTCAGCAGGATGCGCTCGCGGTCCGCCGGGCGCAGCCCGCTCCACACGCGGGTGTCGAATGCCCGCTTCGCACTCGCGACCGCGCGGTCGACGTCGTGCGCGTCGGCATCCGCGACCGTCGCGAGCCGCTCGCCCGTCGCCGGGTCGTACACGTCGAGCCGCGTGGGCGAGTGCGCGCGCTGCATGGCGCCGTCGATGAAAAGGCCGAAGTCGCGTGCGACGAAGGTGCGCACGGTGTCGCTGACCGCGACGAAGTTCGTGGTGCTCATGGGCGTCTCGATGATTGTCATGACTGGGCCGCGTGCGCTTCGGCATGCGGGTGTCGAACCACTGTATCGACGGGGGATCGCGCCCGGTGAGCGCAAATTGGCAAGCGCGTGCGGGACCGGAACGCGGGTGACTCGGGAACGTGGAATGGCGGGGTGCGAGCGTCGCGTTATCGTCGGATCGATGGCGCGGTGTGGCGTGGTGCGATGCGGTGCGATCGGTGCGACGTGGACGTGGACGTGGACGTGGATGCGGACGCGGGTGCGGGTGCCGGTGCGGATGCGGATGCGGATGCGGATGCGGATGCGGATGCGGATGCGGATGCGGATGCGGAAAAGCTACAGGAACAACGCGCCGACCAGCTCGGTGCGGTTCGACACGCCGAGCTTCCGGTACATGCGCATCAGATGTGTCTTGATGGTCGGCTGGCCGAGCGCGAGATCGCGTGCGATTTCCTTGTTCGAGCGGCCGTCGCGTACGAGTCGTGCGATCTGCTCCTCGCGGTAGGTCAACCGCTCCTCGCAGCCGATCCGGTGAATCCCGCGCCGCGCGCGCAGCAGCGGGGCCAGCGCGGCTTCGGCGACCGGCTGCAGCCGTGCCAGCGCGTCGATCTCGCCTGATGCGAACCGGCCCGCCGTGCGGTTGCCGTCCGCGTCGCCCGTCCCGAAGCGCAGCAGCGAAAACGCGCCGACCGTGCGGCCCGCGTCGTCGCGCAGCCAGATCTCGACGACGTCGGCCACCTCGTGCCGTCGCAGGAAACGGGTCCAGTACGCGGACGCATCGCGTCTTTCGTCAGGCAATTGGGACGCGAGCGTCACGACCGCACGTTCACCTGCCGCGCAGCGCGACGGGTGCAGCGGGTCGAGCATCCGGTAGCGCGCGATGTAGGTGCGATGCATCGCCTCCGGCATCCCGAACAGCTCGAAATCGGCCGGCTCGCCGCTGAGGTCGAGCCGGTAGAACACGGTCGCGGACGGGCTCGCAAATGCGTCGAACGCATCGACGCACGCGCGCAGCGCGCGCTGCCAGTCGGCGGCTTCGTGGTCGGCGGAAGCGGATGAGGTCGGCATGATGGGAGCGGCCGGCGGCCGAACGCGTCGAAGGTCGGGCCAGCCTACCCGCGCCGAAATGGGCCGGTGAGCACAAATCGGCAATTCGTCCGCAGGGGGCGGATGACGAAGCTGCCGGCCATGTCGCGACAACGGAGCCTGCGACGGGAAGTCTTGCGCCACGAGCCGTTCGGACGATGATGGCTGTCGAGGGTGACGCGAGTCATCGCACGCGCCGGCGGCGACCCGACGACAGAATCCGCGTCGCGTAGGCATGCGCCGCAAGCCGTGCAGTCGAGAATGGACGTCGAGGGTGGCGCGAGACATCGCGCGCGCCGATCGGGCACGATCGGAATGATCAGCGAAACCTGCGGAGCGGCCGCACGCGCAGCCGCGAAACGGCGGCGCGGCAGCGTGTGCGCCGCATCCTGTCAGTCAGGGTCCGCGTCAGTGCGCGTTCGCGGCGAACGTGTCGCAGGCGCTTACTTCACCCGACTCCATCCCGCGCCGCAGCCAGTACACGCGCTGCTCGCTGGTGCCGTGCGTGAAGCTCTCCGGTACGACATAGCCCTGGCCTTGCTGCTGCAAACGATCATCGCCGATCGCAGCAGCCGCCTTCAGCCCCTGTTCGAAATCGCCGGGCTCCATCAGCCGCTGGTTCGCGCGCTGCGCGTTGTTCGCCCACACGCCGGCGAAGCAGTCGGCCTGCAGTTCCATCCGCACCGACAGCGCGTTCGAGCGCGCTTCGCTCGAACGGCGGCGCGCGGCATCGACCTTGTCGGAAATGCCGAGCAGGTTCTGCACGTGATGGCCGACTTCATGCGCGATCACGTAGGCCTGCGCGAAATCGCCGCCCGCGCCGAAGCGCTTGCGCAGTTCGTCGTAGAAGCCGAGATCGATGTACACGTTGCGATCGCCCGGACAGTAGAACGGCCCCATCGCGGTCTGGCCGGTGCCGCACGCGGTCGGCGTCGAGTTCGTGAACATCACGAGCTTCGGCGCCTCGTACTGCGCATGCAACTGGGTGTTGAAGACGCCCGTCCACGTGCGCTCGATATTGCCGAGCACCTTGCGCGTAAATACCGCGCCGGGATCGTTCGCCGGCGCGCCCTGGTGCTGCGTGGGCGCGGGCTGCGCCTGCTGCTGGCGGCCCTGCAGCGCCGATGCGCCTTCGAGCACGACGCGCGGGTCGATCCCGAAGAAATACGATGCGGCCAGCGCGACCACGATCGTGCCGATGCCGATCGTCGCACGCCCGCCGCCGAACCCGCCGCCACCGCGTCGATCCTCGACGTTCACGCTTTCTCTTTCGTCGTCCAGCCTCATTGCCGGCCCCTCCCTTCCTTGTCGTTGTGCTGACCGGACAGCCCCCGGCAGACGATTGATTCCCGTTGCGACGTGCAGCGTCCGGCGCGCCATCGCACGGCGGCACCGCCCGGTCAGTGGCGCGGCACCATGCAGTACCGCGCCGCCCCGCCGTTACACGACGCACGCGGCACCCGGACGACAGGCTGGCGCACGCGCCATTTTGCCGACCTTGGCGTCTTATCGCAAAATAAGGAGCATAGAGCGACCGGACCGGCGACATCGTCATTCTTTGCAAAATGACGGCGCGTGCGGCCCGGGAGGACGAGATGACCGGCGGAAGAACCAGGCTTGCCCGTCTGCCGCCGGGCCAGGCCTGCCGCGACTTACTTCGCGTGACCTCGACGAACGTCGCTCACTGCTTCGAGCAAGCGGTACTTGCGGATCTTTTCATAGAGCGTGCTCTTCGCGATGCCGAGTTGACTCGCTGCCTTCGTCAGATTGCCGGCATGACGCGCAAGCGCGCGACGGATCGATTCCGCCTCGGCCATCTTCAACGAGTCGCCCGCATCCGGCGCGAGCGCGTCGACGGCCCGCGCGGCGCATGCATCGATCGGCGCCCCCGCGCCGATCTCGGCAGGCAGCTTGTCGGCCTTTATCACCGGGCTGTCCGACAACAGCAGCGCCCCCTCGATCGCGTTCCGCAGCTCGCGCACATTGCCGGGCCACGGATAGCGCAACAGGCGTGCATACGCATCGTCGTCGAACGACCTCGGGGAGAGGCCATACGACTCGCACAGATGCCCGAGCCAATGCGCAATCAGCGCCGGCAGGTCCTCGCCGCGCTCGCGCAAGTTCGGAATCGACACGGTCGTGACCGCGATCCGGTAGTACAGATCCATCCGGAACCGGCCTTTCGCGACTGCGTCCTTCAGATCCCGGTGCGTCGCCGCGACCAGCCGGAAATTCACCCTGCGCGGCGTGTTCTCGCCCAGGCGATAGATTTCGCTCTCCTCCAGCACGCGCAGCAGGTGCGGCTGGATATCGAGCGGCATTTCCCCGATCTCGTCGAGAAACAGCGTGCCGCCATCGGCCGCTTCGATCTTGCCCGCCGCACCGGACTTGCGTGCGCCGGTAAATGCGCCTTCCGCGTAGCCGAACAACTCGCTGGCCAGGAGGTCTCTCGACAACCCGCCGCAGTTGAGCGCAACGAACGGACCGTCGGCGCGATCGCTCGCCTGGTGGATACCCTGCGCGAACAGTTCCTTGCCGACGCCGGTTTCGCCAAGCAGCAGCACCGGCACCCTGGACGGCGCGAGCTGGCGCGCACGATTCACGGCCGCCCGCAATGCGGCGCTGTCGCCGACGATACGCTCGAACCCTCGCGGCTCACCGCCGTGCCGTTCCCGTCCGCGCGCGATCGGAACGGCGCCGCGGGGATTCGTGATGCCCGGCGTCACGATCATGTAGCCGAGCACGTCCGCACCGTCACGCACGGCTTCGATGTGGCTGCGCGACAGCCATGCCGGCGCACTCGCCGACAGGCGGCCGTCGCCCGCGTAGTGCTCGAGTTCGGGCAGCGCGAACGCCGCGTCGCACCGGATATCGAATCCGAGCCGGCGCAACACCGGAACGACCTGCGCGTTGGCCTTGACGAGTCGGCCGCGTTCGTCGACGACGATCACCGCATCGGAGGAAGACGCACCGAAGCGTGACGCGCAGCGGTCGAGCAGGCTCAGACGGCGCGCCATGCCCTCCTTCGCGAGCCGGCTTTCGATGCGGCCCGCAAGCGATACCGCGAGCGCAAGGCTGTATGGGTTGTAGGTCTGCGCGAGCCCCGAAATGTCGATCACGCCCAATACGTGCCCGTCGCGCGGATCCTGGATGACGGTCGCCGAGCAGGTCCAGCGCTTGATGCCCGCGCAGAAGTGCTCCGCGCCATGGATCTGGACCGGCTGCCTGAGCGCGAGCGCGGTGCCGATCGCATTGGTGCCGCAATTCAGCTCGGTCCACTCGCAGCCCGGAATGAGGCCGACCTCGCGCGCAGGCTCGACGATCCGCATGTCGCCCTCCTGCTGGAGGATCATCCCGCTCGGATCGGCCAGCAGCATTACCGTACCCGTCTGCGAAAGAAAATCCCGGGTGTGCTGCATCAGCGGCAGACTGGCATCGACGAGGCGACGGTTCGACGTGCGCCACTGCACGAGCCCGTCTTCATCGAGCGGCGGCGGCGCGCGGTCGACGCCGGGATCGACGCGACTGACGAGACAGCGCTGCCACGAATCGTCGACCACGCCGCGTACGTCGGGCGAACGCCACTCGCTGCCTGTCACCAGATGCTCCCATGCGGCCATGATGCTCGCGTCATGGCGTGGACTGGGAAACCAGTCCATCGGCGTGCCTCTCTGTTGCATGTCTGTCTCCTGGCGGTGTCGTGACGGCACCAACCGCACGGCCGTCTCAGCGGCCATTTTGTCGACTTTGTGGGGCGCCCGACCGCAGCCGGCGGCGAGCGTAGCGACTATCGTACTCCGTCCCGGCGCCTCGACGTCCGTCCGGACACCAATCACTGCAAGCAATGCGCGCGCCAGCAAGCGGTCGCCCGCGCGTCGTCGCGCGGCGCGGCACGCCGTCGAGAACCGGTGGCCGAAAAGAAACCGGCCGTTCGAAAATCGAACGGCCGGAAATCGAACGCTTTCCGCGCATGAAGCCGAGGCGAGGCCGGCGAACGCCGAGCCCGCGGACAGCGTCAAACGTCAGATCATTGCACGCGCTCCGGAACCGGCAGCTTCACCCATTCCGCGTAGAACGCATCGATGTCGGGTTCGAAGTCGTGAATGACCGGGTACCACGGCGTAGGCGCCTCGACGTCGTGCATCGCGCCGCAGGTCGGGCAGTAGTATTCGCGATAGACCTGCCATTGCGTATCGGGCGCCATCAAGCGTGGGTAGACCTCGTCCATCGCCTCTTCGGATTCGCGCACGAAGATGTTCGCGTGCAGTTTCCAGTTGTCGCGGTAATCGCAGAACACATGGCCGCAGTCGCATTGCGTGACCCAGTGCTTCGTCGCCCATTGCTGCACGATGTACAGGTGCGGGCCGAGCGGCAACACGATGCGGTCCTTCCAGCCGAGCTTCTGCTGCAGCGCATCGACGTACATCCGGAAGCGCTCGCCGTCCTTCGGCATCGACAGCATGCGCAACGTGGTGTCCCAGTCGAGCTTGCCGTCGACCATGTTCCTGATCTGTTCCTTGGTGTAGGTAGACATCTCCAGTCCTCCATGTGGGTGATAGTGCGCAGGGTCCGGCTCACTCCTCGACCAGCACCACCGTATTGACGTCGGGCATCTTCGACAGGTCCATGCGGAATTTCGAGCCGTAGGTCGGCACGTCGAGCTCGTCCTCGGTGAGCGTCCACGTGTCCGGCAACTCCCAGAACGCGCGGAACTGCTGCTCGAATTTCGTCGACAGACCGAAGCTCGTCGCGAACATGTGCCGCACCTGCGTCGATGCATGCTTGAGCAGGATCCGCTCGCGCTCGCCCTTCATCCATTCGCGGGTCGGTTGCGAGCGCGCGAGCCGCGCGTTGCGGATCTCGATGCGCCGCAGCGCGGTCGCTTGCGGATCGACCGTCCAGATGCCGTTGGCATCCCGCGTCGCGACCGCCCCATAGACCTTCTGCGCGTATTCGGGCAGCAGCACCGCGTTGTTGAGATCGCGTTCGATCGCGTCGATCTCGCGGTCGAGCGGATCGCCGAAGCCGGGGCCGCCGCGCAGATAGTTCAGGTAGAGATCGTAGTTGCTGTAGCAGTCCTCCGTGGTCATGCATTGCTGGTCGCGCTTGACGATCGCGCCGGCGTTCAGGTGGTTTTCGTAATCCGGCAGGTCCGGATTCGTATCGCCGCCGAGCGGCAGGCTCTCGCCGAGCGCGATGCGCTCCTCGATGCCCGTGCGATGCGCTTCGAAGCGGTAGCCGGTGGCGGGCGGGTAGCCGCCCATCAGGCCCCAGTCGCTGTTCATGTAGCCGTTGCCCATGAAGAACATCGTCCAGTCCTGCGCCTTCCAGACCATGCGCAGCGTCTCGAATCCGCAACCGCCGCGGTACTTGCCGTAGCCGCCCGAATTCGACTTCACGTTGCGGCCGAGGTACAGCAGCGGCTCGGCCATCTCCCAGATCTCGATGTCGCCCATGTCGCCTTCGGGGTTCCAGATCGCGGCCGCGTGATTCAGACCGTCCTTGATCGCGCACGCGCCGGTGCCGCACGACGACGCCTCGAAGCTGTTCACCGCATGGATGTCGCCGTCCTGGTTGATCCCGCCGCCCTGCAGCCAGTTCGACGTGTTGGCGTTCCCCGCGTTGACTTCCTCGAGATAGCCGCGGCTGAAGTACGCCTGCGACAGGGCGCGCCACATCGCGCTCCAGCCCGACACCAGGAAGTGCCACGCGTAAGCGTGTCCGGTGCGGCGGTCGTCCGGGTTCATCCACGCGCCCTTGGGCAGGTGGAATTCGGTGCCGAAATACGCGCCGTCGTTGATGCGCTGCGTCGGCACCAGCGTCTGCGTCATCATCACCCAGATGCCGCTCGTGAACGCGACCTGGTGCGCGTTGTACGAGTGCCAGCCCCAGCGGCTCGCGCCTTCGAAATCGAGACGCCACGAGCCGTCCTTGCGGATCTCCATCTCGACCGGCGAATGCATGATCGAGTCGAGCTTCGCAAACGCCGACGACGTCTGCACGTCCGGATGGTCGTACGGCACGTCGACGAACGCGACCTTGCGATACTTGCCCGGCAGCGTCATCGCCTTGAGGCGCGTCTGCAACCCGCGCCGTCCTTCCTCGATCACCTCGAAGCCGAATTTCTCGTAGGCGTCGAGGCCCTCCTCGTCGATCACTTCCTCGATCAGATCACGGATCATGTGGCAGCCGGCGATGCGCGTGCGCTCGTCGAGAATCCAGTACTTCGGCGTGCGAACCGAGCGCTGGCTCTCGTGCAGCCAGTCGCGCAGCGGCGTGTCGTTCACCCCTGTCTTACGGCACGTAATCATGTAGCCGTCGCCGAAACGCTGCACCTGGCCCGTCGACATCGATCCCGGCGTCACCGCGCCGGTATCGATCACGTGCGTGACGCCGCCAACCCACCCGACCAGCTTGCCGTGCGCGAAAATCGGCACGATCGTTGCGATGTCGCACGGGTGGACGTTGCCGATCGAGCAGTCGTTGTTGGTGAACATGTCGCCGGGCTGAATGCCCGGATTGGCTTCCCAGTTGTTTTCGATCATGTACTTGATCGCCGCGCCCATCGTGCCGACGTGGATGATGATTCCGGTCGACGTGAGCACGCAATCGCCCGCCGCGTTGTAGAGCGTGAAGCACAGCTCCCCTTCCTGCTCGACGATCGGGCTCGCGGCAATCTTCTTGGCCGTTTCGCGCGCATGCACGAGGCCGCCGCGCAGCTTCGAGAAGATCTTCTCGTAGCGGATCGGATCGCGCTCGCGCAGCTCGAGCCGTTCGAGCCCGTTGTAATGGCCGGTTTGCGCGGTGCGCTCGAGAATGCCGTCGCGAAACTGCTTGAGCGTCTGGCCGTTCTTCAGCAGATCGGCGAAGCCGACTTCCTGGCTGGACATCATGTTCATCGCATGTCTCCTTACTTGACTTCGCTGAGATGGAAGAGGCGGTGCTTGTCGAGCGTGGTGGCGAAGCCCTTCGGGACGACGAACGTCGTCGCGTCGGATTCGATGATCGCGGGCCCCGCGATCTCGTTGCCCGGCTTGAGCGACTCCATTCGCCAGATCACCGCGTCATGCCACTGCTTGTGCCGATACAGACGCCGCGTGCCGATACGCGCGTCCGCCGGCGGCGTGGGGCCGGCAATGGCGTCTTCCGGCAATACCGGCTTCTGCGTGACGACCATGCCGCGCATGATCGCGCCCGTGACCGAGAAACCCAGCTCCGGCGAGCGCGCGGAACTCGCGTACACGCGGCCGTAGGTCTCTTCGAAGGCCGTCACGATCTTGTCCCAGTCGTCCGCACCGGACGCGCCCGCGATCGGCGATTCGATTTCGAGGTCGTTGAGCTGGCCCATGTACTGCATCCGGAAGCCCGGCCGCAATATCACGTCCCGCTCGCCGAAACCGTTGATGCGAAACTCGTCGATCACCTTGGCGGTCAGTTCGGCCCAGGCTTTCTGGATCGTCTGCGCGGCCTGCGCCTTCTCGGCGTCGGACGCGAGCTGCGGCAGCGCGAGATCGACGCTCTTGTCGTAGCGATACTCGAAATCCGCGCACGCGCAGCCGAATGCCGAGAAGCCCGCCGCCCACGCCGGCACGACGACATCCTTGAAGCCGAGGCCCTCGGTGTAGCCATAGGTATGAACCGGCCCCGCGCCGCCATACGAGAAGCACACGAATTCGGTCGGGTTGTACCCTTTCGCGCTGACGTTCGAGCGCAGGTATTCGCGCAGTTGCAGGTCGAGCAGCTCGATCACGCCGGCCGCCGCATCCTCCACGGAGAGTCCGAGCGGCTCGGCGATCTGCACGCGAATGTGCTCGCGGGCGCGATTCACGTCGAGCTTGATCTGGCCGCCGAGGAAGTTGTCCGGGTTCAGGTAGCCGAGCACGACATGGCAATCGGAGACGGACACCGTCGTCAGGCCGCTGTCGGGCCAGCACGTGCCGACGCGATAGCCGGCACTGTCCGGCCCGAGCTTGATGGCCCCGCTGTACGGATCGAGCCGCACGAAGCTGCCGGCGCCCGCGCCGACCGAATCCATCGTGACGAGCGGCAGCGACAGCACCAGGCGCGCCATGTCCGGGTCGGACGCGATCGCGAATTTGCCCTTCGTGATGAGCGCCATGTCGAACGACGTGCCGCCGATGTCCGAGCATGCGATGTTGTCGTAGCCGAGCGCCTCGCCGAGGAGCTTCGAGCCGATCACGCCGCCGATCGGCCCCGACACGATGGTGCGCGCCAGTTCCTTCGCTTTCCAGCTGATCGTCCCGCCGTGCGTCGCCATCACGCGCAGGTCGAATTTCGCGCCGTGCTTGCGGAAGCGGTCGCTGACTTTCCTGAGCGTCTGCCGCGACGGCTCGGCCGCATACGCTTCGAGCACCGTCGTGTTCATCCGGTGGCTTTCCTTGCGCTGCGGGTAGTAGTCGACCGATGCGAACACCGGGAGATCGACGCCGCGCGCAGCCAGCTCGTCGCGCACGATGTCCCGCGCCTGGCGCTCGCTCGCGGCGTTCTTGTGCGACTGAAGAAAACAGATGACGATCGCTTTCGCACCGGCGGCGACGAGCTCCCGCGTAGCCTGCCGCACTTCGTTTTCCCGCAGCGGAATCACGATCTCGCCCTGGACGTCCGTACGCTCGGTGACGCCGCGGGTTCGCGACAACGGCACGAGCGGCTCGTCGTAGCGGTGCGTATTCAGGTGGATGCGCTCTTCGAGCGCGTACCCGAGGTAGCTCTGGATCGCCCGCCCCATCAGGTGCACGTGCTCGAAGCCCTTGTTGACGAGCAACCCGACGTCGAGCCCCTTGCGCTGCACGACGCGGTTGAGCATCGCAGTGCCGGAATACACGCAGGTGACCAGTTCCGGATAGACGTCGTCGACGTCGCGTTGCCAATGCGCGAGCGCGTCCTGCGACGAGTTGAAGATCGCGAGTGATTCATCCTCCGGATTGCTTTGCGCCTTGCCGACGACAAACCGTCCGTCCTCGCGCACGAAGAAGGTGTCGGTCATCGTGCCGCCCGCGTCGATGCCCAAGACCTGGACTTGCGAAAGTCCTTCCATGGTGATGTCTCCAATGATTGAAGTCGTGATGAGCCGCGCTCCGGTTCGAACGGGGTCATCGTTCGATCCCGGGCGTCGGCTCATCTGCAAGGAGGCAACAACCGTGCCATTCGGTGGATCCGGCCGGTCGGCGCGCCCCGGTCAAGCCAGGCGGGGCGCCCATCGGATGAAGCGGGTTGCTTCGGGTAGGCGGCTAACCTCGGGACGTCCGGATTCCGGACTGGTCAGGCGTCCGAATATCAGTCGGCTCCCCCGGCGGGCGGGTGCACGCTCGCCCCGGATCCGGAACGGCAGAAACGCGGGCGCCTCGCCGTGCGGCGTTACGTCATCGCCGGCCATCGCTACTCATTCACGTTCATCCTTTCGGCTGATACCGGCGTTCATCCGTGCCGCCTAAAGTGAC
Source organism: Burkholderia sp. Bp8984 (assembly GCF_003853755.1). Lineage (NCBI taxonomy): Bacteria > Pseudomonadati > Pseudomonadota > Betaproteobacteria > Burkholderiales > Burkholderiaceae > Burkholderia > Burkholderia sp. Bp8984. The sequence continues at coordinate 196,858 of NZ_QTQN01000007.1, forward strand.
CGGAACGCCCTTCCGGAGAACGACATGACGCACCCGCAACCCCGCACGATCGTGCTCACCGGCGCCGGCACCGGCATCGGCGCCGCGTGCGCGCGCCGCTTCGCCGCCCGCGGCGATCACGTCGTGCTGATCGGGCGGCGCCGCGCGCCGCTCGACGCGCTCGCCGCCGAGACGGGCGGCCTCGCGCTCGCCGGCGACGCCGCGAGCACGGCCGACTGGGCCCGCTTCGTGCCGGAGATCGCCGGGCGGTTCGGCCCCGTCGATGCGCTCGTCGCGTGCGCGGGGGGCCACGGTCTCGGCCGCGCGGACGAAACCGACGACGCGCAATGGCGCGACGCGCTGCATGCGAACCTCGACACCGCGTTCGTCAGCGCACGCGCGTGCCTGCCCGACCTGATCGCGCAGCGCGGCAGCATCGTGCTGGTCGCGTCGATCGCCGCGCTCGCGGCCGGGCCCGGCGTATGCGGCTATACGGTCGGCAAGCATGCGCTGCTCGGGCTCGCGCGATCGCTGGCACGCGACTACGGGCCGCACGGCGTGCGCGCGAACGCTGTGTGCCCGGGCTGGGTCCGCACGCCGATGGCCGATGCGGAAATGGAACCGCTGATGTCCGCATACGGCGACACGCTCGACGGCGCGTATTCCCGCGTGAGCGCCGACGTGCCGCTGCGGCGCGCGGCCGATCCGGACGAGATCGCGGCCGTGTGCGCATTCCTGGCATCACCGGATGCGTCGTTCGTAACGGGCGCGACGCTCGTCGCCGACGGCGGCGCAACGGTCGTCGACGTGCCGACCCTCGCATTCGACACGCTTTGATGCATGGGGATACGCCGCCCGCACCACGCATCTTCACTGCACGGGGACGCATCGCCCGCGCGCGCATCGTGACAGGCGGCCGCGCTCGCCCGCCGGCACGCGACCGCCCGTCCCTTCGCCCGGCGCATGCACCACGCCGCGCACGCTTCCCGCCCCGGAAATCCGCTAACATCGACCGATCCCGCCGCCCCTGCGCGGCCCTGCCTCACCGATCGGAATTCCATGAACATCCGGTTTCTAGAAACCTTCGTCTGGCTCGCGAAGCTGGAGAACTTCCGGCTCACGGCCGAGAAACTGCACACGACGCAGGCGGCCGTGTCGAGCCGCATCGCGTCGCTGGAAGAAGCGTTCGACGTGCGGCTGTTCGACCGCAACACGCGCTCGGCGACGCTCACGCCCGCGGGGCGGCGCATGCTCGCGTACGCGGAACGCATCGTGCGGCTCGACAGCGAGATGCGGCGCGACATCGACGCGGCGAGCGACGCGGGGCTGATCCGGATCGGCGTGATCGAGTCGATCGTCCACAGCTGGTTTCCGGCACTGATCGCGCAATTGCGCGAGCGCTATCCGCGCCTCGACGTCGAGATCACCAGCGACACGACCCTGCACCTGATCCGCCTGCTGAGCACCGACGGCGTCGACCTGATCCTGCAGACCGACCCGGTGCCGGGCCCCGACTTCACGAACCTGCCGCTGTGCGAATTCCCGGTGCGCTGGGCGGCGAGCCCGCGTCTCGGGCTCGGCGGCGAACGGCTCGACGTCGCGCGGCTTGCCGCGTACCCGATCATCAGCTTCTCGCGCCACTCGGGCCCGCACGCGACGATCGAGCGGCTGTTCGCGGCCGTCGAGCGGCCGGCCAGCATCAACTGCATCACGTCGGTCGCCGCGATGATCCGGCTCGTCGCCGACGGTTTCGGCGTGGCCGCGCTGCCGCCTGCGATCATCGGGCGCGAACTGCAGGAAGGCGCGCTCGAACTGCTCGACGTCGAACCCGAATTCCCCGCGCTGCCGCTCGTCGCGTCGTATCGCACGCAGGGGCTGCCGGTCGCCGCGCGCATCGCGGAACTGGCGAGCGAAGTCGCGCGCGCGATGCCGGCGGCTTCCAGTCATGCGAAGCCCGCCGCATCGGCAAAGGCCGAGGCCGACATCGTCGACAAGTCCCCCGCCCGCTCGGCGAAAAAAGCCCGACCCGCCTCGGCAAAACGCACGCTCCAATCCGCGTCGCCCGCCCCCCCGGCGAAACGCCGCCCGCGTCGCTCATAAGAAAACCTGTTCACCGCGAATTTGTTTTCTTGTTGGACGGGTGCGGCCCGTCTTCGGGACACTGCGGTTCCTGACACACCCCGTCACAAGGAACCCGCCATGTCCCGCCTTTCCCTTCCGCACGGCCAGCTCTGCGTCTGGACGGACATCGATCCCGCGCACGAAGCCGATTTCAACGCGTGGTACGACCGCGAGCACATGCAGGAGCGTGTCGCGATTCCCGGCTTCACGCATGCGCGGCGGTTTCGCGCGACCGACGGCGGCCCGCGCAAGTACCTCGCGCTGTACGTGACGGACACGCTCGACGTATTCCATAGCGACGCGTACCGGCGCGCGTTCACGCAGCAGACCGCGTGGTCGCTCGCGAACTTCGAACGGATGACGGGCACGCAGCGGCGGGTCGGCGACCTGACGATCGAGGCCGGCGACGGCGAAGGCATGCATCTCGCGCTGTTCGTGCTGCCGCCGGAGCGCGTCGACGTGCCGCACCTGCGCGAGCGCTTCGACGCGGCGCTGCACGAACCCGGCATCCACGCGGCCCGGCTGTTCCGCACCGCGCCGGACCTGTCCGCGCCGATCGGCGCCGATGCGGCCGCGCGTCCGGCCGCCGACGCGCTCGTGCTGATCGAGGGCAGCGATGCCGCGGCCACGCGCCGTGTCGCCGCCGCGATCGCCGGTCACGACGACGTGCGCACCTTCGACCTGCTGTGGCGCGCCGCCGCGCCGCTGCCGGCCGCCAGTCGCGACGCCCAAGCAAAACCAGCCGCCGCCGCGTTGCCGGCCTGAACGCCGACGCCGCCACCGGCCGCGCCGTCCGTGATCCACACGCGGCCCGCGCATCGGTCCCCGCGCGTCACCCCCGTCCTTCTTCACGACATGCCCGACACCATGAGCACTCTCGCCCAGCCCGCCGCCCACGCGCCCCGCCGCGTCCGCAACAGCCGACTCGCGACCGCGAGCATGATCGGCACGTCGCTCGAGTGGTACGACTTCACGATCTACAACACGCTCGCCGCGCTCGTCTTCAACCACCTGTTCTTTCCGTCGGTCGATCCGCTGGCCGGCACGATCCTCGCGTTCTCGACCTATGCGGTCGGCTACGTGTCGCGTCCGCTCGGCGGCTTCGTGTTCGGCAACCTCGGCGACCGCATCGGCCGCCGCGCGGTGCTGATGCTCACGCTCGTGCTGATGGGTGTCACGACCGCGCTGATGGGTGCGCTGCCGACCTATGCGCAGGCCGGCATCCTGAGCCCGATCCTGCTCGTCGCGCTGCGCTTCGTGCAGGGTGTCGCGCTCGGCGGAGAATGGGCCGGCGCGGTGCTGCTGTCGGTCGAGCACGGCGACCAGAAACGGCGCGGACTGTCCGCGTCGTGGACGCAGATCGGCCCGTCGTTCGGCACGCTGCTCGGCACCGGCTGCATCGCGCTCGTGACGCTCTCCACCACGTCCGACGCCTTCCTGTCGTGGGGCTGGCGCGTGCCGTTCGCGGCCAGCGCGCTGCTCGTCGTATTCGGTTTCTGGCTGCGGCGCGGCGTCGACGAAACGCCGCAGTTCGAGCAGCTCGCCGAGTCCCACGCGACCGCCGACGTGCCTGTCGCCGAAGTGCTGAAGTGTCACTGGCGGCGCCTGCTGATCGCCGGCGGCTCGCGGATCGGCTCCGACGTGCTGTACGCGCTGATCGTCGTGTTCACGTTGACCTACGTGACGACCGTGCTGCACCTGTCGCGCCCGGTCGCGCTGACGGCCGTGATGATCGGCACGGCCTGCAACGCGCTCGCGGTGCCGTTCTTCGGCGCGCTGTCGGACCGCTTCGGACGCCGTCCGGTATACCTCGCCGGCGCGATCGCCGGGATCGTGTGGGCGTTCGTGTTCTTCGCGATGCTCGATTCGGCGCGGCCGGGCGCGATCGTCGCGGCGGTCGCGATCGGCCTCGTGATCCATGCGGTGATGTACGGCCCGCAAGGCGCGTTCGTCACCGAACAGTTCCCGACCCGCGTGCGTTATGCGGGCTCGTCGCTGGCCTACACGCTCGCCGGCATCGCCGGCGGCGGCTTCGCACCGCTCGTGATCGCCACGCTGTTCCGCCAGACGGGCACGACGACGGCCGTATCGCTGTACGTCACCGCGGCGCTCGTCGTCACGTCGATCGCGCTGCTGGCCGCGCGCGAGACCGCGCACCGGCCGCTCGCGGATTGAACATCCCCGCCGGTCGTTTCACTCATTCGCACTTCGAACGGATACCCGCATGCAAGCCCTGTCGTTCAACGTGATGTCCCTGCAAGGCGCGCCCGCCCAGGTCGACGTCGAGATCGAACGTGTCGTGATCGCCGGCTGGGCCGGCCGCGATCCGGCTGCGATCCGCGCGCACATCGACGAACTCGCGGCGCTCGGTGTCGCGCCGCCGTCGGCCACGCCGTGTTTCTATCGCGTGTCGTCCGCGCTGCTCACGCAGGCGCCGTCGATCGGCGTGCTCGGCGCACGCTCGGGCGGCGAGATCGAGTGCGTGCTGATCGACAGCCCGGTCGGCACGCTGGTGACGGTCGGCTCCGATCATACGGATCGGGAAGTCGAGGCCTACGGCGTCGCGGTGTCGAAACAGGTGTGCGCGAAACCACTCGGCCGCGAGGCGTGGCGTCATGCGGACGTCGCCGATCATTGGGATGCGATCGAGATGCGTTCGTGGTGGATCAAACCCGGCGGCAGCCGCATCGCGTATCAGCACGGCGCGGTCAGCGGGCTGCTTGCGCCCGCCGCGCTGTGGCATCGCTTCGACGACCGGCGCACGATGCCCGCGCGCTGCGCGATGTTCGGCGGCACGGTCGCCGTACACGGCGCGATCGCGGCGATGGGCGACGGTGACGCGTTCGAGATGGAACTCCACGATCCGGTGCTCGGGCGCAGCCTGCGGCACCGGTACGAGGTCGAGGTATTGCCGGTTGTCGCGTAAAGGACGGTGGCGGGTGCGCAGGCAATAAAGAACATGACCCGCACGCGGCCCCGTCACCCGCCTTGAGCGCTCGCCGTCATCGCAAGCAGCCCAGCGCGGCCAGCGTCGCCTCCACCGCCGTATCGAGCGGCGTCACCGGCTCGCGGCCCAGCACCGCCGTCACCCGCGCGTTGTCCATCCGGAGCGGCTCGCGCCACAGATAGCGCATCTCGAGCATCTCGCGCATCGTCGTGACGAACGGCGCCGCGACCCACACGAGCCACCACGGGAAACGCCGCACCGTCGGGCGCATCCCGTGCCGCTGCGCGACGCGGCGTACGGCCTGCGCCATCTGCGTGCCGTCCGCGTCCCAGTGACCGCCGAAGTGGAAGCGCGCGAACGGCGCCAGCGTGTCGCGCCGCTCGAGCAGCTCGACCATCGTGCGCGCGACGTCCGGCAGGTACGCCCATTGATGGCCGACGCCCGGCCGGCCCGGCACGCTGATGGCCGCGACGGGCCGCCCGGCCTTGACGAGCGCCTGCCCGAACCAGTTGTTGCCCGCGTGCGCCCCGAAGAAATCGCCGGCCCGCACGATGATCGTCCGGACGCCCTGCGCGGTCGCCGCCTGCAACCGCCGCTCCATCTCGACGCGGATCGCGCCCTTGCGCGTCACCGGATGCTGCGGCGCTTCTTCGCGCAGCACCGGAAACGCGTCGGGGCCATAGTTGTAGACCGTCCCCGGCAGCACGACGGTCGCCTGCGCCAGCGTCGCCGCCGCGATCGTGTTGTCGAGCATCGGCAGCACCTGCGTCGACCAGTTCCGGTAGCCGGGCGGATTCACCGCATGCACGATCACGCTGCAGCCGCGCGCCGCGCGAACCACCGCCTCGCGGTCGAGCGCGTCGCCGCGCAGCCACGCGATCCCGTCGCGCTCCACCGTCTCGGCGTCGAGCCCGCGCTTGAGCGCGCGCACCTGCCAGCCGGCATCGCGCAACTGACGCGCGACCTCGCCGCCGATACCTCCGCTCGCGCCGAGCACGAGTGCCTGTCGTTGCGTCCCGCCTGCGTTCGCCGTCATTGCCGTTCTCCGTGAATGAACCGTTGTCAGCACCCATTCTGGCGCGAGGCAGCCTAACAAGGAATTGCCTAACCCGATGCATCGGCTATACATTTATGCATGGCCATCGATCTGAACTGGGAACGCTACCGCACCTTCCTCGCCGTGCTGACGGAAGGCTCGCTGTCGGGCGCGGCGCGCGCGCTCGGCATCACGCAGCCGACGGCCGGCCGCCACGTCGCGGCGCTCGAAGCCGCGTTCGGCCAGACGCTATTCACGCGCTCGCCGTCGGGGCTGCTGCCGACCGAGGCGGCCCTGGCGCTGCGCGGCCATGCCGAGGCGCTGCGCAGCGCGGCGGCCGCGTTCGAGCGCGCGGCCGCGAGCCACGGCGCGGGCGTGCGCGGCACCGTGCGGATCTCGGCCAGCGACGTGATCGCGGTGGAGGTGCTGCCGCCGATGCTCGCGCAGTTGCGGCGCGACCATCCGGGGCTCGTGATCGAACTGGTGCCGACCGACCGCATCCAGGACGTCCTGAATCGCGAGGCCGACATCGCGGTGCGGATGGCGCCGCCCGCGCAGGAGGCGCTCGTCGCGCGGCGCATCGGCGCGCTGGAAGTCGGGCTGCATGCGCGCGACGACTACCTGGCGCGCAACGGTACGCCGTCATCGACGGACGAACTCGCCCATCACGCGCTGATCGGCTTCGATACGGTCACGCCGTTCATCCGCGCGGCGGGGCGCGGGATGCCGCTGTGGAACCGCGATGCGTTCGCGCTGCGCACCGACAGCAATCTCGCGCAGCTCGCGATGATTCGCGCGGGCTACGGGATCGGCTTCTGCCAGAACCGGCTCGCGCAGCGCGATGCGCGGCTCGTGCGCGTGCTGCCGGACGGGCCCGCGACGAAACTGGAAACCTGGATGGTCATGCACGAGGATCTGCGGACGAGCCCGCGTTGCCGGGCCGTGTTCGATGCGCTGGCGAACGGGCTGCGTGCGTATGCCGAAGGGACGGCCGACTAGGCCGTTCCCGCCCGCCGCACGCGCGAATCGCCGCGGCGCGCGCTATTCGTGGATCTTGCCGGCGAACAGGATGTCGGCCATGCGCCGCCACGGGTTGTCGGGCAGGTCGTAGCAGCGCAGCCCCTCCTCGGACGCCTCGGCCCAGTCGACCATCGCCTCCAGGTACTCGCCGATCGAGCGGTTTTCCCAGCCGAGCGCGGCGGCCGCATACGGCGCCGGCGGCAAGTCGGCCTCGAGCTGGCGCTCCTTGTGCCAGTCATGGCCGAGCACGCGCAGGAAACGGATCAGCGAGCGCTCGTCGATCACCCGCTCGAGCGCGTGCGCCAATCGCGCGGCCATCTCGCTTTTCAGTTCGTCGTTCATGCGTATCGCCCCCTGCTACGCAACGTTCAGAACGCTTCCAGCTCGCACCAGCCGGGATACGTTTGCTCGACGATGAAGAAATCGTCGAAGTAGACCAGCCCGCGCCGTTCGAGCGACCTCATGCACGCATCGACGGCGTCGCCGCCGAAGAACGGGCCGAGCGACACCAGCCGGTCCGACTCGTCGAAACAGTCGGCGAAATTGAATTCGCGCATGAGCGCGGACAGGTCGACGTCTTTCTCGACCAGCGCCGCGCGTCGAACGACGATCCCGAAATCTCTCGATATTTTCATCGGTACCGACTCCCGTCGAATACGTGCCGCTGCGCCGACGCGCAAGCGTGCTTCACGCTTTACATCAGCAACTGCCGCGACAGCACCTCGCGCGCCTGCGTGACCGTCTCGCGCTCGCCCGGCATCGGCGGCGTCAGCGAGAACACCGCGTCGGGCAGCGTCGGCAGCCGGTATTTCGCGCCGAGCCGCACGAGGCCCTCGCCGATCGCCGACGCGCACAGGCAGCCGACGCCGAGCCCCGCCGCCAGCATCGACTGCAGCCCCGCGACGCCCGACGCGCTGTGCACGAGCACGTACGGCGCGTGCTGCTCGTCGAGCGAGCGCACCGCGATCTGATGCATCATGCAGTCGTCCGGCAGCAGCACGAGCGGCAACGGCTCGGGCAACTGCTCGGCGAGCGCGGGCGACGTGACCCACGACAGCGGCTCGCGCCGCAGCACCCAGCGCGTATCGGCCGACGCGGGCCGGAACGGGCCGCTCGACAGGTTCATCACGACGCCAAGATCGATCTGCCCGCGCGCATGGGCAGCTTCGATCTCCGCGCTCTTCATCGCGCTCACATGCAGGCTCAGTTGCGGGTAGCACTCCCGCAACCGCGCGAGCAGGCCCGCGACTTCATGCGTCCGGTAGTAGTCGGTGATCGCGACGCGCAATTCGCCCTTGATCGCCTGTCCGCGCACTTCGTCGAACGCGGCCTCGTTCAGCGCGACGATGCGCCGCGCATGCTGCAGCAGGCGCGCGCCGGCCGGCGTCGGCTCGACGCCGCGCTTGCTGCGCACGAACAGCGGCACGCCGGCGCGCGACTCGAGCTTGCGCACCTGCTCGCTGACCGTCGACTGTGACAGATGCAGCAGCGGCGCGGCCGCCGTAAGGCTGCCCGCATCCGCCACCGCCGCGAACGTGCGTAACTGATCCAGATCGAAACCGCGCATCGCACCCTCCATCCATCGAATAACCCGATGGATGCTACCACCAATTCCCGCTTTTCCGATTCATCGGCGGTCCGCAGAATATCGGTTCAACGGCCCGCCGAACCCGTTTCCACGGGATTCGGCATGCGTTGCGGCCGCCATTCTTCCGGATTTCCTTTCATGACCGACAACACCCTCGCCCGTTGCGCGCCGGCCGGCGCGGCTGCCGCGACACCGCCGCGCAGCCATCACGGCTGGGCGCTCGTGGTCCTGCTGGTCGGCGCCATTCTGCCGCCGCTCGACTACTTCATCGTGAATCTCGCGCTGCCGGCCATCCGCGACGGCATCGGCGCGCGGCCGGCCGAGCTGCAGCTCGTCGTGTCGGCCTACGCGTGCGCGAACGCGGTCGTGCAGATCACCGGCGGGCGTCTCGGCGACCTGTACGGCCGCAAGCGGATGTTCATGATCGGGATGGCCGGGTTCGTCGTCGCGTCGGCGCTGTGCGGGCTCGCCGGCAGCGGCGCGGTGCTGGTCGGCGGCCGCGTGCTGCAGGGCCTGTTCGCCGCGATCCTCGCGCCGCAGGTGCTCGCGACGATCCGCAGCGTGTTCAGCCCGCAGGAGCAGGTGCGCGTGATGGGCTTCTACGGTTTCGTGTTCGGCCTCGCGGCCGTGATCGGCCAGCTCGGCGGCGGCGCGCTGATCGACCTGCATCCGTTCGGGCTCGGCTGGCGCGCGATCTTCCTGGTCAACGTGCCGATCGGCATCCTCGCGCTGCTCGGCAGCTGGCGCTTCATCCCGGAAAGCCGGCCACCGCGCGGCCAGCGCATCGACGTGCCCGGCACGGTGCTGCTGTCGCTGTTCCTGCTGATGCTCGTCTATCCGCTCACGCACGGACGCGAGGCGGGCTGGCCGCTGTGGATGATCGCGTGCGTCGTCGGTGCGCTGCCGATGCTCGGCGCGCTGCTGGCGGTCGAAGCGCGCCGGCTCGCCAGCGGCCGCGACCCGCTGCTCGACGTGCGCCTGCTGCGCAATCCGGTCGTCGCGCTCGGGCTCACGCTCGCGTTCCTGTTCTACATGCTGAGCGCGTTCTTCCTGAGCTACGGCATCTATCTGCAAGGCTGCCTGAACTGGTCGCCGCTCGCGTCGGGGCTGGCGATCCTGCCGCTCGGCATCGGCTTTCTCGCGAGCCCGCTGCTGATGCCGCGTCTCGTCGAGCGGTTCGGCGGCTATCGCGTGCTCACGCTCGGCTTCGCGATGCTCGCGGCCGGCGTCGCGACCGCCGCCGCGCTGGCCGGCGATCATGCGCCCGGCCCGGGCTTTTACGCGGGCATCGCGGCGATCGGCATCGGGCAAGGCCTCGTGCTGCCGTCGGTCGTGCGGATCGTGCTCGCGGAAGTCGACGCGGCGCGCGCCGGGGTCGCATCCGGCATGGTCACCGCGATGCTGCAGATTGGCGCGGCCGTCGGCGCCGCGACGCTGGGCGGGCTGTTCTTCGCGCGGCTCGGCGCGCAGCCGCGTGCGCTCGACTACGTGCAGGGGTTCAGGACGGCGATGTGGGCGCTGGCGGCCGTGCTGCTGGCGTGCGTCGCGTTGTCGGCCGCATTGGGGCCGATGCATCGGCGGGGGCGCGCCATCGCGTGACGACGCCGGCCAGGGAAGCCCGCCCCGGCAGCGAATCGCGGCATGCGCGCCCGCTTGCCGGCGGCGGGCTCACTGGTGATGCTTGAATTGCGCGTGCCGTGCTTCCCATTCGGCCAGCTCGACGCGATAGCGCGCCAGCGCTTCGTCGTACAGGTCGAACACGCACGGCGAGCAGCCGCTGTTGCAGCAGTCTTCCAGTTCGGGTTGTTCGGGCGGGGTCGGACGCGGATCGTCGGCGAGCGTATCCGCGGAGGCAGGCTTGGTCACGGCTTCAGTCATATGGTGTGGAACGCCCAGTATACGGTGATGGTCAGCGGCATGCAGGCACGCACCGGGCGCAGCCGCGCATCCCGCACCGACAGGAATCGCGCCATGGCCGAAGCAGTGAATCCGCCGGAACGCCGGGCGCCGTTCGGCGCCCTCTCGATGGCCGCGATCCAGGGCGACGGCCGGATCTGATCGAAATCGCGACGATCGCGGAAATCTCGCGTGCGCGATTTCGCATGCCCCGCCGCCGCACTCGAATGCGATAACCCGCTCCCGACTACGCCACGCGACCGCTCACCGGAATCGATGCGCCGGTGATCGCCTGCGCGTCGGGCGACAGCAGGAACCCGATCGTCGCCGCCAGCTGTTCGGGCCGGACCCAGCGCGTGAAATCCGCATCCGGCATGTCCGCACGGTTCGGCGGCGTGTCGATGATGCTCGGCAGCAGCGCGTTCACGGTCACGCCGCGATCGAGCAGTTCCGCCGCCAGCGCCTCGGTGAGCCGCGCGACGCCCGCCTTCGCGGCCGCATAGGCACCCATCCCGGTGCCCGCCTTGAACGCCGCGCCCGCGCCGATGTTGACGATGCGGCCAGCCCGGCTCGTCACCAGATACGGCAGCGCGGCCTTCGACGCGTTCAATGCCGTCTTCACGTTCAGTTCGTACATGCGGTCCCACGTGGCCGCGTCGCCGTCGGCGATCGTCTGCCAGACGAACGCGCCCGCGATGTTCAGCAGCGCGTCGACCCGGCCGAATTCGCGATTCACCGCTTCAAGGGCGCGCGCAGCCGCCTGCGGATCGACGAGGTCGATGCCGCCGATGCGCAGCGCATCGGCCGGCACGCCGGGCAACGCCTGCGCGTCCGGCGGCGCGCCGCGGCCGATCAGCGCGACGCGCGCGCCGCGCTGGCCGAGCCAGGCGGCCGTGGCGACGCCGAGATGGCCGAATCCGCCGGTGATCGCGACTGCCTTGCCTTTCAGGTCGTGTTCCATCGATGTGCTCTCCTGGGTCGAGGGGGTTGGATGATACGTGGTTCGGGGCGATGCCGGTACCGACACGGACGCGCGTGGCCACCGTTTCGACAGCGTAGCGCCGTTCATGCCGCGTGCGCACGGCGATAAATGCGTCACCGCCAACGCAGCCGCTCGGTTGATCCGCAGCCATGAAGGCGCGCACCGCGCATGACGGTGGACGGCAGGAGGTAGGCGTTAGGCGGTGGGCGGTGGACGGTGGACGGTGGACGGTGGGCAGTGGGCAGTGAGCAGTGAGCAGTGGGCGGTGGGCGGTGGGCGGTGGACGGCGGACAGCGGACAGCGGACAGCGGACAGCCGACGGCCGGGCATAATGCGCGAACACGGTGCGCCGCGCGGTGCCCCGTGATCGCGCCGGGTCCTTGAACGGCCCGCGCCGTTTCCGTAACGAAACCCGAACCTCAACCCGTCTATCCCATGCAAGTACTCGTCGTTGGCACCGGCAAGCTGGCAACCGAACTGCTCGGCTCGCACCGGCTCGACCCCGCAACCTGTCGCGTGACGGCCTGGTCGGACCCCGCACGCACCGAGACGCGTTCGATCGTCGTGCACGCCGGATCCGGCCGCGAGCTACCTGCCGCGATCGAATTCTGCCGCGCAACGGGCTCGCCGCTCGTCGAGCTGTCCACCGGCTCCGAGCTCGAAACCGGATCGCACGACTTCCCCGTCGTGCTTTGTCCGAATACGAACATCCTGATGCTGAAGTTCATGAGCATGCTGGAAACCAGCGGTCATCTGTTTCGCGACTGCCGCATCAGCGTGACGGAGTCGCACCAGGCCGGCAAGACGTCCGTGCCGGGCACCGCGGTCGGCATCGGCCAGTCGCTCGGCGTGCCGGCGCAGGACATCCGCTCCGTGCGCGACCCCGACGAACAGCGCGACGCCCTGCAGATTCCCGACGATCAGCTCGGCCGCCATGCGTTCCACCGGATCCGCATCGAGGATGGCGCATGCAGCCTGCAGTTCGAATCGCGCGTGTACGGCGCGTCGCCTTACGCGGACGGCGTGTCGCGGATCGTCGAGACCGTCCGGCAGCACGAACTCGAACCTCGCCGATACTCGATCGTGGAGTTCATCCGCAACGGCTGGCTGTAGCCGCGACGGTGCGCGGCTTGGCCGACGACACCGCGGCCGGCACATTCGACGGCCGCGATCGCACGATCGCGCACGCTCCGCTTACCCGTCGCCCAGCACGGCCCCGCTCTCCGGCAGCGTCGCGCCCCCGTCGACGACGATCGTCTGCCCGGTGATGTACGCCGCATCGGCCGACGCGAGAAACAGCATCGCGTTCGCGACGTCCTCCGGCTCGCCCATCCGCGCGAGCGGAATGTCGCGCGCGATCTGCGCGGCGACCGACGCGTCGCCGAGATTGCCGGCGGCCGGCGTGCGGATCATCCCCGGCTCGACGCCGTTGACCGTCACGTTGCGACGCGCGAGTTCGAGCGCCGCCGCGCGGATGAAGCCGTTCACGCCGGCCTTCGACGCCGCGTAGTGCGCGAGCCCCGGATAGACGACGCGCGGCCCGGTCACCGACGACGTGACGAGCAGCCGCCCCGCTCCCGCACGCTCGAACACCGGCAGCGCGGCCTGCGCGAGCCAGAACAGCGCCGACAGGTTGACCGACAGCGTGCGTTCGAGCATCGGCTCGTCGATCTGCGCAAACGGGGTCAGCGGGAAGTACGCGGCGTTGTGAACGACGACGTCGAGCCGGCCGCCGTCGCGCTCGACCGCCGCGACGAGCGCGCCGAGTTCGTCGCGGCTCGCGGCGTCGACGCGATACGCGCGCGCGTCGCCGCCCGCACTGGCGAGCGCGTCCGCCTGCGCGGCAGCGGCATCGCCGTTGAGATCGGCGAGCGCGACGAATGCATCGGATTCCGCGAAACGGCGCGCGATTGCCGCGCCGATCCCCTGCGCGGCGCCCGTGACCAGCACGACGCGTCCGCTGAAATCCGCACGCAGGCGGGCGCTGCCCGGCACGGCGCTCATCATTGCGCCTCGCCGCCGAGCGGATGCACGGTTTCGTTCAGCACCTGCGCATGCGCACCGATCGGGAAGTTCGACAACGTGCCGAAGTCGCCGCCCTGATAGCCGAAGATCTTGCCGTCCGTCTTGCGTTGCGCGAGGTCGATCAGCACGACGCCGAGCGTCGGCACCACTTTTTCGCGCCACACGAACAGATACAGTTCATCGGCAATCCTGAAGTAATGGCAGCGATCCACGTCCGCCAGCCCGCCTTCTACGCCCTGCAGGCACTGCCATGCGTAGAAGTTCTCGTTCAGGTAGATGTGCTCGTAGCATTCGGTCGGGCTGTAGCGATACATCGTCCGCTTGCCGATCAGTTCGCGCGTGGGCCCATGCAACGGGCCCGGCTGCGCATGGCCGCCGAGCGTGCCGTGCCGGAATGCCGCGTCGACGCCAGTCAGCGGCAACCCGCGCGCGACGCGCGTGAACGCGTCGACATGCGTGTCGGCCTCGGTCGGCAGCGTGCCGATCACCGACGTCCACACGCCGCGGCCGACGTCGATCACGAGGCTGACGGACGTCGCGCGCGCCACCGGATCGATGTAGTCGACGAAGTACAGGTCGTCGCGCAGCCGCGTGACGCGGCACGGCGCACGGCCGCCCGTGTCGGTCGCCGCATCGCACCATTGCAGCGCACCCGCCTCGAACGTATAGACGCGCCATGCGCCCGTTGCGTCGCCAAGGGCCAGGGACCGCCCGACGAGCGCGTTCACGGGCGTGAGGATGTTCGCGTCCGGCGCAAAGCCGTCCGCGAGCGCGCCAACCTGAATGAATACCGGATCCTGTCGTTCCACCTGCCGTCTCCCGCGCAGCTTCAGGCCCGGCGGGCCGTGTACGCTGCTCATGTGCACATGGTGCGGGCTGCACGCGCCGAACGGTATCGGCCAAAAGGATGAAGGGCGCGCGCCGCCGGAACGCGCTACAGTGCACGTGATCCGCGCCGCTGCCGGCGCGAGGAGCCCCCATGCACCGTGTCACCCACTACCGACGGACCGATGAAGGCATCGAGGCGATCAGCCTCGAGTCCGACCGCACGTTTCCGCGGCACGCGCACGACGAATTCGGGGTCGGCGTGATCGTCAGCGGCGCGCACCGGTCCTGGAGCGGCCGCGGGCAGGTCGACGCGCTGGCCGGCGACGCGATCATGGTCAATCCGGGCGAGATGCACGACGGCATGCCGATCGGGACGCGCACGGCCCGGCGCTGGCGGATGCTGTACCTCGCGCCGGCGCTGGTCGCGGGCGTCGCGGCGGAAGAAGGCGTCGGCGGCGTCGAGCTCGCGCATCCGGCCGTGCGCGACGCGCGGCTCGCGGCCGCGTTCGGCCGGTTGCATGCTCGAATCGTCGCAGGAGATACCATGCCGCTCGCCCGCGACGAGGCGCTCGTGACACTGGTCGCCGGGCTGCTTGCGCGGCATTCGAACCGGGCGCTGCCGGCCGCCGGCGTCGCGCCGGCGATCCGCGTGGCCCGCGAGCGGCTCGATGCGGCGCCCGCCGCACCCGTCTCGCTGGCCGAACTCGCCGGCCTGAGTGGCGTGAGCCGCTTCCAGTTGCTGCGCGGGTTCGCGCGCGAACTCGGCATCACGCCGCACGCGTATCTGGTGCAGTCGCGCACACGGCTGGCGCGGGCACTGCTCGCGAGCGGCCGGCCGATCGCGGATGCCGCGGCCGAAGCCGGTTTTGCCGACCAGAGCCACCTGACGCGCGCGTTCGCACGCCAGTTCGGGATCACGCCGGGACGATTCACGCAGGCCGGCTGACGGACGTCACGGTCCCGGCACGGCCGCCGCCGTGGCGCGACGTCGCCGATCGCCGCCGTTCAGCACCAACGATGACGCTTGATGGCGGTGCCACCGGTCATCCGGGGACACCGAGCGCAATACCCTTCCCCTCACCCGCTCCGCTCGCCGGCGCCGCTGCAATTTCGTTCAAGACGCCCGCGCCGCCGCACGCGACCATGCGGCACATGAAAACACGACTGATCGGCTATCTCTATCTCGCCGCCGCGATGGCGGGCGTCGGCAGCACCGTCATCGCGAGCCGCCTCGCGGCCGGCGGCCTGCCGCCGTTCGCCGCCACCGCGCTGCGCTTCCTGATCGCAACCCCGTTGCTGTTCGCGTTGATGCGGGCGCAGCGGCTGCGATGGCCGCGGCTCTCCGCACGCGACGCCGTGCTGCTGGTCGTGCAGGCTGCGGCGGGCGGGGTCGGCTATACGGTGCTGCTGATCAGCGGCACGAAGCTGTCGTCGCCGGTCGATGCGGGCGTGATGCTCGGCACGCTGCCGGCGATGTCGACGCTGATCGCGGCGGTCGTGCTGCGCGAGCGGCAGACGCGGCGCGACTGGAGCGCGGCCGCGCTCGCCACCGCCGGCGTGCTGTTGGTCACGTTCGCGCCCGGCCAGGCCATGCCGTCGCTCCGGACGCTCGCCGGCGACGCGCTGGTGCTGGCGGCCGTCGCATGCGAGGCCGTGTTCATCCTGCTCAACCGGCGGCTGTCGGCGCCGTTGCCGCCGCTCACGCTGTCGACGGCGATGTCGGGCCTCGGCTTCGTGCTCGCACTGGTGCCGGCCGCGTTCGAATGGCACGCGCTCGCGACGAACTGGAACGTCGGCGCGGTGTCGGCGATCGTGTACTACGCGCTGGTGCCGACCGTGCTCGGCTATCTGTGCTGGTATGCGGGTTCGGCGCGCACGAGCGGCACCGAAGCCGCGCTGTTCACGGCGGTTGCGCCGGTCTCGGCCGTGCTGTTCGCGGTCGCGCTGTTCGGCGAGACCCTGGGCGGCACGCGACTCCTCGGCATCGCGCTCGTCGTCGCGGGAATGCTGGTGGGCGCGACGCGGCGGCGCGAGCCGCCGGCATGCGCAACGGACTCACGGTCGAGGTCGCCAGCGCGCCCAGCGGCATCCACGTCGACTGCTACCGATTGATCCGCGTGCGCGGCGACTGTAGGAATGTATCCGCCCGCGGCAAAATCGTTGCGCACCGTCGCACAAGATGCAATATTCGCGTGGCCGGGCCATTTGACAACCACCGAACAATAATTCGCATCATCATGAACAAGAAGGAAGCCAAGACAAGAATCGCGGCGCTGCTGTCCGCGGGTGCGAGGAAAGCCGACGTGCTGGCCGAGCTGGCCGGACAGGGCCTCAAGGATCGCGTGCTCGCGCGCCTGATCGCGTCGCGCCCCGACCCCGAGCTGTGCAGGAAGAACAAGGTGCATACGCGGGTCCTGATCGGGCTCGGCGTCGCGCAGTTGGTGATCAGCGTCGCACTCGCCTATCTCATCCTGGTGGACACACTCAGCATCGGCGCCGCGGCGCTGTTCCTCGCACTGACGGTGCCGCTGTCGCTGCTGTTCATCTGGGGCTTCGCGACCCATCGCGTCGGCGCATATCACGCGTTCATCATTCTGTCGCTGCTGCAGGTACCGAAGACCATCGCCGATCTCGGCCGCGATCCGTCGACCGCGCTGCCGACCCTCGGGGTGACGGTCATCCTGGTCGGCTACGTCTGGTTCGTCCGCAACCGGCTGTTCCCCGACTTCGGCTGGTTCACGCCGCGCAAGGTCGAGGGCCGTTACGCGTTCGTGGAAACCGCCTGATACCGCACACCACGCACCACGCACCGTGAAAAAGGCGCCGGGCCGCCCCGCAATCGCGGGACGGCCCGGCGCCTTCTGCATTCCGGAACCCGGCAGCTTATTTGGCCTTCTCAGCCGTATCGCTGATTGCCTGGCCACCCTTCGAAATGTCCTGCCCCATGCCTGCAACGGTATTGCAACCGGCGAGCGCGGCGGTCACCACCAGCAGCACTGCAGCAATCGTACGCGTCATGCTCATTCTCCTTCGAGTCAACATGCCCGACCGGGCGAATCGTATGCGGCGTGGTGCCCTGCGGCGTGCAGGACACGGGGCCTGACCTGATTATACGGAGACGGCCGCCGTGCGCCAGTGCCGACCGCGCCAGCGCCCGAGCACGACACGGCCGGTCGCACAGATTTTCCTTGACTTCGTCGGCGCGCGAACTAATATACGCACCGCGTATATTCCCATCAGGTGCCCCCGATGACCGTTCCCCAGCAAGCCTTCCTGCGCGACGCGATGCGCCGCCTCAACATGACCCGCGAAGCGTTCGCGAACCGCATCGGCGTGAGCCGCCGCGCGCTCGACACGTGGCTGTTGCCCGACGACTCGCAGGAATCGCGCGGGATGCCCGAGATCGTCGAACGCTTCGTGTCGGAAATCGTCGAGCGCTCGGCACCGGACGGCGGAGACTATACGCAAAGCGTAGACAAACAGGAGCTCGCAAAGCAATTCCTGTTCGAAGGCAAGCCGCAGTTGATCTCGGTGGACCAGTTCTCGCGCGACTCGGTCGAGGCGCTGTTCCGCGTCGCCGACGTGATGCAGCCGATCGCGCGCCGCCACAAGATCTCGCGCGTGCTCGAGGGCGCGGTGCTCGGCAACCTGTTCTTCGAAGCCAGCACGCGCACGCGCGTGTCGTTCGGCGCGGCCTTTTGCCGGCTCGGCGGCTCGGTGTGCGACACGACCGGTTTCACGTTCTCGTCGATGGCCAAGGGCGAATCGATCTACGACACGAGCCGCGTGATGGCCGGCTACGTCGACGCACTCGTGATCCGCCACCCGGAGAAAGGCTCGGTAGCCGAATTCGCGCGCGCGACCAACCTGCCGGTGATCAACGGCGGCGACGGCCCGGGCGAGCACCCGAGCCAGGCACTCCTCGATCTCTATACGATCCAGCGCGAGTTCTCGCGGCTCGGCAAGATCGTCGACGGCGCGCATATCGCGCTCGTCGGCGACCTGAAATACGGCCGTACCGTGCATTCGCTCGTCAAGCTGCTCGCGCTGTACCGCGGACTGAAGTTCACGCTCGTGTCGCCGCCGACGCTCGAAATGCCCGCGTACATCATCGACCAGATTGCGACGAACGGCCACGTGATCGAGCAGACGAACGACCTCGCGGGCGGGCTGCGCGGCGCGGACGTCGTCTATGCGACGCGGATCCAGAAGGAGCGCTTCACCGACGAGTCGTTCGAGGGCTATACGCCGGATTTCCAGATCAACCAGGCGCTCGTCGACTCCGTCTGCAAGCCCGAAACGCTGATCATGCACCCGCTGCCGCGCGACAGCCGGCCCGGCGCGAACGACCTGTCGGTCGACTTGAACCGCGATCCGCGACTCGCGATCTTCCGGCAGACCGACAACGGCATTCCGGTGCGGATGGCGATCTTCGCGGTGCTGCTCGGCGTCGAGAATCTCGTCCAGCATTCGATGCGCGATGCGACGTGGCGCCCGCCGGCGTACCTCGGGCCGGAGGATGCGGTGTTTCACGGAATCGATTGACCCGCATCCAGTGTCGCGCGGCCAGACTCGAGATTGCTGAAGATCGAGCGCCGCGCGCCGAAGCAACGCACGACGCGCCGCCTTGCACGGCGCGTTTTCATTTTCGGCGCGGGTGATATCGAGGCGACCGGCCGGAAGTTAGCGAGCCCACGGATCGATCACGCGCAGGCCCGCTGCTTCGAACGGTGCGACGTCGCGCGTAGCCACGATCAACCCGTTGGCTGCGGCGGTTGCAGCGATGAAGCCATCGGCAGGCGCCATCGTGTGCCCCAGGGCGCGCGCCTTCCCGCGTAGGCTCGCATATGCGTCACTGGCCGCATCGTCGAACGGCAGAATCCGCCCGCGAAACAACGGCACGACGCGTTGCTCGATGTTTTGGTGCAGCCAGTCTCGCCTGCGCCCCTCCGGCAACGCGGCCACGCCGAATCGCATCTCGGCCAGACTGATCGCGGCAAGAAACAGCGTCTCGACGTTTTGCGCGTCGAGCCATTCGATCACGGCCGCGCTCGGTTCGCGTCGCAGCGGCTCCGAAATGACGTTGGTATCGACCAGAATCATTCGAAGCTCATCGGATCGGTTGGCGATTGATCGCGCTGAACCTCGAAATCGATGCCGCCGGCCTCTCTCCCGATCTCCGCCAGCAGCGTTCCCAGCCTGGGACGTCCGCCGGGCCGAACGGCCTGCTCGAGGATATCGCGCACCTCGGCCTCGGTACTGCGGCCATGTTGTGCAGCACGGATTCGAAGCGCGCGATGCACCTCGTCGGGCAGGTTTCTAACAGTGATCACAGGCATGATGCGCCTCACTACATTTGCTTTCAATGCAGTCATATTATCACCTTGCTGTCATTTTGGACGAGTGAAGACCCGATCACTGTAAATCGCCCGACACGCCTTTCCCACTCGGCCATTCGGCCATCGCCGCGGCCCCCACGCGCTCGGCAGCCCTCCGCCACATTCGTCAACATTCTCCTCGCAAATGCGAACAGGAACGCTTCTCATTTAAAAAGAAATTACATAGAATGCCGCCTGAAAACAAATCGTAATAATTCCGGGCGGCATGCACATTTCCGTAGCGCGTCGTTCCCGGGGCCATACTGCGAGGTCGAAGCGCACCATGAAGTCCCGTCCTGACGAGCAGAAGCTCGGCAAATTCACCACCCTGTGCAGCGTACTCGCCGCGAGCCCGGCGTTCGCCGACGGCACGCCGCCATCCGCCCCGGTCGGCACCGAAGGCCATCTCGCGCCGATCGAGGTCCAGGGCAAGGCCGAGCACAGCTACAAGGCCGACTTTTCCGCATCCGCGAAATTCACCGCGCCGCTCGTCGACACGCCGAAGTCGGTGACCGTGATCCCGCAGGAACTGATCCGGAACAGCGGCGCGGCGACGCTGACCGAAGCGCTGCGCACCGTGCCCGGCATCACGTTCGGCGCCGGCGAAGGCGGCAACCCGCTCGGCGACCGCCCGTTCATCCGCGGCTACGACACGCAGGGCAGCATGTTCGTCGACGGGATGCGCGACACGGGCGCGACCACGCGCGAGATCTTCAACACGGAACGCGTCGAGATCACCAAGGGCTCCGACGGCGCGTACGGCGGCCGCGGCGGCGCGGGCGGCAGCATCAACCTGATCACGAAGGCGCCGCACCTCGGCACGACGGCCGCCGCGAGCGCGGGCCTCGGCACCGACCGCTACCGCCGCTTCACCGCCGACGGCAACTGGCAGTTCGCCGATCACGCCGCGTTCCGCCTGAACCTGATGAGCCACAACAACGACGTCGCCGGCCGCGACGCCGTCAACAACGAGCGCTGGGGCGTCGCGCCGTCGATCGCGTTCGGCCTCGGCACGCCGACGCGCGTGACCGCGAGCTACTACCACCTGTCGACCGACGACATGCCCGACGGCGGCATTCCGTACTTCTACACGACGTCGAACAAGCCCGCGAACGTCGACACGATCTATCCGGCGCCGGTCGACCGTCACAACTTCTACGGCCTGATCGACCGCGACTTCCGCAAGACCACCTCGGACATCAGCACGATCAAGATCGAGCACGACATCACGTCGAATCTGACGGTGCGCAACACCACGCGCTACACGGAATCGACGCAGGACTACATCTGGACGCAGCCCGACGACAGCCAGGGCAACGTGGTCAACGGCCGTGTCTGGCGCCGCAACAACAACTGCGACAGCTCGATCAACAGCCTCGCGAACCTGACCGAACTGTTCGGCGAATTCCGCACCGGCCCGTTCAAGCACAGCTTCACGACCGGCATCGAGCTGACGCGCGAATGGGGCAAGCGCGATTCGTACACGGTCGCGACCGACAAGGGCACCATCTGCCAGAAAGGCATCGGCGCGCCGTCCGGCTACAACTGCACGAGCCTGTGGTCGCCTGATCCGAACGATCCGTGGGCCGGCTCCGTCACGCGCAACAACGACTATGCGCATGCACGCACCACGACCAAGTCGATCTACGGCTTCGACACGATCGAGCTCACGCCGCGCTGGCAGGTGAACGCCGGCGTGCGCGTCGACGATTACTCGACCCGCTTCACCGACACCAAGGCCAACGGCGGCAAGACCTACACGCGCGACGACACGCTCTTCAACTGGCAGGCCGGCCTCGTGTTCAAGCCCGCGCGGAACGGCAGCATCTACGCGTCGTATGCGACGTCGTCGACGCCGGCCGGCATGCTGCTCGGCGAAGGCAGCGAAACGCAGTCGCTCACGCCGGGCCGCGGCGGCGTCGGCCCGAACGCCGATCAGATGGCCCCCGAGAAGAACCGCAGCATCGAGCTCGGCACGAAGTGGAACGTGCTGAACGACAAGCTGTCGCTGACCGCCGCGCTGTTCCAGATCGACACGACGAATGCGCGCGTGACGCTGCCGAACAACCAGTACGCGATGGTCGGCAACAAGCGCGTGCAGGGTCTCGAACTCGGCGTCGCCGGGCAGATCACGAAGCAGTGGCAGGTGTTCGGCGGCTATACGTACATGAAGAGCGAGCTGCGCGACAACGGCAAGGATGCAGCGAACGACGGCAACCGCTTCCCGAATACGCCGAAGCACAGCCTGACGATGTGGTCGAACTACGACGTGACGCCGAAGTTCACTGTCGGCGGCGGCGCGTTCTACATGTCGGAAGTGTTCGGCGATCCCGCGAACCTGCGTGCGGTGCCGTCGTACTGGCGCTTCGACGCGATGGCGCAATACCGGATCAACAAGAAGCTCGACCTGCAGCTGAACGTGAACAACTTGTTCAACCGCACGTACTTCGATCAGGCGTATCCGGCGCACTATGCGTCGATCGCGCCGGGCCGCTCGGCGTTCGTCACGCTGAACGCACGCTACTGATCGATGGAAACCGTCTCGCTGAAGGCGCTCGCGTCAGTGTCGCCGCGCGCGTTCGCCGACATTCTGGCCGGGCCGCCCGAGCGCGCCGCCGCGTGGGTCGCGGCGGCCGCCGATAACGGGATCGTCGACGCGCAGGCCGTCTACGGCCAGTACCTGCTCGACGGGCACGGCGTCGCGCGCGATCCGGCCGCCGCATGCGGCTGGTTCCGGCACGCGGCGCGGGCCGGTCACCCGATGGCGATGAACATGCTCGGCCGCTGTTACGAGTTCGGCTGGGGGACGGCGGCATGCGCGCCGGTGGCCGTGTACTGGTATCGGCTCGCCGCGCAGGCCGGGCTCGACTGGGGCATGTACAACTACGCGACGGCGCTCGCGCTCGGCAACGGCATCGACGAGGATCGCGCGGCCGCGCTCGACTGGTTTCGCCGCGCGGCCGCGCTCGGCCATGCGAAATCGATCAACCTGATTGGCGGGTTCTACGAGGACGGCTGGGTCGTGACCGCCGATGCCGACGCCGCGTTCGACCACTATCGGCGCGCCGCCGAGGCCGGCGACTTTCGCGGCCAGTTCAACCATGCGCGACTGCTCGCCGAGCGCGGGCGCGTCGACGAAGCCCTCGTCTGGCTCGCGCGCGTGCCGGCCACCGCTACCCCCGCGTTCGTCGCGAAGATGCGCGCCTATCTCGCGTCGTCGCCGCTCGATGCGTTGCGCGCGGCGGCGATGCAGTTGCCGTCACACGGCATGGAATCCGAATCATGATGCTTCATATCCCCGGCGTGTTGACCAAGGCACAGGTCGCGCGATGCCGCGAGATGCTCGGTGCCGCCGACTGGGTCGACGGCAACGCGACGTCCGGCGCGCAGTCGGCGCTCGCGAAACGCAACCGGCAGTTGCCGGAAGGCTCGCCGGTCGCGCGCGCGGCGGGCGATGCGATCCAGGATGCGCTGGCCCGGCATGCGCTGTTCTTTTCGGCGGCGCTGCCGCTGAAGGTGTTTCCGCCGCTGTTCAATCGCTATGAAGGCGGCGAGACGTTCGGCACGCACGTCGACAACGCGATCCGGCTGCTGCGCGGCACGGATTTCCGCGTGCGCAGCGATCTGTCGGCGACGCTGTTTCTGGAGGAACCGGACGCGTACGACGGCGGCGAGCTGTGCGTGGAAGATACGTACGGCGTGCATCGCGCGAAGCTGCCGGCCGGCGATCTCGTGCTGTATCCGGCGTCGAGCCTGCATCACGTCACGCCGGTCACGCGCGGCGAGCGCGTCGCGTCGTTCTTCTGGATCCAGAGCATGGTGCGCGACGATGGCGACCGCACGCTGCTGTTTCAGCTCGATACGCAGATTCAGGCGCTTTCCGCGGAAAAAGGCGCGAAGGATCCGATGGTCATTTCCCTGACGGGGATTTATCACAACCTGTTGAGGAAATGGGCGGATGCGTAGGGCGGCAACTCGCCCAGCGCCGCCCCACTCGGCCAGGAAGGCCGACTACGCTACTTGCACCACTTCATCTCGACAACTAAAATGACCATCGTCAAATGACCATGCTCATATCATGATGCCGCACGCTCCCGTATCGAAATCCGAATTCAAGGCTCGCGCGCTCGAATACTTCCGGCTCGTCGAGGCGTCGGGAGAAAGCCTGATCGTCACCGACCACGGCAAGCCAACGCTCGAGATCCGGCCGTATCACGCACGCGAGGCTCAGCCGTTGGACATATTGCGCGGCTCGGTCATGCGCTACGACAATCCTCTCGATCCGATTGCGGAAGATGACTGGGAGGCGTCGCGGTGATCGTGCTGGATACGCATGCATTGGTGTGGTGGGTGGCGGGCGATCCGTCGCTCAGCAAGAAGGCGCGAAGCGCGATCGATCGCGCGCGCGGCGAGGGCGCACTCGCTGCGTCCGCGATCTCCGCATGGGAAATCGCGATGCTGGTGCGCAACGAGCGCCTCGCATTGACGATGGACGTCGATGCGTGGCTCGCGACGGTCGCGCAAATCGACGGCATGCGCTTCGTGCCGGTCGACGCCGACATCGCCGCGAGGTCCACCGCGCTGCCCGGCACTTTTCACAAGGATCCAGCCGACCGCATGATCGTCGCGACTGCGCGCCGGCTCGGTGCGCCGCTCGTCACCCGTGACGAAAAGATCCGTGCATACGCGCACGTCAAGACACTTTGGTGACGGTCATGGGCACGTCGGCCGAATCGCAACACCGACACATCCGCATGCCACTCGACAGACGATTCGTCTGACGGAACCGATGACGGCGATCACGCGAAGCCGTCCATGACCGATCGAGGTTTTACCTCGCACCCGCTTCACGTATTACCCGTCGGACTAGCGGCATTGGCCGTTCAGCGACCGCGATTGAACCGTGATGTAACGAGAATCGCACTCCATAAACGGCCCCGTCGAGGAAACCATGCTCGACGAACGCGCCCGCCGACATTCTTTCCGACGACAACGCCCCCGCGTCGGTAACATCCGCACTTGCCGATCCCCGCCCGCTCCCGCACAATCGGGCCACCTGCCTTCCCTCCCCCCGCGCCGATGTCCTATGCGTCACTCGCCACCGGCGTCCTGCTCGCCGGCGGTCTCGGTCAACGCTTCGACCCAAGCGGTCTGCACAGCAAGCTGCTCGCGCGGCTTCCCGACGGCACGCCGGTTGCGGTCGCCGCCGCCCGTCATCTGGCGGCGGCCACGGCCGAGGTGATCGCCGTCGTGCGTCCCGGCGCCGAAAAACTCGCGATTTTGCTGAACGACGCCGGCTGCCAGGTCGTCTATGCGCCCGACGCGATGCGCGGCATGGGCGCGAGCCTGGCAGCCGGTGTTCGCACCTCGCCGGACGCGCCCGGCTGGCTGGTCGCGCTCGGCGACATGCCGTGGATCGCTGCGTCCACCTACGAAGCGGTCACACGCGCCCTCGACGCCGACGATGCATCGATCGTCGCCCCCGTGCACCGCGGCGTGCGCGGCCATCCGGTCGGCTTTGCCGCGCACCACTACGAGGCGCTCGCCGCGCTGGACGGCGATACGGGCGCCCGCGCGCTGTTCGCCAGCGCGCCGGTGAACCTGCTCGAGGTCGACGATCCCGGCATCCTGCGCGACGTCGATACGCCCGCCGATCTGCGCTGACCGCGGCGCGCGCCGGCCGCACCCGCATCGTGGCGCTGTTTGCGCGCGATCCGGCGCGATACCTGCAGCGGCTCGCCTGTCGCCGGCAATCCGCATGCCGCCGCGAGAATCCCCCGGCAAACAGCCGTCCGATTGCCTATAACGGAGACGAGACGCGCCCGCCGCGCCACCGCCGTCACGCCTTGCGCGAGTTCCCCATGGACCACACGACCCCGATGCCCGAGCCCCCGGCCGACCCGAACCGCGATCCGGAAGACGATCCGCTGTCACCGCCGCCACCGGGGCATCCTCACGACAATCCGCAGCAACCCAACGGACCGCCAAGCAAGGATCCTGTCTAGCCGGCATCCGCCCGCGCCATCAGGCCTGCTCCGGCACTCGCCCTGACAAACGACACGGCCGCTGCCGCGGCTACGCCGCCGCGCCTTCCCGCGCTACGCGCACCTCGTACGTCTTGAGGTGGTTGTACGCGATCCGCAGCAGCGACAACGCATCCGCCGCCTGCGGGTCTCGGCGCGCGAGCAGGTCGCCGATCACGTGATCGGCTTCGACCCGCGCGCGATTTTCGACGTCGCGCAGCATCGACGCGGTCAGCGGCGACGGCGTCAGCACCATCCGTTGCATCCGCTCGACCGCGGCGGGATCGGGCCGGTAACCGTTGTGCGCGGCGATCGCGCTGCATTCGTCGAGCATCGTCTCGAGCAGGCGGCGGCCGTCCGGCGCGGCCAGAATGTCGCCGATCGAACCGCGAAACAGCGACGTGCTCGCCGCGAGCGTCGCGAGGAACACCCACTTGTCCCACATCCGCGAGGCGATGTCGTCGCTGAGCGTCGCATCGAAGCCCGCGCCGCCGAGCACGTCGGCCACCGCGCGCACGCGCGCCGATTCGCCGCCGGCGAGTTCGCCGAACGACAGCCCTGCCGTGTCGTTCAGGTGCACGACCCGCTGTTCGCGATCGAGCGTCGCCGCGATCACGCACAGGCCGCCGAGCACCTGCGCGGCACCGAACCGTTCGCGCAGCACGTCGAGGTGGCGCATCCCGTTGAGCATCGGCAGGATCAGCGTCGACGGCCCGACGAATGGCGCGAACGATGCAATAGCATCGTCGAGGCTATAGGCCTTGCAGCTCAGCAGCACCAGGTCGAACGGCCCGGCCGTGTCGCTCGCGCGCACCGTCTGCACGTTCGCGAGCGTCAGGTCGCCGCGCGGGCTGCGAATCAGGAGCCCGTCGCGCGCGAGCGCGGCCGCGCGGCCGTCGCGCACCAGGAACGTCACGTCGCGCCCCGCCGCCGCGAGCCGGCCGCCGAAGTATCCGCCGACCGCGCCGGCCCCCACCACCAGAATTCGCATCGTTGCCTCCTTTCAGGTTCGTTCGCCGCCGTGCGCCCGACCGTCGGGCACGGCGCGCCATCGCCCGACAGTATAGCGACGCCGAATATGTATATGCATAGATGCCCGCACCGCGCTCACCGGTATCGGGCCGCTGCCGTTTCTAAGGGATTTCCCGCCTACGGCAACGTTCGTTGCATGCCGTCAACGAGTTATCCCGTCACGCCGTTCCGGCGCGCCTGTTCGACCGACCGACCTCACTACCCATGCGCACCCTTTCCCTGAATCAGAAACTCGCCTCGATGATCGTCATTCTGTGGCTCGGTCTGCTCGTGATCGCCGGCATCGGCGCGTGGCAGACGCGCGCGTCGATGATCACGGACCGCCGCGATCAGCTTGCGTCGCTGGTCGCGCAGGCGACGAACGTCGCCGACCACTACTACAAGCTGTCGCAACAGAATGCATTGCCGGAGGCCGACGCGAAGCAGAAGGCGCTCGAGGCGATCGCCGCGATGCGCTACGGCACCGACGGCTACATCTCGATCAACGATTCGAAGCCGGTGATCGTGATGCATCCGATCAAGAGCGAGCTCAACGGCAAGGACGTGTCGAATTTCGCGGATCCGAGCGGCAAGCATCTGTTCGTCGAGATCGTGAAGGCCGGCAACATGGAAGGCGGCAAGGGTTTCGTCGAGTATCTGTGGCCGAAGCCGGGTGCCGACAAGCCGCAGGACAAGACCAGTGCGGTGCAGCGCTTCGCGCCGTGGGACTGGTATCTCGTGACGGGCATGTACATGGACGACGTGCGGTCGGCCGTGCTCGCGAGCGTCGGCCGCTGGCTCGCGATGACGGCCGTGCTCGGCGCGATCGCGACCGCCGTGATGGTGCTCGTGCTGAAAAGCGTGCGCGCGAACCTCGGCGGCGAACTCGAAGTGGCGCTCGACGCCGCGCGGCGCATCGCACAGGGCGACCTGACCGCGCGCGTGAACGTCAAGCATGACGACCGCGGCAGCCTGCTGCATGCGCTGCACACGATGCAGAGCGGACTGATCGACATGGTGTCGCGCGTGCGGATGGGCACGGAGAACATCAACGTCGGCGCGAGCGAGATCGCGTCGGGCAACACCGACCTGTCGCAGCGCACCGAAGAACAGGCGGCCGCGCTCGTGCAGACCGCGTCGAGCATGGATCAGATGACCGCGAACGTGAAGCAGAACGCGGACAGCGCCGCGCAGGCCGCCACGCTCGCCGGTCAGGCCGCGCAAGTCGCGACGCGCGGCAGCGAGGTGGTCGACGATGTCGTGCGCACGATGAACGAGATCACCGACCGCTCGCACAAGATCGGCGACATCATCGGCGTGATCGACGGAATCGCGTTCCAGACCAACATCCTCGCGCTGAACGCGGCCGTCGAAGCGGCGCGCGCGGGCGAACAGGGCCGCGGCTTCGCGGTGGTCGCGGCCGAGGTGCGCTCGCTCGCGCAACGCTCGGCCACGGCAGCGAAGGAGATCAAGTCGCTCATCGAGTCATCAAACGAAACCGTCGAGCACGGCGCGACGCTCGTCACGAACGCGGGCGAGACGATGGCCGAGATCGTGCAGTCGGTGCGGCGCGTGAACGAGATCCTCGACGAGATCAGTCATGCATCGCGCGAGCAGAGCGCGGGCATCGAGCAGGTCAACCGTGCGGTAGGCGAGATGGATCAGGTCACGCAGCAGAACGCGGCACTCGTCGAGGAAGCCGCGGCGGCCGCGCATTCGCTGCGCGACCAGGCCGAAGCGCTGCGCGACGCCGTTACGCGGTTCGCGTTGCCGGCTTGACGGCCGGGGTCCTGCCCCGCCCTTCCGCGCGTGTCGCGCCGGAGGGCGGGAGTGGCGCGTACCTCAACACGGCCAACCGCTGAATCCGCTTCCGTTCGGCGTCGCGGTTGGCGGCATCTCGAAGCCAGACCCGTTGGAACTGTCGACCGGTCATGTGTCCAGTCGATCGCGTTCCGACACGTCGCGAATCCGCAAGCAAAGCAATCACGCCACAGCGCTGCCTTACGTCACCACGAATAGCCCTGCATGCCGTAATCGGTGTCGTGTCGACGCCCCCACCAAGGGAGGTACGCGTTGTTTCCACCGCGTGCGCGGAACCAGTCTTGGTCCGGATCGATCGGAGTGAGCTTCGACGGTGGTCTGACGACGACGGCGACGGGGTGCTCGGGGTCGGTCGTGCCGGCGACCAAGGCATTGCCGCCAAAGTGGTTGATTCGGCCGATTGCGAGTGCGACGTCGGTCAATGCGCTGCCGGTTCCCATGTCGCCGAGGAGTGCTGCCGTGTTGAACGTCTGACTTCTGTGGTCATATTCAGGAAGGGTTTCGGTCAAGGTCTGCGCGAGCGAGACAACGCGTGACGACGCTGCGTCGCTGGGTACACCTGCGTCGTGGACGATGTAATTCAGGTCAGTGACCGCGACGCCGGCATTGCGTGCTGCTTCATCGATCGTGGCTTTCCACGCCTGCACGGCGCGTGTCGTGCCGACCTTCCGTGAAAAATCGTGCGTGTTGCCGGTTGCGGCCTTGCCGATCCAGGCGAGCGGCTCGCGCTCGGTGTTGAAGTTCGGGCCGGCGAGGAACAGCACGACGAGGTTTTCGTTGATCTGTGCATCCGTGGGCGGGAAGTTAGGAGCGTCCCAGTTCATTGCCCATACGGTCTTGTCGGGGTTCGCCTGCAAGTAGTCCAGCGCGTTGTTCAGCGATGTGAAGCCGGCGTTTGCGCCGCCTTGGGTGATTTGCACGTCGGGAGGCGTGTCGCGGCTCCAAAGCGTCTTCGGTGATGGCGGGCCAATTTCGAAGCATTCGACGAACTCATTGGTCAAGTACGTCTTCGCTTCGATCGGATCGAGCCTTGGAGGTAACGCGAACTCGATATGTGTTCCGGCAAGCTCGCGCCAATCTTTGGTGTTTTCGGATTTTACGGTGTAGAAATATTTTGCATTCGCAAAATAGCGAGAGCGCGGCAACAAGAGAAATTTTCTGACGTACTTGTGATAGAAGCCCTTGAACGTCTCCGTTCCGCGGTTGCCGTAGACGAGTGCACCGATCGATCGGAGGGACGAGAACTTTTCGGGCTTCGTGCGCACCATGTCATCATCCTTGTTCGGTGCGGCAAGTCCTTGCGTCCACAACAATTGCCATTCGGTCGGATAGTCCATGCGTTGCAGCGGATTCAACCAGATTAGGCCGACGACTTGCGCAACGAATGGCTTGACCTGCTCTTCTGCCACTGGTGCTGTCTTCACGGCAGGCTCTTTAACCGAGGCGGCTTGTGCCGGGCGCGTCATAGCCGTGGTGAAGAGAAACACCATGATCGCAGCCAGGCCAGGTACAACAATGAAGCGTTTCATCCAATCTCCTATTTCCAAATGTCCCGGGTCGGGCTGTTCTATGTGCGCCATCATCGTGATCATGAGAACGGTGGCGACTAGCCATACTGAAACAGCAATGGCCACACGTCGTTTCCATGTAGCAATCAGCGTCTTCATACGACACCCCCGACCTTCAGATAGAACTCACCTTCACGCTCGTCCGTGATCGCATCAGGAATCTTGCCTTCACTGTTATTGGCATGTACCCATTCGTGCATCGGCATTCGATCAAGATTTCCGGAGTCAAAGTACTTGCCGTACTTTTTGTTCGGGTTAGTATCGGGAATCCCATCTCCCATCCTCCAATCCGCCTCGATGCGCAAGTCGTAGAGTTGTTCGGGCGTGATGTAGCACAGGCCCACCGCAACGTCATACGCAAGCGCCTTTTCGGCATGCTCGGGGTTGGTCATCGTCGTTGAGTGATTCGTCGGGCTGTTGGTCGTGCCGCGATCGAGCCAATCGACAATCTGCTGGTCGCGCCATTCCTTGTAGCCTTCGGGCATCGCGCTCTTGCCGTCCTCGCCGATCACGTGGCCGTCGCGATCGAGCCATTCGGTGTTCAACGTCCGGCGCGCTTCCATGCGCATCAGCGCGCGGTCCTCGTAACGTTGTCCAGCTTCCGTTGCGGCCGTACCTTGGGCGACGCTGTCCTCGTTCTTTGCCTTGTACTGGTCGTAGGGGTCGTCGGCTTGCTTTTCGGCATCGGTCTTGCTCGCATCGCGCCACGCGGCCGGCGGATCGTTGCCTTCGTTGAAGTCGCTGATCGCGTCGCCGTCCCTAGTCTCGACTGACTTGCCGAATCGCAAGGCCTTCGGCGGGAAAGGTTCGTCAAGCGCCGGGGCATCCGCAACTACCGTCCAGCCCTTCGGCGGATCGGCGTTCACGCGGAGCATGTTCAATGCCGAACTGATGCCGGTCACGACGAACAT
>NZ_QTQN01000008.1:0-227265 GCF_003853755.1 Burkholderia sp. Bp8984
GCCGGCGGCGGTGGCGGCGGCGGTTCCGGCGGTGGTTCCGGTGGCGGTTCCGGCGGTGGTTCCGGTGGCGGTTCCGGTGGCGGTTCCAGCGGTGGTTCCGGTGGCGGTTCCGGCGGTGGTTCCGGCGGCGGCGGCCATGGCACCGGCGGCCATGGCACCGGCGGTCACGGCAACGGCGGTGGCAACGGTAATGGCAACGGTAGCGGCGGCGCTGGCAACGGTGGCGCCAACGGCGTCGGCAATGGCAATGGAAGCGGCAGTGCCGGCGGCAATGGCGGCAACGGCGGATCGTCCAGTGGCCATGGCCACTGACCGACGCATCGCCTGCCCCCGACGCGGTCAGAGCATTTCGAGCGCGCGCTTGCTGCGCGGCGGACGGAAGTACCCGTCGAGTTGCGCGCGCTCGTCATCGCTCAACACGAGATCGAGCGCGGCGCGATTGTCGCGCACGTGCTCGATCCGCGACGTCTTCGGAATCGCGAACACGCCCGGCTGCGCAAGCACCCAGGCGAGTGCGACGCGCGTGACCGACACACCGCGCTGCCGCGCGATTTCATCGAGCGGAGAACGCTTCGGCAGCCGTCCGTGATCGACCGGGCTGTAGGCCATCGCCGGCATCCGATGATCGGCGAGCCACGGCAGCAGGTCGAATTCCGGGCCGCGCCGCGCGATGTTGTAGAGAATCTGGTTGGTCGCGCACGCGCCCCCGCCCGCCTCGTCGACGAGCTCGGCCATGTCGGCCGTATCGAAGTTGCTGACGCCCCAGTGGCGGATCTTGCCCGCGCGTCGCAGCGCCTCGAACCCCTCGACGGTCTCCTCGAGCGGCACCGAACCACGCCAGTGCAGCAGGTACAGGTCGAGACGATCGGTACGCAGACGCTTGAGGCTCGCGTCGCACGCGGCGACGACGCCGCGCCGGCTCGCATGATGCGGATACACCTTGCTGACCAGGAACACGTCGTCGCGCAGGCCGGCGAGCGCCTCGCCGACGAGTGCCTCGGTCGCACCGTCGCCGTACATCTCGGCGGTATCGACCAGCGTCATCCCGAGATCGATCCCCTCGCGCAATGCGGCGATCTCGTCCGCCCGGCGCGCGGGCCGCTCGCCCATTTCCCAGGTGCCCAGGCCGAGTTTCGGAATCGTCTCACCGTCCGGCAGGACGACCGTGGCGATCGTGTCTGTCATGTGCTCCTCGCTGCGGATTCGTGGCCGCGCACCCGCGGCCGAAGCATCAAATACGACGCATCAGTGTAGTCAATCGGTGCGGCGTCCACCTGTTACGCGGCAAAAACCGGCTATAACGGCACCGCATGATGACTTAGAATGGCCGGCACCCTGATCGATACCCATTCCATGAAGGCACCCACGGACGACCGCTGGCAGGACCTGCGCCCCGACCCCGACAACGACACGCCGCTCTACCTGCAGCTCGCCCGCAAGCTCGGCGACGCGATCCACGACAATCGCTGGGCGGCCGGCGAGGCGCTGCCGTCCGAACGCGTGCTGTCCGAAGCGCTCGGCGTGTCGCGCATTACCGCGCGCAAGGCGATCGCGCTGCTCGTCGAGCAGGGCCTGATCCGCCGCACGCAAGGGGCCGGCAACTTCATCCGGCCGCGCTACGAGGATCCGCTGTCGCGGCTGTCGAGCTTCAGCGAGATGCTCGAGCGCCGCGGCTTCAAGCCGAGTTCGCAATGGCTCGAGCGCGAAATCCAGCCCGCGAATCGCGACGAAGTGATCCAGCTCGGCCTGTCGCCGGCCGCCTCCGTTACACGGCTGAAACGCCTGCGCCTCGCCGACGGCATCGTGATGGCCGTCGAGAATTCGACGTTCCCCGCCACGCTGATTCCCGATCCGCAGGCGATCGGCGGTTCGCTGTACAGCTATCTCGAAGCGCGCGGCACGCCGATCGTGCGCGCACTGCAGCATTTCCGCGCGGTCAATGCGACCGACGAGATCGCGCAACAGATGGGCATCGCGCCGCACGACGCGCTGCTGCTGATCACGCGGATCGGTTATACGGCCGACCAGCGCGCGATCGAACTCACCGATACCTACTGCCGCAACGACTACTACGACTTCGTCGTCGAACTGCGCAAGTAACGCCGGCAATACTCACCGCGTACGGCGCCGCCGGCGCTCACAACCAGCATGCTTCGTCCGTGCCGAGCGGCACGGGCGGCCTCGAGAAGCGCGGCGGTGTCGCCGACAGGCGTTCGGCCGGACGCACGGCATCGATCGTGCCGAACGGCGACGCGCTCCGGTCGATCCGGTCGCGCACGTCGTCGAACGTGAAATCCGGCGCCCGCAGGCCGTCCGGCACCGTGCCGAACGATTGCAGCCAGCGCCCCGTCTGCGCGAGCGAGAGCCGCACGTGCCAGCTCCCCCCTTGGGTCGCACGGCGCGCGAGCGCGATCATCGCGCCGAACGCCGCGAGATAACCCGTCGCATGATCGAGCGCCTGGCATGGCAGATGGCGCGGGCCGTCCGCGTGCGCGGCGTGCTGCTCGTGCCACGCGATACCGCTCGCCGACTGCACGAGACTGTCGAAGCCACGCCGCATCGACCACGGCCCCGCGTGCCCGTATGCGGACACCGACACGCAGACGATGCCGGGTCGCAGCTCCGCCAGCGCCTGCGGCGAAAACCCGCGCGCCGCGAGCGCGCCGGGGCGATAGGCCTGCAGGAATACGTCGGCGTCGCGTGCGAGCGCGCGCAACGTGGCGACACCGCCCACCTCGCGCAGGTCGATCCACGTCGAGCGCTTGCCGCGCCCGTTGTCGATCACGAGCGACGCGATGTTCGGCAGGTGCGGGCCGTTGACGAGCAGCGTCTGTGCCCCGTGCGATGCCAGCGTGCGGCCCGCGACCGGCCCCGCGATGATGCGCGTGAGATCGAGCACGCGCACGCCCGCGAGCGGCTGGTCGGGCGCGCCGTGGCCGATCGCCTCGACGGGCGCGTCACCGATCCGCTCGATCTCGAACAGCGGCAGCGACGCGAGTGCCCGTGCCTGGTCGTGCGCCGCCCATTCGTCAGGGGTTCTGATCAATGCCGCGCACAGGCCGGCCTCGGCGAGCGCGGTATCGAGTGCCGCGCCGTCCCACGTGCGGATCGCCGCGGCCACGTCATCGCGCTGCGGGCCGCTGCCGAGCACGTCGAGAATCCCGTGCAGGTGATGCGGAAAGTTCGCATGCAGCTGGATCCAGCGCCCGTCGCGCGTTTCGTAGAAGCCCGTCACCGGATGGCGCGGCTCGGGCGGCAGGCCGTCGTCCACGCGCAGGTAGCGTTCGCTGCGAAACGCGACGAGCGCGTCGCGCATCGACACGTCGACGCGCTGCGCGACGCCCGTGCGCAGCCGGTGGCATTCGGCCGCCGCGAGCCCGGCCGCCGCGATCGTCGCCGCGGCGAGCGTGCCGACGTGGAATGCCGACGGCAGCGTCGGGTCCTGCCCCGCCACGGCCGCGCGGGCCAGTGCGCGCGGTTCGCCGTGCGCCAGTTGCCACAAGTGGGTCAATGCGAGTTCGGGGGTCATGGTGGAAGCGCGCCGTGGAGGAGACGCATTCGAGTCTAGAATTCGCGACAGGCGCGATCAATCTTGATTGCGCGAATCAACGCATAACGAATAGTTGTAGCCGGGCCGCGCTTCATGCGCCCCGACAGGAGCGATCGGCATGACGTCCCTCAGCGCGCCGGAAGCCGCCGGCATCCTCGGTGTCAGCGTGAGCACCCTTTACGCGTATGTGAGCCGCGGCCTGCTGCGCTCGCTGCCCGACGGCGCGAGCAAGCGCCGCCGCTACGACGCGGACGAGGTGCGCCTGCTCGCGCGCCGCCGCGCCGATGCAAAACGCGCGGGCGGCGTCGCCGAACGCTCGCTCGACTGGGGCGTGCCCGTGCTCGAATCGCGGATCACGCAAATCGCCGACGGGCGCCTTCACTATCGCGGCGCCGATGCGATTGCGCTCGCGAACGACGCGACGCTCGAGGAAACGGCGGCCCGCCTGTGGGATTGTCCGCCCGCGCGGCTCGCGGCGGCAGGCCTTGCGTCGATCGGTTTCGACACCGCCCAGTGGGAAGACTGGGCCCGCCGCTGGGCCCATCTCGCGCCGCTCGAGCGCACGCTGGTGCTGCTCCCCGCCGCGGCCGCCTCGCTGCCGCGCCTGTGGGCGCAGGGGCGCGACGCGCAGTTCGACGCGGCCACGCTGCTGCTGCGCGTGACGACGGCCGCGCTGGCCGGCATCGCACCGGGCGACGCGCCCGTGCATCGACAGCTCGCCGCCGCGTGGCGGATCCGGCGGCGCGACGAAGCCGACCTGCTGCGCCGCGCACTCGTGCTGTGCGCCGATCACGAACTGAACCCGTCGACCTTTGCGGTGCGCTGCATCGCGTCGACCGGCACCCATCTGTTCGGTGCGATCGCGGGCGGGCTCGCGGCGCTGTCGGGCCCACGCCACGGCGGCGAGACGTTCCGCGCGGGCGCCCTGCTCGACGAAGCCGCGCGGGCCGCCGACCTCGACCGCTACCTCGCGCTGCGCGTCGCACACGACGAACGCGCGGACGGCGCACGCACGGCGCTGTCCGGTTTCGCGCATCCGCTCTATCCCGACGGCGATCCGCGCGCACGCGCGTTGCTCGACGCACTGCACGCGACGCTGCCCGCCCGGGCACCGCTGCGCATGGCCCGCGCGCTCGCCGCGCGCGTCGAGGCGGCGACCGGCCTGCGGCCGTCGATCGATTTCGCGCTCGCGGTGCTGGAGCGCACGCTTGCGCTGCCCGACGGCGCCGCGTTCACGCTGTTCGCGGCCGGCCGCACCGCGGGCTGGATCGCGCACGCACTC
This sequence comes from Burkholderia sp. Bp8984, assembly GCF_003853755.1. NCBI lineage: Bacteria > Pseudomonadati > Pseudomonadota > Betaproteobacteria > Burkholderiales > Burkholderiaceae > Burkholderia > Burkholderia sp. Bp8984. The sequence continues at coordinate 4,833 of NZ_QTQN01000008.1, forward strand.
GAGCAGTACGCTGACGGCAAGCTCATCCGGCCCCGCGCGCGCTACGTCGGCAGCGACGCGGCTGCCTGAGCGCGGCCGCCGCGCCATGCGGCGAGCCGCCGCCACGCGCTCGGCGCGGCCTGCACGGCCGGCGCCGCCTGCGGGCCGAACGCGAACACCGCGCCGCCCGCCGCCGCGCTGATCCATACGCGCATGCCGGGCAGCAGCGCCAGGGTCTCGCCGGCATGCAACCAGTGATCGTCGGGCCGGCCCTCGATCGTCACCCACAGACCGCCGTCCGCGACCTGCAACGCGGTGCGATCGACGATTCGCCACCGCCCGGCCGGTTCGTTGCCGTCCATCTCGTAGAGTCGCAGTTCGCGCATGGCCGCCTCCGGGTCGCGTGGGTTCGATGACGCCAGTATTTCGGACCGTGGCGACACACGGACAGATACGCCTGCAGACACTTTCGACTGAACTGTATCGGTCCGCCGCCGGACAGGCGTCCGGACCGATCCTGCGTGGCACGGCGGCTTTGCCTACAATGGCGGCTGTCCCGCGCCACCGGTCCGTCCCCATGTTCCAACGTCCGCCCGCCGCCGCTCCCGGCGAAAAGAACCTCACCATAATGCTCTGGCTCGTTGCGACGGGCTTCTTCATGCAGACGCTCGATGCGACGATCGTCAACACGGCGCTGCCGTCGATGGCAGTGAGTCTCGGTGAATCGCCGCTGCGGATGCAGTCGGTCGTGATCGCCTACTCGCTGACGATGGCGGTGATGATTCCCGTCTCGGGCTGGCTCGCGGACACGTTCGGCACGCGGCGCGTGTTCTTCAGCGCGATCCTGGTGTTCTCGCTCGGTTCGCTGCTGTGCGCGAATGCGCATACGCTGTCGCAGCTCGTCGTGTTCCGCGTCGTGCAGGGGGTGGGCGGCGCGATGCTGCTGCCGGTCGGGCGGCTGGCCGTGCTGCGCACCTTCCCGGCCGAACGCTACCTGCCCGCACTGTCGTTCGTCGCGGTTCCCGGGCTGATCGGGCCGCTGATCGGGCCGACGCTCGGCGGCTGGCTCGTGAAGATCGCGTCGTGGCACTGGATCTTCCTGATCAACGTGCCGGTGGGCGTCGCCGGCTGCGTCGCGACCTTCTACTCGATGCCCGACGCGCGCAACCCGGCCGTCGGCCGCTTCGACCTGAAGGGCTATCTGCTGCTGACGATCGGGATGGTCGCGATCTCGCTGTCGCTCGACGGGCTCGCCGATCTCGGGATGCAGCATGCGGCCGTGCTCGTGCTGCTGATCCTGAGCCTCGCGTGCTTCGTCGCGTACGGGCTGTACGCGGTGCGCGCGCCGCAGCCGATCTTCTCGCTCGAGCTGTTCAAGATCCATACGTTCAGCGTCGGCCTGCTCGGCAACCTGTTCGCACGGATCGGCAGCGGCGCGATGCCGTACCTGATCCCGCTGCTGCTGCAGGTGAGCCTGGGCTATTCGGCATTCGAGGCCGGGCTGATGATGCTGCCGGTCGCGGCGGCCGGGATGTTCTCGAAACGGATCATCACGCGCCTGATCACGCAGCACGGCTACCGCAAGGTGCTGCTCGCGAACACGATCATGGTCGGGGTGATGATGGCGAGCTTCGCGCTGATGCGCGACACGGTGCCGGTGTGGGTGAAGGTCGTCCATCTCGCGCTGTTCGGCGGCTTCAACTCGATGCAGTTCACCGCGATGAACACGCTGACGCTGAAGGATCTCGGCACCGGCGGCGCGAGCAGCGGCAACAGCCTGTTCTCGCTCGTGCAGATGCTGTCGATGAGCCTCGGCGTCACGGTCGCGGGCGCGCTGCTGGCCACCTTCACCGGGATGCTGCGCACGGTGACGCCGAGCAACACGCTGCCCGCGTTCCATGCGACCTTCATCTGTGTCGGGATCATCACGGCCGCGTCCGCGTGGATCTTCGCGCAACTCGCGCCCGACATCCGCGGCGGCACGCAGCACAAGACCGATCCGTCCGAACGCGCGTGACGCACGGCGCGCGCCGCCACAATCGCCACGGCGGCGCGCCGCGCACCATGTCGGTGCAGCACGGCTGCACCGCGCGCGCCCTGCCGGCCGCGACGGCCCGCCGCACGGGGCACGATGCCGTGCATGCTTCTTGCTCGCCTATTCTGTAGGTAAACTGGCAGTCTTCCTTCGGCCGACATCATGAGCATGATCGACATCGATCCACCCGGCTTCCAGCCGCCCCGCCCCGTCGCCGGCGACGACGGGAAGCGGCGCACCGTGCTGTACGGCGCATACACCGTGTTCAGCGTGTTCCAGCCCGTTTTCTCGGTGTCACACCGCCGCGCGATCGGCTATCACGCGTCGCTGCGCGCGCACGACGAGGACAGCCGCCAGGTCGCGTCGCACGAGGTGTTCACGCAGGCGGCGCGGCGCGGCGACCTGCTCGAGCTCGGCCGGCTCGCCGAATCGCTGCATCTCGGCAACTTCCACGCGTTCGACAGTCACGACGAATGGCTCTTCCTGAGCCTGCACCCGGCGGCGCTGATGGACACCGTCTATGGCGACGCGCTGCTCGCGAACCTGAAGGCGCTCGGCCTGCCGCCGCATCGCGTGGTGCTCGAGGTGCCCGAGCAGGCGGGCGGCGAGACGCCGCGCTATGCGGCGATCGTCGACGGGCTGCGCAAGGCCGGCTTCCTGATCGCGCTCGGCGGCTTCGGCGCGAAACATTCGAACATCGACCGCGTGTGGCACCTGCACCCCGACATCGTCACGCTCGACCGCGGGATCCTCGCGCAGGCGAGCGAACACTCGCATCTCGAGCGCGTACTGCCCGGGCTCGTGTCGCTGCTGCACGAATCCGGCCAGCTCGTGCTGATGGGCGGGCTCTCGACCGAGCGCGACGCGATGATCGCGCTCGAATGCGACGTCGATTTCGTGCAGGGACAGTACTTCGCGGGGCCGAGCGTCGACCCCGTGCAACCGCAGGCCGCCGCAGGCTGCATGGATACGCTGTCGGCCGCGTTGCGGCTGCGCGTCGCGCAACGCGAGCGCACGCAGGCCGAACGCCTCGCACCGTATGTCGCCGCGCTGGAGGAAGCCAGCCGGAAGCTCGTCGCGGGCGAATCGCTGATCGACGCGGCCGGCGCCGTGCTCGGGTTGCCGGAAACCGCGCGCTGCTTCCTGCTCGATGCATCGGGCCGCCAGATCGGCGACAACGTGCTCGCGCGCGGCAGCGTCTCGCAGCGGGCGAAGCGCTTCCGGCCGCTGCTGCATTCGGAAGGCGCGAGCTGGGAGCGCCGCCCCTACTTCATCCACGCGATGCGCGCGCCCGGCCGCGTGCATCTGACGCCGCCGTACCTGTCGATCAACGAAGCGCACCTGTGCGTGACCGCATCGATCGCCGCGCCGGCCGCGACCGGCATGCAGGTGCTGTGCGTCGACATCAACTGGGAAGCGGCACTCAGCCGCGAATGAGTTCGCGCGGCCGCGCTCACGCGGCGCCGTCGAGGGCGTTGGCGCGGCGCGCGATCAGCCGGTGCACGCGCTTGCCGGACGACGCGCTGACCACCTCGTGCTCGTCGATCACGTGCATGCCGGCGCCGAGCGCCGCATGCATGCGCGCCGAATCGAGCGGCGTATACAAGCGGCCGCGCTCGTCGCGCAGCGCGCCGTTGCCGGCCACCCGCCAGCTCAGGTACAACGTGCCGCCGGGCATCAGCAACCCGGCCAGCCGCGCGGCCGCCGCTGCAGCATCCGCCTGTTCGAGGTGCATGACGACCGTCTCGCACAACACGTTTCGAAACGCGCCGGCCGGCACGCCGGCGAGCGCCGGCAGCGCAGCCAGCTCGAAGGTCAGCGACGGGTGGCGCAAGCGCGCCTCGGCGAGCAGCGCGGCGCTCGCATCGTAGCCGCGCACGTCGAATCCGCGCGAAGCGAGCCACGCGGCGTCGCGTCCCGCACCGCAGCCGACGTCGGCCGTCGGCCCGGGCGAGAAATACTGCTCGAGCAGTGCATACATGTCGTCGGGGGCGGCCTGGTCGAGCCAGTCCTGCGCGTATTGCGCGGCATGGGCTTCGTAGGCATCGAGAGTCGGGCGATCCACCATGGCGATTGCTCCGCGTACGCGTCCTGTCGTGCGACGCACCCCGCATCTTAGCCGTTGCGCGTCGCGCGTGGGATGGCGGGCGACGCGCGGCCCCGCGCCGCTCGCAGGTCGCCGGCGCGGTCAGTTCGGCCCACGGCGCATCGCCGCGCCAGGGCCGGCCGCGATGCCGCCGCGAACCGGCCGCCGAGGGCGCAGCCGACCGCGTCCGCGCCGAACCCGCAGGCCGGCGCGGCCGACGCGTCAGACATGCGAATGCGCGCCGCCGTGCACGGGCCCCGCGCGCCGCTCGACCTCGCGGCGCACGTCGCCGCGCAGGCCCGCGAAAAACGCGACTTCGGCGACGACGAACAGCGGCCCGACCATCAGCCCGACCAGATCGTCGACGAACGCGGGCTTGCGCCCCTCGAACCAGTGCCCGACGAACTGTACGATCCAGCCGACCACGAACGCGCCGATGCCGATCCCGAGCCATTGCGCGGTCTGCAGCAGCGCGAGCGTCTGCGCGGCCCACAGGCCGAGGGCGAACAGCGCGGTCATGACCGCCCCGAAGCGCAGGTCGAGGCGCAGGTAGAACACCGCGAACGCCACCGCGAGCAGCAGCGCCGGCGACAGCGCGACACCGGCCAGCGTGCCGAGCGCCGGCCGCGACAGCAGCACCTCGACCGCGAACACGATCATCGGAATGCCGACCAGATGCGTCGCGATGTTGCGCGCGTCGCGATGGTAGGCCGCATACTGGGAAAGGTGGTCTTCGAGCGTCTTCATGGCGTCTCCTGAACGATCATTGGGCGCTATGATGCGCGTCACGCCCAGGAACCTCTGTCAGCTACCCGACATCGCGTGCCCATGCCCTCGCCGCTCGCCCCGTACCTGCCGCAGATCGAAGCGCACCCTTGGTTCGCCGCGCTGCCGCCGGCGTTGCGCGACGACCTGCTCGCCCGCGCCGCGTTGCTGCACCTGCCGGCCGGCCACGCGCTGTTCCGCCGCGGCGACCCGCCATGCGGGCTGTATGCGGTGCTGGCCGGCGCCCTCACCATAGGCGCGGTCGATCCGCAGGGCAAGGAAGCGCTGCTGACGGTCGCCGAACCCGTCACGTGGTTCGGCGAGATCGCGCTGTTCGACGGCCAGCCGCGCACGCACGACGCGATCGCGCTCGACGACACGCTGCTGCTGCACGTCCCCCAGCGCGCGCTGCTCGCGATTCTCGACACGACGCCGCAATACTGGCGGCAGTTCGCGCTGCTGATGGCGCAAAAGCTCCGGCTGAGCTTCCTGACCGTCGAATCGATGAGCGTGATGCCGGCCGCGCAGCGGCTTGCGGCACGGCTGCTGATGATCGCCGACGGCTACGGCGGGATCAGCGCCGGCCGCACGCGCATCCGGCTGTCGCAGGAAAAGCTCGCGGCGATGCTGTCGCTCACACGGCAGACCACCAACCAGCTGCTGAAGGCGCTGCAGGCCGACGGCGTCGTGCGGCTGCATGTCGGCGAGATCGAACTCGTCGATGTCGATGCGCTGCGCCGGGCGAGCGGGCTGCCTGACGGCACTCACTGACGGCACGCACTGACGACGCGCCGCCTCCGTCCTGACGCGCCCGTCGTGACGCCATCGAGCGATCGCCGCAACGCCGCATTCCCGCCGTCATCGCTTCGCGCTATCGTGGCGGCTCGTTCGTCCTTTTCCCCGCATACGCGCTTGAACACGTCCACCCTTACCGCCCCTTCCCGCCACGCGTGGCCTGTCTTCGTCGCGTTCCTGCGGCTCGGCCTCACGTCGTTCGGCGGGCCCGTCGCGCATCTCGGCTACTTCCGCGACGCGTTCGTCACGCGGCGCGGCTGGCTGACCGAACGCGCGTATGCCGATCTCGTCGGCCTGTGCCAGTTCCTGCCGGGGCCCGCGAGCAGCCAGGTCGGGATGGCGATCGGCCTGTCGCGCGCGGGTTATGCGGGAATGTTCGCCGCATGGCTCGGCTTCACGCTGCCGTCGGCGCTGCTGATGATGCTGTTCGCACTCGGCATGCACGCTGCGGGCATGCCGGTCGCGGGCGGCGCGCTGCACGGGTTGCGGATCGTGTCGGTCGCGGTGATCGCGCAGGCGGTGTGGGGCATGGCGCGCACGCTGTGCCCGGATGCGCGCCGCGCCACGCTGATGGCGGTCGCGGCCTGCCTCGCGCTGCTCGTGCCGGCCGCATGGCTGCAGGTGGCCGTGATCGTCGCGGCCGGCGCGGCCGGCTTGGTACTGTTGCCGCAGCCCGAGCGCGGCGCGCACGATCCGCTGCCGCTGCACGTGTCGCATCGCGCGGGTGCGCTGTGGCTCGTGCTGTTCGCCGCATTGCTCGTCGCGTTGCCGTTCGCGGCGGGCGCGCTGCATTCGCACCCCGTCGCGGTGGCCGACGCATTCTTTCGCACCGGCGCGCTGGTGTTCGGCGGCGGGCACGTCGTGCTGCCGCTGCTGCAGGCAGCCGTCGTCGCGCCGGGCTGGGTCGGCGATTCGGCGTTCCTCGCCGGCTACGGTGTCGCGCAGGCCGTGCCGGGGCCGCTCTTCACGTTCTCGGCGTTCCTCGGTGCGTCGCTGCGCGACGCGCCGAACGGCTGGCTCGGCGGGACGATCGCGCTCGTGTCGATCTTCGCGCCGTCGTTCCTGCTCGTCGCGGGCACCGCGCCGTTCTGGGAACGCCTGCGCCGCAGCACACGCATGCAGGCCGCGCTCGCGGGCGTAAACGCGGCTGTGGTCGGGCTGCTGCTCGCCGCGCTGTATCACCCGGTGTGGAGCGAGACGATCGTGTCGCCGCGCGACTTCGCGGCGGCGCTCGTCGCGTTCGTCGCACTCGTGTTCTGGCGGGTGCCGCCGTGGGCCGTCGTGATCGCGAGCGCGGCGCTCGGCTGGTTGGCGACGGCGCTCGCCTGATCCGGCAAGTGCCACGCATCGATTCCCGCCCGACCAAAACAAAAAAGCCCTCGTGACGAGGGCTTTTCTTCGGGTGCCGCGCGCCGCAACGGCGCGCAGTACGCATGGACTTACGCGAAGTTCTTCGCTGCGAAGTCCCAGTTCACGATGTTCCAGAACGCTTCGACGAACTTCGGACGTGCGTTGCGGTAGTCGATGTAATACGCGTGTTCCCACACGTCGATCGTCAGCAGCGGCTTGTCGGCCGTCGTCAGCGGCGTGGCGGCGTTGCTCGTCGACACGATGTCGAGCGAACCGTCAGCCTTCTTCACGAGCCATGCCCAGCCCGAACCGAACGTGCCGACTGCGGCCTTCGAGAACGCTTCCTTGAACGCGTCGTACGAACCCCACTTCGCGTTGATCGCGTCGCCCAGCGCGCCCGACGGTGCGCCGCCGCCGTTCGGCGACAGGCTGTTCCAGAAGAACGTGTGGTTCCAGATTTGCGCGGCGTTGTTGAAGATGCCGCCCGACGACTTCTTCACGATCTCTTCCAGCGACAGGTTTTCGAATTCCGTGCCCGGGATCAGATTGTTCAGGTTCGTCACATAAGCCTGATGATGCTTGCCGTAGTGGTACTCGATCGTCTCTTTCGAGATGGTCGGCGCGAGTGCGTCTTCAGCGTACGGGAGCGGCGGGAGCGTATGAGCCATGGCGATTCCTTCGTTGAGTATGTAGGGAGGCTGTGTTGAATGCTGCCGAGCGTCCGATTGTAGGCGAGTCCGAATATCCCCGCAAACTCACGGGCATTTATCCGCGGTATGCAGAAAATCGGCGTTCCCGCTTCATCCGGCAGGACCAGAAGACGGATGCGCAGCATCCGTTCCCGCGCCGGGCGCCGGACCATCCGGAGCGCAGGACGCGCGACCTTCGTTCCGCTTACGCCGCCGCCGTCAGATCGTATCGGTCAGCCGCGGCTGCACGTCGGCGAGCGATACGTCGGCCGAGCCTTCGGCGAGATGCACGGTCAGGCGGCGCTGCGGTTTCAGCGCATTCGGCGCGCGCACCGCGCGGCCGGTCTGCGTGTCGATCAGCGCCGCGTAGCCGCGCTCGAGCGTGCGCTGCGGGCTCAGCACCTCGAGCCGCGCCGCGCAGGCCGTCACGCGCGCGGTATCGCGCTCGTGACGGCGCTGCAGCGCCACCGCGAGACGTTGCGACAGCCCGGCGAGTGCCTGACGCGCCTGCGCCGGGTCGGGCCGCGCGCGCTGCCAGCGCAATTGCGCGAGCGCGAAACGCGCACGCGCGTCGCGCACCGGCCGCGACGCGGCCGAGGCGAGCCGCACCGCCAGTTGCTCGACGTGGGTGCGCTGCCGCTGCAGCCGCTCGGCCGGGCTGACGAGCCGGCGCGCGAGCCAGTCGAGCTGCTGCGCGCGCTGCTCGAGCCCGCGTTCCAGGCAGCGCGCAAGCGCGCGCTGCCGGTCGGCCACCTCGCGCAACAGCAACGCGCGCTGCGGACTCGCGAGCTCGGCCGCGCCGGTCGGCGTCGGCGCGCGCAGGTCGGCCGCGAAGTCCGCGATCGTGAAATCGGTTTCGTGGCCGACGCCGCTGACGACCGGCAGTTCGCTCGCCGCGATCACACGCGCGAGCGCTTCGTCGTTGAACGACCACAGATCCTCGATCGACCCGCCGCCGCGACAGACCAGCAGCACGTCGACCTCGCGCCGCGCGTTCGCCGCCTGCACGGCCGCGACGAGCTTCTCGGCCGAGCCCGCGCCCTGCACGGGCGCCGGATAGACGATCACCGGGATGTGCGGCGCGCGGCGCGCGAGCGTGGTCAGCACGTCGCGCAGCGCGGCGGCCTGCAGCGACGTGACGATGCCGATCGCGCGCGGGTGCGCCGGCAGCGGCCGCTTGCGCTCGGGCGCGAACAGGCCTTCGGCCTCGAGCTGCGCCTTCAGCCGCAGGAACGCCTCGTACAGGCGCCCCTGGCCGGTACGCCGCACGGCCTCGACGTTGAGCTGCACTTCGCCGCGCGGCTCGTACATCGTGACGACCGCGCGCACCTCGATCCGGTCGCCTTCGCGCGGCGTGAATTCCGCGTACTGCGCGCGACCGCGGAACATCACGCAGCGCATCTGCGCCTGCTGGTCCTTGATCGAGAAATACCAGTGGCCGCTCGCGGCGCGCGTGAAATTCGACACTTCGCCCGAAATCCACAGCAGCGGAAACGAGCGCTCGAGCATCGTCGAAATCGCGCGATTGAGCGCCGAAACGGGAATCACTTCGTCGCCGCCGCGGGTCGCGCCGGGAGCGGAAAAAGGAGAGTCGGAAAGCATGGGCGGTCGGATGAATGCTGGCGGCGACACGATAGTCCGACACGCGCGCGACGTCCAGCGCCGGCCGCCCGCGCTGCACCATTTGAAAGGTGTCCACACTCTGGCAATCGTCCATCAAAAACGCTTCAAAACCGCGGAAAAACCCAGACGATTCCTCACAACGCATTGATTTTTATAGTTTTTTAAACCTTGCAGTTTGATTTGCCGCCGATTCGATGTCCGCCCGGCGGGCGTTTCACGCGGACAGGCCGGGAGTTTTTCACAGAGTTATCCACAGCCCGCTCCGTTCCGGCCCCATCGGGTGCGTCGCCCGGCCGCGCTTGCCGCGCCCGCGTGCGGCGCGCTAGAGTGCCGCCTTCCGAACCCCTTGCGGCATGCGCCGCCCCACGGAGAATCCGTCTTGACGAATCCGTCCCACGCCGCGGCGCAAGACGCGCCGCGCCCGGCCCGATGAGCGCGCCCGGCGGCCCGCTCGCGCGGCTCGAAGCGCGCCTCACGCGCGAATGGCAGCGACGCGGCGCCCTCGCGTGGGCGCTCACGCCGTTCGCGTGCGTGTTCGGCCTGTGCGCGGCCCTGCGCCGCACGGCCTACGCGCAGGGCTGGAAACAACCGGTCGACGTCGGCGTGCCCGTCGTCGTGGTCGGCAACGTAACCGTCGGCGGCACCGGCAAGACGCCGACCGTGATCGCGCTCGTCGACGCGCTGCGCGCTGCCGGCTTCACGCCGGGCGTCGTGTCGCGCGGCTACGGCGCGAACGTGAAGGCGCCCACCGCGGTCACGCCCGCGTCGCGCGCGAGCGCGGCCGGCGACGAACCGCTGCTGATCGCGCGCCGCACCGGCGCGCCCGTATGGGTGTGCCCCGACCGCGTCGCGGCCGCGCAGGCGCTGCGCGCCGCGCACCCGGACGTCGACGTGATCGTCAGCGACGACGGCCTCCAGCACTACCGCCTCGCGCGCACGGTCGAGCTCGTCGTGTTCGACCACCGGCTAGGCGGCAACGGCTTCCTACTGCCGGCCGGGCCGCTGCGCGAGCCGCTGTCGCGCCACCGCGACGCAACGCTCGTCAACGATCCGTACAGCGGCGCGCTGCCGCCGTGGCCCGACACCTATGCGCTCGCGCTCACGCCGGGCGCCGCGTGGCACCTCGACCAGCCGGCGCTGCGCCGCCCGCTGTCGCAGTTCGCGCACGAGCGCGTGCTCGCCGCGGCCGGCATCGGCGCGCCGGAACGCTTCTTCGCGACGCTGCGTGCGGCCGGCCTCGCGCCGGCGACGCGCGCGCTGCCCGACCATTACGCGTTCGCCGACAATCCGTTCGTCGACGACGCGGTCGATGCGATCCTGATCACCGAGAAGGATGCAGTAAAATTGGGCGCTTCCTGGCGCGACGCTCGGCTGTGGGTCGTCCCCGTCGAAGCCGCGCTCGATCCTCGCCTCATTGCCCTCGTTGTGGAGAAACTCCGTGGACGCTCGCCTGCTTGAAATCCTTGTGTGCCCTATCTGCAAAGGCCCGCTCCACTATGACCGCGCCGCGCAGGAGCTGATCTGCAACGCGGACAAGCTCGCCTACCCGATCCGCGACGGCATCCCCGTGATGCTCGTCGACGAAGCGCGCCAGACCGTCGAAGGCACGCCGGTCGACCCCGCCGGCCCGGCCGGCAGCTAAACGCCGCACCGCTGCACCGGCGCCCGGCCGCGCTTCTTCGCGGCCGCGTGCCGGCCCTGCCGGGCGGCCCGCCTTCGACGCGCCGCCCGCCCCGCTCTTCTCACCGCTCAGCCCCGATGACTCATCCGCAGCCCTTCATCGCCGTCATTCCTGCCCGGCTCGCGTCGACGCGCCTGCCGAACAAGCCGCTCGCCGATCTCGGCGGCAAGCCGATGGTCGTGCGCGTCGCCGAGCGCGCGCGCGAAGCGGGCGCGCAGCAGGTGCTCGTCGCGTCCGACGCGCAGAGCGTGCTCGACGCGGCCCGCGAGCACGGTTTCGAAGCGGTGCTGACGCGTGCCGACCATCCGTCCGGCACCGACCGGCTCGCGGAAGTCGCCGCGACGTTCGGGTGGAGCGACGACACCGTCGTCGTCAACGTGCAGGGCGACGAGCCGCTGATCGACCCGGCGCTCGTCCGCGACGTAGCGTCGCACCTCGCCGCGCACCCGGACTGCGCGATCGCGACCGCCGCGCACCCGATCCACGACGCGGCCGACGTGTTCAATCCGAACATCGTGAAGGTCGCGCTCGACGCGCGCAACGTCGCGATGTACTTCTCGCGCGCGCCGATTCCGTGGAGCCGCGATGCGTACCAGCCGCACTGGCCCGACGTCGCGGCCATGCCCGCACCGGCCTTTCCGGTCTATCGCCACATCGGACTCTACGCCTATCGCGCGCGTTTCCTGCGCACCTATCCGTCGCTCGCGCAGGCGCCGATCGAGCAGGCCGAGCAGCTCGAACAGCTGCGCGCGATGTGGCACGGCGAGCGCATCGCGGTGCTGATCACCGAGCATGCACCCGAAGCCGGCATCGATACGCCGGCCGATCTCGCACGCGTGCAGGCCCTTTTTCGGCCGGGTTCAAAATAACCCGTGGCATAATCAGGCGATTGTGCGAGCCGTCCGCGACCCGCGCGTCCTAGCTTGACCCTGCCACGGCCCGTCCCGGCAGCCGCGCGTCGCCTTTCGCCGACGCGCCGCATCAGACCGGTCCGCCGCGCGCAAGGCAAGCCCCGCGCACGCTGTCGCCGACGCTTTTGCGTCTCGCCACACGAATCTACATACCGGAGATATCACCATGCGTTTGATCCTGTTGGGTGCGCCCGGCGCGGGCAAGGGTACCCAGGCAAACTTCATCAAGGAAAAGTTCGGCATCCCGCAAATCTCGACGGGCGACATGCTGCGCGCGGCCGTCAAGGCCGGCTCGCCGCTCGGCGTCGAGGCGAAGGGCTACATGGACGCCGGCAAGCTCGTGCCGGACGCGCTGATCATCGGCCTCGTGAAGGAGCGCCTGAAGGAAGCCGACTGCGCGAACGGCTACCTGTTCGACGGCTTCCCGCGCACGATCGCGCAGGCTGACGCGATGAAGGAAGCCGGCGTCGCGATCGACTACGTGCTCGAAATCGACGTCCCGTTCTCGGAGATCGTCGAGCGCATGAGCGGCCGCCGCACGCACCCGGCATCGGGCCGCACGTACCACGTGAAGTTCAACCCGCCGAAGGTCGAGGGCAAGGACGACGTGACGGGCGAACCGCTGATCCAGCGCGACGACGACAAGGAAGAAACCGTCCTGAAGCGTCTCGAAGTGTACGAAGCGCAGACCAAGCCGCTGATCACGTACTACGGCGACTGGGCGCAGCGCGGCGAGGAAAACGGCCTGAAGGCCCCGCAGTATCGCAAGATCTCGGGCCTCGGCAGCGTGGACGAAATCCGCGAGCGTGCGTTCGACGCACTGAAGTAAGCACCGCGTCGTGCACCGCAAGCCGCCCTTTCGGGGCGGCTTTTTTTTGGTTCATCGTGGAATTGCGTGAACCGGCGACGATGCATGTGCCTCTGGCCGCGCAAATCCCAACGCTGTCGCCGCGATGAACGTGGTCACCCGTTGTGCGCGAATGCCAGCACGATTGCGTTGCCCAGTTCATCGACAACCCTGGCCGACGCGCCCGGCGCCGCGAACATCGTGAACTCGACATCGGGCAGGGCCGGCAGGCCGGCATCCGGCGGAATCGCACGCAAGCCGTGCGCAAGTTGTGTGTGCACGATCGGCGTCACCGCAAGGCCCGCGTGCGCGGCGGCGCACAGGCCGGCGCCGCTCGGGCACACGAGCACGATCCGGTAATCCACGCCCGCTCGGGCCAGTGCTGCCAGCGAGGCCTCGCGATACGGGCAGGGTTCCGGCAGCAGCGCAATCGGCACCGGTACGCCAGGCGTGAGCGACGCCCAATCCGCACCGGCCCACACGAGCGGCTCGCGCCAGAGCACGCGTCCGGCGGGCCCGCCGTGGCAGCGCCCGCCCATCACCACATCCAGTTCACCGTAATCCAGCGCCTGGAGCAGATCGCCCGGGATACCGACTCTGATGCTGAATGCGATGCGCGGGTACCGCCCGGCAAACGCCTTCATCACATGCATCAGCCTGACGTTGGCGAGGTCTTCCGACAGACCCACGCGGATCGTGCCCGCGCTCGGTTCGCGCAGCAGTTGCGCCCGCGCGTCCTGATTGAGCGCGAGGATGGCGCGCGCGTAACCCAGCAGCAGCTCGCCGTCCACCGTGAGCGCGACCGAGCGCGTGGTGCGCACGAGCAGGTCACGGCCGACCTGTTTTTCCAGGCGGCGCAGATGCGCGCTGACCGCGGACTGCGTCAGATTCAGACGGGCCGCGGCATGCGTGAACCCGCCTTCCTGGACGACGGCCACGAAGGAGCGCAGCAAAACGGTATCGAACATGAGATGTCCCGCAATACAGTGCGAATTCTACTGAGTAGCGTGATGATACTTCGTTTATATTTCGAATCGAACTATGTTCTGATGAGGGCCGTCAACCCGTCAGGAGTCGTTCCATGTCGACCTTGCTTCATATCGAATCGTCCCCGCGCAAGTCGCGGTCCGCATCACTCGACGTTGCGCACGCGTATCTGGAAGCCTGGCGCGACGCGCATCCGGTGCATCGGGTCGACGTGCTCGATCTGTGGGCGACGCAATTGCCGGAACTCGACGGCGATGCGCTCGATGCCAAATACGCGGACTTGAGCGGCACGCCGCTCAGCGAAGGCCAGCAGCAAGCGTGGGCGGATTTCCGCCAGCTGGCGCAGCGGATGCAAGACGCGGATACGCTGCTGTTCTCCGTGCCGCTGTGGAATTTTTCCATCCCGTACAAGCTCAAGCATTTCATCGACGCCGTGTCCCACCGCGGGCTCCTCTTCTCATTCGACGAGCGTGGGTTGGCGGGATTGCTGAACGGCAAGAAAGCCGTCGTGATCTATGCGAGAGGCCTCGACTATTCAAGGCAATCGAGCACGCCCGCCGAGTCGTTCGACTATCAGCGGCCGTTTCTTGAGGCGTGGCTGCGCTTCATCGGTATCACCGACATCGAATCGATCGTCGTCGAGAAAACGCTGTTTGGACCCGAAATCGATCACGCGGGCAGGGAGGCTGCGCGCGAACAGGCAGTGACGCTGGTACACGCGGCTTCAGCATCAGCTTCGGTTGACGGCTGAACTGGCCAACGGCTGGAGACCGCCGAGCGCCGACGGTCTTCCACGTGTTCGCCGGCAATCTTCGATGAACCTTTTTTCCGCCTGCGCCATCCGTTTCGTCCGACCTCGCACGACCGCGCCGGTCTCGCCGGCATCCGGCGGCGCCCCGTACAATCGATCGAATACGTGCGCCGCACGAACCGGCGCGGCGGCCGTGCCTCCGATCGACCGGCATCGGACCCAACCAAGGAGACAGTGATGGAGATTCGCGACAACGTCTTTCTGATCACGGGCGGCGCATCGGGCCTCGGCGCCGGAACGGCCCGCATGCTCGCTCAGGCCGGCGGCAAGGTCGTGCTCGCCGACCTCAACGAAGCAGCCGGCGCGGCGCTCGCGGGCGAACTCGGCGGCGTATTCGTGCGCTGCGACGTATCGAGCGAGGTCGATGCGCAGGCGGCCGTCGACGCCGCGACGCGCGCGGGCACGCTGCGCGGCCTCGTGAATTGCGCGGGCATCGCGCCCGCCGCGAAAACCGTCGGCAAGGACGGCGCGCATCCGCTCGACGTGTTCGCGAAGACGATCAACGTCAACTTGGTCGGCACCTTCAACATGATCCGGCTCGCGGCCGCCGCGATGGCCGCGACCGCGCCGAACGCCGGCGGCGAACGCGGCGTGATCGTCAGCACCGCGTCGGTCGCCGCGTACGACGGGCAGATCGGCCAGGCCGCGTATGCGGCGTCGAAGGCCGGTGTCGCTGGCATGACGCTGCCGATCGCGCGCGACCTGTCGCGCCACGGCATCCGCGTGATGACGATCGCGCCCGGGCTGTTCGAGACGCCGATGCTGCTCGGCATGCCGAAGGACGTGCAGGACGCGCTCGGCGCGATGGTGCCGTTCCCGCCGCGGCTCGGCAAACCGGACGAATACGCGATGCTGGTGCGCCAGATCGTCGAGAATCCGATGCTCAACGGCGAAGTGATCCGCCTCGACGGCGCGATCCGGATGCAGCCGAAGTAAGTGCAAGCAAGCAGCTGCAAAAAAAACGCCCGCGATGCGGGCGTGTCGACGTTCGGGGCGCCGGTGAGACTGCGACGGCTCAGTCCTCGCCGTCGCGCTGCATCCGCTGCCGCAACTCGGTCACCTGCGACTCGACGACGGTCGCGTCCTCCGCATCGGGCCGCTCGCCGAGATACTGCTCGAGATCCTCGAGCGCGGGGCGCAGGTAGTCGAGCCGCGCATACGCGAAGCCGCGGTCGCGCACTTCGTCGAGCTGTTCCGGCAGCAGGATCACAAGCCGCTGCTGCACCGCGAGCAGCCGCTGCCAGCGTTCCGTCTGCAGATAGATCGTCTTCAGGTTGCGCAGCATCCGCGCGATGATCTCGCGGCTGGTGGCCGGCTGCAGCAGCGCGCGCAACGCGCTGTCGACCGCGCCCGCCGCACGCGCGACGTAGGGCTCGAGCATCTCGACCATCTCGGCCTCGGACAGCGAATGGCCGTTGGTCGGATCGATGATCAGGTCGCCGTCCGGCAGCGTCACGCGCAGCAGGAAGTGGCCGGGGAACGACACGCCGCGCGCCGGCACGCCGATCTGCTCGGCGAGCTCCAGGTACAGCACCGACAGCGAGATCGGAATCCCGCGCCGCCGCTTCAGCACCGCGTTCAGGTGGCTGTTATCGGGGTCGTAGTAATCGTTGTGATTGCATGCGAAGCCGAGTTCGCGGAAGAAGAATGCGTTGAGCGCGGCGACGCGGTCCTTCAGGTCCGCATCGTCGCCGAGCCGGCGGCTCAGCCGCGCGGCCAGGATGTCGATTTCGGCCAGCGTACCCTGCAGGTCGAGGTCGGGATACGCGTCCTGCGCAAGCGACAGCGCGGTTTCCGTGACGGGCAGACTGTCGTCGTCCGCCACGAGCGTGCTGAAGTAGTCGAGGACGCGGGTCATTGCGGTCGTCACTTGGCGCGCCTTCTGAAGTAAGCGTATTTGAAGCCCATCACCCACAACATACCGAAATATAGTGCAGCGAACAGCACGAGGCACGCGGCCATCAGTGCAATGCGATCGAGCGGCTGCGCACGCATGCCGGCCCAGTCGAAGTTGATCGCGCACCAGTGCATCAGGCCGGCGAGCACGAGCGCCGCGCCGATCAGCTGCACGAAGAAGCGCAGCCAGCCGGGCGACGGCTGGTAGATGCCGCGCTTGCGCAGCCCGAGGAACAGCAGCAGCGAGTTCAGGCAGGCACCGACGCCGATGCTCAGCGTGAGGCCCGCATGGCCGATCAGCGGCACGAACACGTAGTTCGAGATCTGCGTGACGATCAGCACGCCGATCGCGATCTTCACCGGCGTCTTGATGTCCTGCTTCGCGTAGAAGCCCGGCGCGAGGATCTTGATCAGGATGATGCCGACGAGACCGATCCCGTAGGTCGCGAGCGCGCGCGCGACCATCGTGACCGTATGCGCGTCGAACTTGCCGTAGTTGAACAGCGTCGCGGTGAGCGGCGTCGCGAAGAAGAACAGCGCGAGCGCGCTCGGCGCCGCGAGCAGGAACGTGACGCGCAGCCCCCAGTCGAGCAGCGCCGAATATTCATGCGAATCGGCGTCGACGTGCGCCTTCGACAGGCTCGGCAACAGGATCGTGCCGAGCGCGACGCCGAGCAGCGCGGTCGGGAACTCCATCAGGCGGTCGGCGTAGTTGATCCACGAGACCGCGCCCTGCCCGAGCCGCGACGCGATGTTGGTGTTGATGATCAGCGACAGCTGCGCGACCGACACCGCGAACGTCGCGGGCACCATCTTGGCGAGCACCCGCTTCACGCCGGGATGACGCAGCGCGCGCACCGGGTTGAGGCCGATCAGCGGCACCATGTCGATCTTCTTCAGCCCCGGCAGCTGCACGATGAACTGCAGCACGCCGCCCACGATGACGGCCCACGCGAGCGCGTAGACCGGCACCTTCAGGTGCGGCGCGACGAACACGGCCGCGGCGATGAACGCGACGTTGAGCAGCACCGGCGCGAACGCCGGCAGCGAGAAGCTCTTGTAGGTATTGAGCACGCCTGACGCGAGCGTCGTCAGCGAGATGAACACGATGTACGGGAACATGATCCGCGTCATCGTGACCGCGAGCGGGAACGCCTGCCCGTCGGTATGCAGGCCGGACGCGACCGCGAACACGACCCACGACGCGCCGGCGATCCCGACGACCGACAACACGGCGAGCGCCCACGCGAG
Organism: Burkholderia sp. Bp8984; assembly: GCF_003853755.1. Classification (NCBI taxonomy): domain Bacteria; kingdom Pseudomonadati; phylum Pseudomonadota; class Betaproteobacteria; order Burkholderiales; family Burkholderiaceae; genus Burkholderia; species Burkholderia sp. Bp8984. The sequence continues at coordinate 22,539 of NZ_QTQN01000008.1, forward strand.
CACGGTCGACATCGCGTCGACGAGCGCCTTGGTCGCATCGTGCCCCTGCTGGTTCTTGAACTCGGCCAGGATCGGCACGAACGCCTGCGAGAACGCGCCTTCGGCAGACAGGCGGCGCAGCAGGTTCGGAATGCGGAAAGCGACGTAGAACGCGTCGGTGTATTGACTGGCGCCGAACGCACGGGCGATCAGCGTCTCGCGGGCCAGTCCGGTCACGCGCGACAGCAGCGTGAAGCCGCTGACCGTCAGCAGGGCTCGGAATAGATTCATGGGGCGCTTATTATACGGACGTTGCGTGGCCCGGCACGGACGGATGGCGAAAAGGGCGCGCGTCGCCGGCGCCCCCGTCCGGCCGACGTCACGTTGACCTTGCCACGCGCTTGATTTTGTTGCTATAATCGCCGGTTTCTGAGCCTGTTACATGCACGGCGCCTGTCGTTTTCATGTCTCGGCCTCGGTTAAAATCACCGTTTTTTATGCGCCCCTGGGCAATCGCTCTCAGGGGACGGATCGAAAAGCAGCGCTTGGCCGTCAGGCTCCAAGCTCTGGAAACAGGACAGGATAAGGAACCGTCATGGCTAACTCCGCACAAGCACGCAAGCGCGCCCGCCAAGCCGCGAAGGCAAATTCGCACAACTCGGCGCTGCGCTCGAAATTCCGTACCGCGATCAAGTCGGTTCGCAAGGCTGTTGAAGCCGGCGACCAGGCAAAGGCTGCCGAGCTGTTCAAGGCTGCCGTGAAGACGATCGACACGATCGCCGACAAGAAGATCGTTCACAAGAACAAGGCCGCTCGCAGCAAGAGCCGCCTCGCCGCAGCCGTCAAGGGTCTGCAGGCAGCAGCGTAAATCCGGCGTGCCCGCTTCGGCGGGCGCTCCTGTTTCCTGCGATCGCAAAAAAGCCCGCCTAGGCGGGCTTTTTTGCTGTGCGTCGCCCGCGCATCGCGCCGGGCGACCGCCAGGCAGGGGCGCGGCACGCGCCCTCGCCCGTCGAACTCACTTCTTCTCGTGGTAGTCCGGCAGCTCGCACGCCTCGGTGACGACGAGGTTGTTGTCCTTCGCGAAATTCAGCACGAAATCGAACGCCATCGGCTCGACGTCGCGCAGCCGGGAATCGAGGATCACGCATTTGAGGTCGCCGAGCATCGTCGGGCGCACGTACAGCGAATATTTCAGGCGCGCGTTCGGCCCGCTCGCACCGGGCCCGAAGCAGGCCATCACGCCGGCCAGACGCTCCGACCAGTCGCTCGGGCGAAACTTTTTCCCGTCTTTCGTAATGCCCTGGATGAAGAATTCGGTCGGAGGGGTTTCAGCCATGTGGTTACCCAAGTGACGGCCCGGCGATGTCCAGGCGACAGCGCCCGGATACGCGAACACAAAGCTCGAGCGGACAGCGGCACTCGCGCTCCGATATCCCGAAAAAACAGGCTGTCGAGGCGTGCCGCCGACGCGCCGCACCGGATTTGTGCAGCGCATGGCTTGTGTCCGGCAGAGCGCGAAGAGGCTTGCCTGCCGGGCTGGAGAAAACTTTTGGATTATACCGCAGCGCGGCATCGCGCGTCGTCTCGCCGCCCCTCTTCCGGCGCCTTCCAGCGTGCGCCACGATCCCAACCCGGTTTTCGTCGCGGCTCGTCAAAGCACAGAAAATCCTTTATGCTGCTTTGAGTTATCCACACCCGACGGCGGCGCCGTCCGGCCGCGCGGCCGGTTCAGACCCGCCGTATTTCGTTTCATGACCGCCAAAACCATTCGTCACTACCTGCAGTTCAAGGATTTCTCGCTGGAAGACTACGAGTACGTGCTCGAACGCACGGGTATCCTGAAGCGCAAGTTCAAGAACTACGAGACCTATCACCCGCTGCACGACCGCACGCTCGCGATGATCTTCGAGAAGAGCTCGACGCGCACGCGCCTGTCGTTCGAAGCCGGCATCTTCCAGCTCGGCGGCCACGCGGTCTTCATGAGCACGCGCGACACGCAGCTCGGCCGCGGCGAGCCGGTCGAGGATTCCGCGCAGGTCATCTCGCGGATGGTCGACATCATCATGATCCGCACGTTCGAGCAGGACGTGATCACGCGCTTCGCGGAAAACTCCCGCGTGCCGGTGATCAACGGCCTGACCAACGAATACCACCCGTGCCAGGTGCTCGCCGACATCTTCACGTACTACGAGCACCGCGGCCCGATCGCCGGCAAGACGGTCGCGTGGGTCGGCGATGCGAACAACATGCTGTACACGTGGATCGAAGCCGCGCAGATCCTCGGCTTCAAGCTGCGCCTGTCGACGCCGCCGGGCTATGCGCTCGACATGAAGCTGGTGGCGCCGGACAGCGCGCCGTTCTACGAGGTGTTCGACGATCCGAACGAAGCGTGCAAGGGCGCCGATCTCGTGACGACCGACGTGTGGACGAGCATGGGCTTCGAAGCCGAGAACGAAGCGCGCAAGCAGGCGTTTGCCGACTGGTGCGTCGACGAGGAAATGATGGGGCACGCGAATCCCGACGCGCTCTTCATGCACTGCCTGCCCGCGCACCGCGGCGAGGAAGTGACGGCCGGCGTGATCGACGGCCCGCAGAGCGTCGTGTGGGACGAGGCGGAAAACCGCCTGCACGTGCAAAAGGCGCTGATGGAGTTCCTGCTGCTCGGCCGCCTCAAGCACTGACCGCCGCACGCATTACGTGCGCATGCCGCGCGCATGCCGCCATCCGCGCGGCATGCGGAAAAAAGCGCCGATCGACGACGATCGGCGCTTTTTTGTTGGGTCGGACGAACGCGAATGAACCGCGCGGCGCAACACCGCGTTACAGGCACACGGGCTCGGGTTCGAGCTCGACGCCGAAGCGCTCGCGCACGTCGTCCTGGATCGCGCGCGCCAGCGCGAGCACGTCGGCGCCCGTCGCGCCGCCGCGATTGACCAGCACGAGCGCCTGCCGGTCGTGCACGGCCGCCGCGCCGAGCGCGCGCCCTTTCCAGCCGCAGCGGTCGATCAGCCAGCCGGCCGCGAGCTTCACCTGCCCGTCCGGCTGCGGATACGACACGACTTCGGGTGCGCGCGCGCGCAGCGCGTCGAACTGCGCGACGTCGATCACCGGATTCTTGAAGAAACTGCCCGCGTTGCCGAGCACGAGCGGATCGGGCAGCTTCGCGCGGCGAATCGCGACAACGGCGTCGAACACGTCGCGCGGGGTCGCGGCGTCCGGCGCGATGCCGCGTGCGTCGAGCTCGCGCGTGACGTCCGCGTAGCCGAGCCGCGGCGTCCAGCGCTTGGGCAGCCGGAACGTCACGGCGACGATCGCGAAGCGGCCGCACCCTTCCCGCTTGAAGAAGCTGTCGCGATAGCCGAACCCGCAGCGCGCGGCGTCGAAGCGCTCGCTGCGCCCCGTCGCGAGCTCGACGGCGACCAGCGAGTCGAAATAGGTCTTCATCTCGAGGCCGTATGCGCCGATGTTCTGGATCGGCGCGGCGCCGACGGTGCCCGGAATCAGTGCAAGGTTCTCGAGGCCCGGCATCCCGTGCTCGAGCGTCCACGCGACGAACGCGTGCCAGGTCTCGCCGCCGCCGGCCTCGACGTACCATGCGTCGTCGTCCTCGCGCACGACGCGACGGCCGGCGATCTCGTCGAGCAGCACGACGCCGTCGAAATCGCGCGTGAACACGACGTTGCTGCCGCCGCCGAGCACGAGCTGCGGCAGCGATGCGACGCGCGGGTCGCGGTGCAGCGCCTCGAACTGCGCCGCATGCGTGACGCGCGCGGCAAAGCGCGCCTTCGCGGCAATGCCGAACGTGTTATGCGCGGCGAGCGGATGGTCGGGGAGCAGCGACAGGGCGGAATCGTCAGGAGGCATCGGCATTCGCGGTCACGTCCGCCGGGCGGGCATACGGCCGGCCTTGGGCAAACGGAGGGGCATCGGTAAAATGGCAAACAGTCCGCAATTATAGCGAGTGCCCGCGCGCGAGCCGGGCGCCCGCATCTCAAGGGAGAATGCCATGCCATCGTTCGACGTCGTTTCCGAAGCGAACATGATCGAAGTGAAGAACGCCATCGAGCAGTCGAACAAGGAAATCTCGACGCGCTTCGACTTCAAGGGCTCCGACGCGCGCGTCGAGCAGAAGGAGCGCGAGCTGACGCTGTTCGCCGACGACGATTTCAAGCTCGGCCAGGTCAAGGACGTGCTGATCAACAAGCTCGCGAAGCGCAACGTCGACGTGCGCTTCCTCGACTACGGCAAGGTCGAGAAGATCGGCGGCGACAAGGTCAAGCAGGTCGTCACCGTGAAGAAGGGCGTGACGGGCGACCTCGCGAAGAAGATCGTCAGGCTCGTGAAAGACAGCAAGATCAAGGTGCAGGCGAGCATCCAGGGCGACGCGGTGCGCGTGGCCGGCACGAAGCGCGACGACCTGCAGAGCGTGATCGCGATGCTGCGCAAGGACGTGACCGACACCCCGCTCGACTTCAACAACTTCCGCGACTGATCGACGCGGTCGGCCGCGCCGTCAAGCGCGCCGTCGACCACGCCGTCGACCAGTCACGCCGCGCCGCCGGGCCCCGCATGCGGGGCGCCCCGGCGGGCGGCGGCGGCAATCCCCTTCCTCAGGCCTTCCCGCCGTCCTGCGCGCCGCCGTCGGATGCCGCCTTCTTCTTGTCGCCGATCCGGCTTTCCTGCCCCGCCAGCAGCTTCGAGATATTGCCGCGGTGACGCCACACGAGCAGCACGCTCATCGCGAGCACGGCCCACGCGACCGGGTTGTGGCCGGTGCCGAACAGGAACACGTCGAACACCGGTGCGAACACGGCCGCCACCAGCGCCGCGAGCGACGAGTAACGGAAGAAGAACGCGACGATCAGCCAGGTCAGCGCGGTCGCGAGGCCGAGCACCGGGTGCACGGCGAGCAGCACGCCGGCCGCTGTCGCGACGCCCTTGCCGCCCTGGAAGCGGAAGAACACCGGATAGAGGTGGCCGAGGAACACGGCGATCGCGACCCACGCGACGGCGACGTCGGGCAACCCGAAGTGCCGCGCGAGCCAGACGGCGAACCAGCCCTTGAACGCGTCGCCGACGAGCGTCAGGATCGCGGCCTTCTTGTTGCCGCTGCGCAGCACGTTGGTCGCGCCGGGATTCTTCGACCCGTACGAACGGGGATCGGCCAGGCCCATCGCGGCGCTGACGACGACGGCGAACGACACCGAACCGATCAGGTAGGCAACAAGTGCGGCGAGCAGGATCTGCATGCGGAAAACTCTTCTTTCAACGTATCGGTAAAGGGACGGCCGGGCGCGGCGGGCCGGCCCGTCGGGGCAGGCGCCGCCGCGGCGAACCGCCGGCAGGCCGCGGCAGCCGGCCGTGCGGGCCGACCGGCCGAAACGGCGCCCATTCTACCGAACGAGCGCGGCCTGCCACGAAGGTGAAACCCTCAGTCGACGCTCGCGCACTGCACGGGCGTCGCGCCGAGCAGCGTCGTGAGTACCGCCGGCGCGAGGCTGACGAGGTAGCCGCGGCGGCCGCCGTTCAGGTAGATCGTCGGCAATTCGAGGATGGTCGACTCGACGTACACGGGCATCGTCTTGCGCGTGCCGAACGGCGACGTGCCGCCGACCAGATAGCCGGAATGGCGGTTCGCGACGTCGGGCTTGCACGGCTCGACGCGCTTCGCGCCGATCTGCCGCGCGAGGTTCTTGGTCGACACCGTGCGGTCGCCGTGCATCAGCACGATCAGCGGCTTCGCGTGCTCGTCCTCCATCACGAGCGTCTTCACGACGCTATGCTCGTCGACGCCGAGCTGGCGCGCCGACTCGCCGGTGCCGCCGTGCTCGACGTAATCGTACGGATGCTCGCCGAACGCGACGCCGTGGCGGCGCAGCAGCTGGGTCGCGGGTGTCTCGGACACGTGTCTGGATTTGCTCATGGCGGCATTTTAATGGCGAACGACCGGCGGGCGGCGTTGCGGCCATCGCATGCATCGCACGCCATTGCGCACGAGCGCATCACGCCTTCGCCTTCGCCTTCGCCTTCGCCTTCGCCTTCGCCTTCGCCTTCGCCTTCGCCTTCGCGACAGCGTACCGGCCGCCGGCGGTATACTCGCGGCCCTTTTGTTCCGGGCGAGCGCAGCCGCAGCCGCGTCGAGCCGATTCGCACCGCACCGCACCACACCGGCATCATTGCGGACATCGCGAAGTGCTATTGCCCGATTGACCGATTGTGGCGCGCCCGCCGCCATGGCACGATCGTTCGCAAAACTCGCCGCGCCACTGCACGGCCTTCTTCTGGAGACGCCATGTCCTCGCCTGTCCGCTCATCCGCGCCGCTCGACGTCGCGGCACTGCTCGCCGCGCTGCCCGGCCGCATCGCCGACGTGCCCGCCCGCTGGGCCGCGCAAGCGCCCGCGCACCCGGCGCTGATCGAGGACGCGCGCCGCCTGTCGTACGGCGAGCTGTCGCGGGCCGTCGATGCGGCCGCCGAGCGGCTCGCGCGCCTCGGCGTGCGCGGCGGCGATCGCGTGATGATCGTCGCGGAAAACAGCGTCGCGCAGATCGTGCTGCTGTTCGCAGCCGCGCGCGTCGACGCTTGGGCGCTCGTGTCGAACGCGCGGCTGTCGGCCGGCGAGCTCGATGCGATCGCCGCGCACGCGCGGCCGAAGCTGATCGCGTTCGCGACGGAAGCATCGCCCGATGCGCGCACGCACGCGGCGCGCCACGGCGCGACGCCCGCCGACGCGCTGCCGGTCGACATCGGCACGTGGTCGTACCGCGTCGACGCGAGCGCGCCCGACGAGCCGGTGTCACCCGACGGCGCCGCGCAGTGCGCGGCGCTGATCTACACGACCGGCACGACGGGTACGCCGAAAGGCGTGATGCTGTCGCACCGCAACCTGCTGTTCATCGCGGCGACGTCGAGCGCGCTGCGCGGCGTGTCGCCCGACGACGTCGTCTATACGGTGCTGCCCGTGTCGCACGTGTACGGGCTCGCATCGGTCTGCCTCGGCAGCCTGTACGCGGGGGCGACGCTGCGGCTCGCGCCGCGCTTCGCGCCGGAGGCCGTGCGCGTCGCGCTCGCCGACGAAGGCGTGACGATCTTCCAGGGCGTGCCCGCGATGCACGCGAAACTGCTCGAGCACCTGCACACGCACGCGCACGCATGGCATGCGCCGCGGCTGCGCTTCGCGTATTCGGGCGGCTCGCCGCTCGACGCCGACCTGAAGGCGCGCGTCGAGCGCGTATACGGCGTGCCGCTGCACAACGGCTACGGCATGACCGAGAGCAGCCCGACGATCACGCAGACGCCGCTCGACGCGCCGCGTACCGACTGCTCGGTCGGCGTGCCGATCCCGGGCGTCGAGATGCGGATCGTCGCACCGGACGGCACCGACGTGCCGCCGGGCGAAGTGGGCGAAATCCGCGTGCGCGGGCCGAACGTAATGCTCGGCTACTACCGCAACGCGGACGCGACGCGCGCGGCCGTGTCGCCGGACGGCTGGCTCAGCACCGGCGATCTCGCGCGCCAGGCAGCGGACGGCTCGGTGACGATCGCGGGCCGCAGCAAGGAGCTGATCATCCGCTCGGGCTTCAACGTGTATCCGGTCGAGGTCGAACAGGTGCTGAACGCGCACCCGGACGTCGTGCAGGCGGCCGTCGTCGGCCGTGCGGTCGAGGGCAACGAGGAAGTGCTCGCGTTCGTCGAGCTGGTGCCGGGCGCGGCCGCGACCGAGGCCGCGCTGCAGGCGTGGTGCGCGCAACGGCTCGCGCCGTACAAGCGCCCCGCGCGCATCCGTGTGCTCGATGCGCTGCCCGCCGCATCGACGGGCAAGGTGCTGAAGCACAAGCTGCGCGAACTCGCGTGACGCGCGGCGCCGGCCGCATCCCGCGCGTAGGCCGGCGCGCGCCGCGCTAACCGCGCGGGTGGTGTTGCGCGTGCAGCGTCTTCAGCCGCTCGCGCGCGACGTGCGTGTAGATCTGCGTGGTCGAGATGTCGCTGTGGCCGAGCAGCAGCTGCACGACCCGCAGGTCGGCGCCGTGGTTCAGCAGGTGCGTCGCGAACGCGTGGCGCAGCGTATGCGGCGACAGGTGCGCGCGCACATCGGCCTGCTGCGCGTGGCGCTTGATGATGTTCCAGAACTGCTGGCGGGTCATCCCGTCGCCGCGCGCGGTCACGAACAGCGCGTCGGCCGCGCGCGCGCCGAGCAACGCGGGCCGCGCGTCGCGCAGATAGCGTTCGATCCAGCCGTGCGCGACTTCGCCGAACGGCACGAGCCGTTCCTTCGAACCCTTGCCCATCACACGCACGACACCCTCGTTGAGCCCGACCTCGACGGTCTTCAGCGTCACGAGCTCGCTCACGCGCAGCCCGCTCGCGTACATCAGCTCGAGCATCGTGCGATCGCGCAGGCCGAGCGGCGTGCCGATGTCGGGCGCGCCGAGCAGCGCTTCGACCTGCGCCTCGGACAGCGTCGACGGAAACCGCGCGGCCTGCTTCGCCGACGTGATCCGCAGCGTCGGGTCCGCGCTCGCGTGACGCTCGCGCACGGCCCAGCCGTAATAGCGCCGGAACACCGACAACCGCCGGTTCGACGACGTCGCCTTGCCGTCGCTGCGCGCGGCGATGTAGCCCGTCAACATCGCTTCGTCGGCCGAGTCAAGCGACGTGTCGTGCGTCGCGGCCAGCCATTGCGAAAACAGCGCCAGGTCGCGCCGGTACGCATCGAGCGTGTTGCGCGCGAGCCCATGCTCGAGCCACAGCGCATCGCAGAACACGTCGATCGACGCGCGGCTCGCGAGCAGCGCGGGCGATGCGGCGGCCGCGGCATCGCTGGCGTCGGATGCGGAATCGGAATCGGGGGAAAGCAACGGTTCGCTCATCAGTACGGCACGCCTTCATGCGCCAGCAGCCAGCGCTTCACTTTCTGGTAATAGCCATTGTCGTCGTGATTCGCGAAACCGCCGAGGCCGCCGGCCGCGACGACGCGATGACACGGGATCACGAGCGGGAAATAGTTCGCGCCGCACGCCTGGCCGACCGCGCGCGGCGCGCTGCCGATCCGCTTCGCGACCTGCCCGTAGGTCAGCACCGTGCCCGGCGGAATGTCGCTGATCACGTTCCACACGCGGTGCTGGAATGCACTGCCGACGTCGGCAAGCGGCAGGTCGAAGCGCGCCGACGCACGCTCGAAATAACGTTCGATCTGCTCGACCGCGCGCTTCGCGAGCGGCGAATCCGGATCGACCGACTTGACCGACTCGGGCAGATAGACGATCTCGCGCACCACCGCGGCATCGGTGCGGATGCCGACCTTGCCGAACGGCGCGTCGATGACTGCGTTGAACATGAACTTCTCCTGACCGGTGAAACACGCGGCGCCGCCGCGCGCCGACGACACTTTACGCCGCCTTCATGCGGCACGCAGCGCCCATTCGACATGCTCGCGCACGACCGGCGACGGATCGTCGGCCCGTGCGCGCAACGCGGCGACGATCGCGGTGCGCGCTTCGGGTGCGAGCCGATCGGCCGGCGCGCGCAACGCATTGCCGAGCCCGACCGCGAGATTGCGCAGCCAGCTTTCGTAACCGATGCGCCGGATCGCGCTGCCCTGCATCCGCGTGTCGAACGCGTCGGCGTCCCACGCGAACAGCTCGACGAGCGTCGCGCGGTCGAGCCCGTGCCGCACGTCGAAATCGGCGACGGGCGCGGCCTGCGCGAACTTGTTCCACGGACACACGAGCTGGCAGTCGTCGCAACCGTACACGCGGTTGCCGATCATCGGCCGCAGCGGCTCCGGAATGCTGCCTTTCAGTTCGATCGTCAGGTACGAGATGCAGCGGCGCGCGTCGACGCGATACGGTTCGACGATCGCGCCCGTCGGGCACGCGCCGATGCAGCGCGTGCAGCTGCCGCAGTGCGCGCCGGGCGTCTCGGGCGCGCGCTCGGGCACCGTTTGCGCGTCGGTCGGCAGCGGCACGTCGACGTAGATTTCGCCGAGGAAGAACAGCGAACCCGCGTCGCGCTGCAGCAACAGCGTGTGCTTGCCGCGCCAGCCGACCCCGGCCTTCTGCGCGAGCTCGACCTCGAGCACCGGCGCCGAATCGGTGAACACGCGGTAGCCGAATGCGCCGATCTCGCGCTCGATGCGCTCCGCGAGCGTCTGCAGCCGGTTGCGCAGCACCTTGTGATAGTCGCGGCCGCGTGCGTAGATCGACACGACGGCCGCCTGCGGATCGTCGAGACGCGCGCGCTCGCGTGCGCGCCAGTCGTGCGGCGCGAGCGCGCCCGATGACGCATCGGGCGCGTCGGCGGCGAGCGTTTCGGCCGGCAGATAGGCGAGCCGCGCGGAAATCACGCGTCGCGTACCGGCCACAAGTTCGGCCGGCCGCGCGCGTTTCATCCCGTGTTTCGCCATATAATCCATTTCGCCGTGGTACCCGGCTTCCAGCCAGGCGGCGAGGCCTGCTTCGGCATCCGAGAGATCGGTATCGCTGATGCCTATCGCCCCGAAACCCAATTCGCGCCCCCACGCCCTGATGCGCGCGGCGAGCGCAGCCAACGTCGCATCATCGAGCGCGCACGGCGCCGCGCCTTCGGCACGAGTCGAAGGCCTGTCGGATGCGGCGAGTTCCGGTAATCGGTTCATCGCACTATTTTACGAGAATGCCAGCCACGTCCCATACGCCTCATGCCGACACGCTGCCCGCCCCGCTCGCGGAGCGCGTGATCGCACTCGCCGACGAAGCGGCGACCGAGGCCTTCGGCACCCGCTTCGCGCACGCGCTCGACGCGGCGCGTAGCGAACTCGCCCATGCACACGCGTTCAACGGGCTGCAGATCCAGCTGATCGGCGACCTCGGCGCGGGCAAGACGACCCTCGTGCGCGCGATCCTGCGCGGCCTCGGCCACCCGGGGCGCGTGCGCAGCCCGACCTACACGCTCGTCGAACCGTACGCGTTCGCGCGCGACGACGGGGAACTTGAGGTCTATCACTTCGATCTGTATCGATTCAACGATCCGGCCGAATGGTCCGATGCAGGCTTTCGCGAGTATTTCAATTCCAGCGCGATCTGCCTCGTCGAATGGCCGCAGCAGGCGGGCCCCCTGCTCGGCGTGCCCGATCTGGTTTTCTCGCTCGACGTGGATGGCGACGGCCGCGCCCTCACCGTCCGTGCGTACAGCGCTTCAGGAAAGGCATGTCTCGAAAGATGTTGATCAAACCGTTCCGCTCGATCGAATCGGCGGCCACCGCCACGCACAACTGGCGGCGCCGCCAGATCCTGTGCGCGGGCGCGTCGACGCTGGTGCTCGGCCTCGTCGCGCCGCGGCTCGCGCACGCGTCGTCGGTGCTCGGCGTGCGTGTATGGCCCGCGCGCGATTACACGCGCGTCACGATCGAATCCGACCAGCCGCTGCAGAATAGCCAACAGCTGCTGCAGGGTCCCGACCGGCTCGTCGTCGACCTGAACGGGCTCGACCTCGACCAGGCGCTGCGCGACCTCGTGTCGAAGATCGCGCCGAACGATCCGCAGATCCAGTCGGTGCGCGTCGGCCAGTATCAGCCGCACGTGGTGCGGATGGTGTTCGACCTGAAAGGCTCGGTGAAGCCGCAGGTGTTCACGCTGCCGCCGGTCGGCACCTACAAGTACCGGCTCGTGTTCGACCTGTATCCGGCCGTCGCGCCCGATCCGCTGACCGACCTGATCGCGCAGACGGAACGCAAGGAACAGGCGCTCAACGACACCGCGCGCGCGCAGCAGGTGCAGCCGCCGGGCGCGCTGAACGGGCCGGCGACGCCGCCCGTCGCGGGCAACGACAACAGCGACGCGTTCTTCCAGCGCTTCGCGCAGAACACGCCGGCCGCGCCGCGCACGCCGCCGGCCGCCGCGACGCCGTCTTCGCCTGCCACGCCCGCGAAGCCGGCCGTCAAGCCGCCGCCCGTCATCGCGCGCCGCGACGACAGCGAGGACGACGGCGATACCTACAAGTTCACCGCGCCGAAATCCGGCAAGGGCGGCACCGTGCGCCTGCTGACGGTCGCGATCGACCCGGGCCACGGCGGCGAGGATCCGGGCGCGATCGGCGGCGGCGGCACGTACGAGAAACACGTCGCGCTCGACATCGCGAAGAAGCTGCGCGCGAAGATCGACGGCGCGCCGAACATGCGCGCGATGATGACGCGCGACGCCGACTTCTTCGTGCCGCTGAACGTGCGCGTGCAGAAGGCGCGCCGCGTCGGCGCGGACCTGTTCGTGTCGATCCACGCCGATGCGTTCACGACGCCGTCCGCGCGCGGCTCGTCGGTGTTCGCGCTGTCCGACCACGGCGCGTCGAGCGCCGCGGCGCGCTGGCTCGCGAACAAGGAGAACTCGTCCGACCTGATCGGCGGCATCAACATCAAGACCCAGGACGCGGCAGTCAGCCGCGCGCTGTTCGACATGTCGACGACCGCGCAGATCCGCGATTCGCTGCGCTACGGCAACTACGTACTGAAGGAAGTCGGCGGCATCAACAAGCTGCACAAGGGCTCGGTCGAGCAGGCCGGGTTCGCGGTGCTGAAAGCGCCCGACATTCCGTCGATCCTCGTCGAGACGGCGTTCATCAGCAATCCGGAAGAGGAAAGCCGGCTGAACGACGACAGCTATCGCGACCAGATGGCCGACGCGATCTTCCGCGGCATCAAGCGTTACTTCGCCGCGAATCCGCCGCTCGCGAAGAGCCGGATGGCCTGACCGGCCACCCTTCCCCGCCGCCGGCACGCGCTGCGTGCCGGCGCGTCACGACGCCGCGAAGCGGCGCGCGAGCTTCCCGCCGAACACGTTCACCGCGAGCCCGCCCATCACGAGCGCGGCGCCGATCAGCTGCGCGTCCGTCAGATGCTCGTCGAGCAGCAGCGCCGACGACGCGAGCCCGACGATCGGCACCAGCAGCGAGAACTGCGCGACCTGGGCGGCCGGATAACGCGACATCAGGCGGCTCCACAAGCCGTAGCCGAGCAGCGTCGCGACGAACGCGAGATAGACGACCGCGAAGATCGACGCGCCGTTCAGCCCGAGCAGCGCGGCCTCGATCCGCTGCGGCCCCTCGAACCACAGCGACAGCAGGAAGAACGGCACCGGCGGCACGAGGCTCGCCCACACGACGAGCGACACCAGGTTGGCCTTGCCCAGCTTCTTCGTGACGATATTGCCGAACGCCCACATCGCGGCCGAGCAGAGGGTCAGCAGGAAGCCCGCGAGCGTCATCGCGCGGCCGCCCTGCGCAGCGATCACGACGAGTCCGGCCGCGGCGACCGCGAGCCCGACCAGGCTCTGCACGCGCAGCCGCTCGCCGAGGAACAGCATCGCGAACACCAGCGTGAAGAATGCCTGCGACTGCAACACGAGCGACGCGAGGCCGGCCGGCATGCCGACGTACATGCCGGTAAACAGGAGCACGAACTGGCCGAGCTGGATCGTCGCGCCGTACAGGATCAGCATGCGCCACGGAATCTGCGGCCGGCGCACGAAGAACACCGCGGGCACCGCGGCGAGCGTGAAGCGCAGCGCGCCGAGCAGCATCGGCGGCATGCCGTGCAGGCCGACCTTGATCACGACGAAGTTCACGCCCCACGCCAGGATCACGACCAGCGCGAGCAGCAAGTCCTTCGGGGCCATCATCGGCGTCTCCTCGATTTTGTCGGATGGTTTCCTGAACGCCGCTCAGTCTACCGAATTTCGCCGCGCGACCCGATACCCGCGCGGCGCACATGGAATCGGCGCCAGGCACGGCGCCGTGGACGCGCCGCACGACGCGTGCCTGCCCCGCGGCCGCATCGCGCGGCGGATATCCGGCTGCCCGTTGCACGCGTGGCCGCCGTGCCGCCAGTACAATGACCGGCATTCCTGCCGTTCCCCACGAGGCCCGCCATGACCGATCCGATCAAAGCCCTGCTGAAGCCGCACATCCGCGACATCGGCAACCTGCAGGTGCGCCGCACGCTGCCCGCGCTCGCCGCACGCCTCGTCGGCCCGTTCATCTTCTTCGATCACATGGGGCCCGCGACGCTGCCGGCCGGCACCGGCCTCGACGTGCGCCCGCATCCGCATATCGGGCTCGCCACCGTCACCTACCTGTTCGACGGCGCGATCCTGCACCGCGACAGCCTCGGCTCGCTGCAGGAGATCGTGCCGGGCGACGTGAACTGGATGACGGCCGGCCGCGGCATCGTCCATTCGGAGCGCACGCCCGACGCGCAGCGCGCGAGCGGCCACACGGTGCACGGGATCCAGACCTGGGTCGCGCTGCCGGTTGCCAACGAGACCACCGAGCCGTCGTTCGAGCACCATGCGGCCGACACGCTGCCCAAGCGCGACGAAAACGGCGTGTCGCTCACGGTGATCGCCGGCGACGCGTTCGGCCTGCGCTCGCCCGTCACGACGTTCTCGCGCACGCTGTACGTCGCCGCCGAATTCGCGGCCGGCGGCCACCTCGAACTCGACGCGTCGCACGAGGAACGCGCGGTCTACGTGGTCGACGGCGACCTGTCGATCGACGGCACGCCGGTGCCGGCCGAGCAGATGGCCGTGCTCGCACCGGGCGCCACCGTCACGCTCGCGAGCGGCAACGGCGCGCGCGCGATGCTGCTGGGCGGCGACAAGATCGACGGCGAGCGCTTCATCGAATGGAACTTCGTCGCCAGCAGCCGCGACGCGATCGAGCGCGCGAAACGGGCGTGGACGAACCAGGAAATGGGCAAGGTGCCCGGCGAAACCGAGTGGATTCCGCTGCCCGAGTCGAAGCCGCGTTGAAAAAGGGGCGCGCCGCCCCCATCCTGACGACATTCGAACCGAAGAGAACGACATGGACACCACGCTTGCCACTTTCGAGAAAGACGTCATCGAGGCGTCGCTGGACACGCCCGTGCTGGTCGACTTCTGGGCGCCGTGGTGCGGCCCCTGCAAGACGCTCGGTCCGCTGCTCGAAAAGCTCGAAGCCGACTACGAAGGCCGCTGGAAGCTCGTGAAGGTGAACGTGGACGAGAACCAGGAGCTCGCCGCGCACTTCCAGACGCGCAGCATCCCGCACGTGATCGCGTTCGCCGACGGGCGCCCGGTCGACCAGTTCATCGGCGTGCTGCCGGAAGGCCAGTTGCGCGCGTTCCTCGACCGGCTGCTGCCCGCGCCCGACGAAGCAGAGCGCCGCGCCGCACAATACGCGATCGCCGAATCGCGCTACGACGATGCGATCACCCACCTCGAAGCGGCGCTCGCGCTGAACCCCGGCTTCGACGACGCGCGGCTCGACCTGATCGAACTGCTGCTCGCGAACAACCAGGTGGACGCCGCACGCGCCGAGGCCGAACGCCTGTCGCCGCAGACCGTGCAGGGCACCGATCCGCGCTACCAGGCGATCAAGACCCGTTTCGATGCGCTCGACGCGACGGCCGACCTGCCGCCGACCGACGCGCTCGAGGCGCGCATCGCGGCGAACCCCGCCGATCTCGACGCACGCTTCGACCTCGCGCAGAGCCTGATCGCGCGCCGCGCGTACGAAGGCGCGCTCGAGCAGTTGCTCGAAATCGTGCTGCGCGACCGCGCGTATGGCGACGACCTCGGCCGCCGCACGATGATCTCGGTGTTCGAGCTGGCGGGCGATCGCCCGGAACTCGTCGCCGCGTGGCGGCGCAAGCTGAGCATGGCGCTCAACTGACGAACGAACGGCCGGGCCGCGATGGCCTGGCCGACTCGCCTCGTCGCGCGCGGCGGGTCCGCCGCGCCGCAACATTCCTTGGCGCGTCGCTCGACGCCCCGATCAACCCGCGGCCCGCGCCGCGATCGCCCGCAACGCATGCGCGGCGGCCGCGAAACCGAAGCTCGCGGTCACGCACACGCTCGAACCGAACCCCGCGCAGTTGAGCCCCGCGACATGCGCGGCGGTGGACGGTTCCGCGCCATCCTCGATGTCGCACGCGGCCGCTTCCGGATAGATCAGCGGCTCGTCCGAATACACGGCGCTGACCTTGAAGCGCGCCTTCGGCCCGCGCGGAAAGCCGTGCTGCTTGCGCAGCTGCGCACGCACCTTCGACAGCAGCGGATCCTGGATCGTCAGCGCGAGATCGTCGATGCGGATGCGCGTCGGGTCGAGCTGCCCGCCTGCGCCGCCGACCGTGACGAGCGGCTGCCCTTTCGCGACGCACCACGCGATCAGCGCGACCTTCGTGCGCACGCTGTCGATCGCGTCGATCACGTAGTCGAAGCCGCCGCCGAGCAGCGCGTCGAAGTTGTCGGGTTCCGCGAAATCCTCGATCCGGTTCACGCGGCACGCGGGATCGATCAGCGCGATCCGCTCGGCCATCGCGTCGACCTTCGGCTTGCCGTAATTGCCGTCGAGCGCGTGGATCTGCCGGTTCGTATTGCTTTCGGCGACGTTGTCGAGATCGATCAGCGTCAGCGTGCCGATCGCGCTGCGCGCGAGCGCCTCGGCCGTCCACGACCCGACGCCGCCGATGCCGATCACGGCCACGTGCGCGCCCTCGAACGCGGCGAGCGCCGGGGCGCCGTACAGCCGCGCGATGCCGCCGAAGCGGCGCTCGCGATCCACGTCAAGCTGGATTGTCGGGGTCGGGGTAAGATCAGAGGAACTGAGCGGGGCGGTGTCGGCAGCGGACATGGCAGCAAGGAAAACGTAAGTCGAGCAGCCCTCTATTTTGCCTGAACTCCCCGCCGGCACGCGCCACTGTGCACGCACGATTCTCGCGCGTTAGCTATACTGGCCCCAGATTGAAGCGTTCGCATAACATGACGACTCTCGCCGATCTCCGCATCAACTATTCGCGTGCTTCGCTCGACGAAGCCGATGCCGCCCCCGACCCCTTCGCCCAGTTCGATCGCTGGTTCAAGGAGGCGCTCGCCGCCAAGCTCCCCGAGCCCAACACGATGACGCTCGCCACCGTCGGCGACGACGGCCGGCCGTCGGCACGCATCGTGCTCATCAAGGCTGTCGACGAACGCGGGTTCGTCTTCTTTACCAATTACGAAAGCCGCAAGGGGCGCGACCTCGCCGCCCATCCGTACGCGGCACTGCTGTTCTACTGGATCGAACTCGAGCGCCAGGTGCGCATCGAGGGCCGGATCGAAAAGACCAGCGCCGACGAAAGCGACCGCTATTTCGCGTCGCGCCCGCTCGGCTCGCGCATCGGCGCGTGGGCGTCCGAGCAGAGCGCCGTGATCGACAGCCGCGCGACGCTCGAAGCGCGCGAGAAGGACGTGGCCGAACGCTACGGCGAGAACCCGCCGCGCCCGCCGCACTGGGGCGGCTATCGCGTCGTGCCCGACGCGATCGAGTTCTGGCAGGGCCGCCCGTCGCGGCTGCACGACCGCCTGCTCTATACGCGCGACGCCGCTGCGGCGTCGGGCTGGACGATCTCGCGCCTGTCGCCGTAAGCCGAACCGCGGCCGCGGTGCCGCTTGCCGGTCGTGTCTCGTGTTGCATCCGGGCGCCCGCCTCGCAGGAGGCGGGCGCCGGTCAAGATACTTGGCTGTATTCGATTCAACGAACAAACGGAGAATCCAAATGTTCTGGGAAAAGAAGCTGGCACAGTGGGCGGACGAAGTACGGGCGAAAGCGAACATACCGGCGCGCCTCGTGCTGTGGAACGGCGATCAACTCGATTTCGGCACCTTCAGCGCACCGCAGGTCACGCTGAAGGTCAACAGCGCGTCGGCGCTGCCGCTCTTGCTCGAACCGAGCCTCGACAATCTCGGCGAGGCGTACGTGAAGGGCAAGATCGACATCGAAGGCCGGCTGTCGGACATCATCAACATCAGCTATTCGCTCGCGCGCAGCACGGTCACCAGCGCGAGCAAGCTCGCGCGCGTGAAGCGCTACTTCAATCACACGAAGAACACCGACCGGAAGGCGATCCAGTATCACTACGACGTCTCGAACGAGTTCTACCAGCTGTGGCTCGACGAGAACATGGTGTACTCGTGCGCGTACTTCGAGAACGGCGACGAGGATCTCGCGACCGCGCAGATCAAGAAGATCGACCACATC
This sequence comes from Burkholderia sp. Bp8984, assembly GCF_003853755.1. NCBI lineage: Bacteria > Pseudomonadati > Pseudomonadota > Betaproteobacteria > Burkholderiales > Burkholderiaceae > Burkholderia > Burkholderia sp. Bp8984. The sequence continues at coordinate 40,545 of NZ_QTQN01000008.1, forward strand.
CTGACCAAGATCCAGCTGGAGCCCGGCCAGCGCCTGCTCGACATCGGCTGCGGCTGGGGCGCGCTCGTGCTGCGCGCCGCGCAGAAGTTCGGCGCGACGTGCCTGGGCGTGACGCTGTCGCAGAACCAGTTCGATCTCGCGACCGCGCGCGTGAAGGCCGCCGGGCTCGAGGACAAGATCGAGATCCGCCTGCAGGACTACCGCGAGATCGACGGGCAGTTCGACCGCATCACGAGCGTCGGGATGTTCGAGCACGTCGGCCGCAAGAACCTGCCGCTCTATTTCTCACGCGTGCACGACCTGCTGACCGACGACGGCATCGCGATGAACCACGGGATCACGTCGACCGACGCGGAAAGCGGCGAAACAGCGCTCGGCGGCGGCGAATTCATCGACCGCTACGTGTTCCCGGACGGCGAGCTGCCGCACATCAGCCTCGCGCTCGAAGCGGCGCAGCGCGGCGGGCTCGAGGCGATTGACGTCGAAAGCCTGCGGCGGCACTATGCGCGCACGCTCGACATCTGGACCGAGAACTTCGAGGCGAAGGCGGACCAGGCGCGCGCGCTCGTCGACGACGAGAAATTCCGCATCTGGCGCGTGTACCTCGCCGGTTGCGCGTATGCGTTCGAACACGACGACGTGTCGATCTTCCAGATCGTGTGCCGCAAGGCCGGACGCAGCGCGAAAACGCTGCCGTGGTCGCGGCGCTACATGTACGAACACACGCTGCCGCGCTAGGCGGCACTTCACGCTGGGCATGCATGGGTGACGGCAGGACGCGGCGCAACACGCCGCCGCAACGACAGCAGCGCGACGAACCGGACGGATCGCACGCCGACGGGCAGTTCGACCTGTTCGGCGGCGCGGCGCCCGACGACGCGCGCGCGGCCGCGCCCGCGGATGGCGACAGCGCTGCCGGCGAACGCGCGACGCCGGACGAGCACGACACTGCGCGGCCGGCAAAGTCGCCCGCGCGCCCCGGCCGTGCATCGCCCCGCCCTTGCGCCGACCAGGAGCCGGTGGAACCGCCCCCCGCCTCCGGCCTGCTGTGGGACGAGCCGTCTCCACCGGCCGCGCCGCCGAAGAAAAGCCGGCGCCGGCGCGGCGTGCCGCCCGCCCCGGTTTCCGCGGAAGTCGCCGCCGCCGCGGCCGCGCTGCCGCCCAATGTGCGGCTCGGCACGTCGTCGTGGTATTTCCCCGGCTGGGACGGCATCGTCTACGACGGCGATTTCGCGCAGACGAAGCTGTCGCGCGAAGGGCTCGAGGCGTACGGCGCGCATCCGCTGCTGAAGAGCGTAAGCCTCGACCGCTCGTTCTACGGGCCGCTGTCGGTGGCCGATTACCTGCGCTACGCGCAACAGGTGCCGGACGACTTCCGCTTCGTCGTGAAGGCGCCGGCGTCCGTCACCGACGCGGTCGTGCGCGGCAGGCGCGGCGAGCCGTCGGGCCCGAACCCGACCTTCCTCGACGCGCAGCTCGCGACCCGGGAATTCGTGCAGCCGTGCCTCGAAGGGCTCGGCCGGAAGGCCGGCGTGCTGGTGTTCCAGTTCTCGCCGATGCCGGATCAACTGCTCGCCGAGCCGGCCGCGCTGATCGACCGGCTGTCGGCATTCTTCGCGGCATTGCCGCCGCTGCCGCCGGACGCCGACGGCACGCGCTACGCGATCGAGATCCGCGACGCGAGCCTGCTCACGCCGCGCTTCATCCGCGCGCTCGCGGCGCTCGGCGTGCGCTACTGCGTCGGCCTGCACGCGCGGATGCCAGACCCGCTGCGCCAGGCGGCCGCGCTCGCGCTGCTCGACGGCGATGCGCCGGGCCCGCTGATCGTGCGCTGGAGCCTGCACGGCGGCTTCAAGTACGAACAGGCGAAAGCGAAGTACGAGCCGTTCGACAAGCTCGTCGACGAGGACCCGGCCACGCGCGCGGCGCTCGCCGAGCTGGCCGCGCGCTACGCGCTGGCCGGACAGCCGGTGATCATCACGATCAACAACAAGGCGGAAGGCTCCGCGCCGCTGTCGTGCCTCGCGCTCGCGCGCGAGATCGCCGCCGCGTGCGCGCACTGGCGCAGCGAGGCGGCGTAGGGGTCGCGATGCGGGTGCCCGCGCCGCTTGCGGCTGACGCGCCGATTACGCGCCGCGCTGCGACTTCAGCCGGTGCGAGAACTTCTGGCGGAATTTCGCGAGCTTCGGCCCGATCACGACCGAGCAGTAGCCCTGCCCCGGATTGCGTGCGTAATAGTTCTGATGATAGTCCTCGGCCGGCCAGTAGTTGCCGTCGAGCGGCACGACCTGCGTGACGATCGGCCGCCCGAACACCTGCTCGCGCTCCAGTTCGCGGATCACGTCGAGCGCGACGTCGCGCTGCGCGTCGGAATGCGTGAACACGACCGACCGGTATTGCGTGCCGACGTCGTTGCCCTGCCGGTTCAGCTGGGTCGGATCGTGCGTCGCGAAGAAGATCTCGAGGATCTCGCGATAACCGATGCGCGCCGGATCGAACGTCACGTTCACGACCTCGGCGTGACCGGTGTCGCCGTCGCAGACGTCGCGATAGCCGGGATTGCGCGTATGGCCGCCCGCATAGCCCGACTGGACGGCCGTCACGCCGTCGACGTCGAGAAACACGGCCTCCGTGCACCAGAAGCACCCGCCGCCCACAGTCGCGGTTTCAAGCATCTCGTTCACCATGAAATCAGTACCTCGTTGAAGACGGCGGCCGGCACGCAGGCGCGCGCCGGCGCCGCCGGTCCTTATCGTCGCTGCCCGGTTGCCCGGCGCGCAGCGGCAGCGTTCAAGTATCTCACTCGCGCGCGAATCCGGCAGAACCGCATGCGCGCCGCGCGCCACCGGCTGCGCGTTTCTCGACTACACTTAGGCACGCTTCGCCGCGACGGCACACCGTCCGGCTGCACGCAGCGTCCGATGCATGCCCGCCCTGATGCCAACAACATCTGCCGGAACATCGATATGCACGCCTCAGCAGAAATCGCCCGCATGACGGGCCCGGCCGCCGGTGCCCCGCGCGCCGTCGCCTTCACCGCACCCTCGCGTCACCGTACGCCCGTTGCGGCGCCTGCGCGACGATCCGGCGCGCCGCGTTTCCCCGCTTTCCCGACCTGATGCACCGCACCGCGCGTCCTGCAATCGCGCGCCACCGCCTGTGCATTCCCGTCACGCAACCTGTTCGACCCGCACGCCCGCAGTGAACGGCCGTGCGCCCGTGATCCGATACAACCGAGAGAGGCACCACGATGAGCATGCGGCCTGACCCGACCTTTCACGCTTCGCCGGAACTTGCGATGCAGGCGCCGGCGGAGGAATTTGCCTATACGTTGTTGCTGAGCCCCGATTTTTCCAGGCCCGACGCGCTCGCCGTGATCGACGTGAAACCCGGCTCGGCGACCTACGGCAAGATCGTGCACACGGTGACGATGCCGAACACCGGCGACGAATTCCACCACTTCGGCTGGAATGCGTGCTCGTCGTCGCTGTCACCGCTGACCGGTCACGCGTTTCTCGAGCGCCGCTTCCTGATCATTCCGGGCCTGCGCTCGTCTCGGATCTACGTGATCGACACGAAGCCGCACCCGACGCAGGCGCGCATCCACAAGATCATCGAGCCCGGCGAGGTGTTCGCGAAGACCGGCTATTCGCGGCCGCACACGGTTCATTGCGGCCCCGAGGGCATCTACGTGAGCACGCTCGGCGGCGCGGGCCCGGACGGCACCGACGGCGCGCCCGGCATCTTCATCATGGACTGCGAGACCTTCGACGTGCTCGGCCGCTGGGAAATCGACCGCGGCCCGCAGGACAAGCATTACGACTTCTGGTGGAACCTGCCGCGCGACTACATGGTGTCGAGCGAATGGGCGCTGCCGCCGCAATTCGAGAACGGCATCGTGCCGGAAGACCTGCTCGCGAACCGCTACGGCCACCGGCTGCATTTCTGGGACCTGCGCGCGCGGCGCAACGTGCAGACGATCGATCTCGGCGCGCAGCACCAGATGGCGCTCGAAGTGCGGCCCGCGCACGATCCGGTGCGCGAATACGGGTTCGTCGGCGTCGTGGTCGACACGACCAATCTCGAAGGATCGATCTGGACCTGGTGGCGCGAGGACGGCCAGTTCCATGTGGAGAAGACCGCGACGATCCCGCCCGAGCCGGCCGCCGCCGACGAACTGCCGCCGCTGCTCCAGGGATTCGGCGCGGTGCCGCCGCTCGTGACCGACATCGACCTGTCGCTCGACGACCGTTTCCTGTACGTATCGTGCTGGGGCACGGGCGAGATGCGTCAGTACGACGTGTCGGATCCGCGTCACCCGGTGCTCGCCGGGTCGGTGCGCATCGGCGGGATCGTGCGCCGCGCGCCGCACTCGAACGGCCGCGCGTTCGCCGGCGGCCCGCAGATGGTGGAAATCAGCCGCGACGGCCGGCGCGTGTACTGGACCAACTCGCTCTACTCGACGTGGGACGACCAGTTCTATCCGGACGGCGTGCCGGCCGCGCAGGTGCTCGCGCATGCGGGGCCGGACGGCGGGCTGACGCTCGCCGACGACTACTGGGTCGAGTTCCCCGACGGCTATCGCGCGCACCAGATCCGGCTGGAAGGCGGCGACTGCTCGACCGACTCGTTCTGCTATCCGTCGGTCAAGCGTTGAGCGCCGGCCTCTCCGCGCCGCTCGCGCTGTGGGCGGCCGTGCTCGCGAGCGGCGTCTATCACGGGCTCAATCCGGCGATGGGCTGGCCGCTCGCGGTGTCGAACGCGTTGATGACGCGCCGCGACGGCGCGCTCGTCGCGGCGCTCGGCTATCTCGCGCTCGGCCATGCGCTCGCGGTATTCATGGTGATGCTGCCGTTCGGGCTGCTCGCCGCGCTGCTTGCATGGCAGTCGGCGATCCGGATCGGCGCGAGCGCGCTCGTGATCGGCTTCGGCGCGGTGCTGCTGATCCGGCGGCGTCACCCGCGTGCGCTCGCGCGGATTCCGCCCGCGCGGCTCGGGCTGTGGTCGTTCGCGGTCGCGCTCGCGCACGGCGCCGGGCTGATGCTGGTGCCGATCTATCTGGGGCTTTGCGGGCTCGACACGGACGCCGGCGATCGCGCGGCGGCCACGCTCGTCGACGCGCATCTCGGAATGGCGCTCGTCGTCGCGGCCGTGCACGCGGCCGCGATGATCGGTACGGGCGGCGTGCTCGCGTGGCTCGTGTACCGCTATCTCGGGCTGAAGTTCGTCGCGCGGAGCTGGTTCAACCTCGATGCGGTGTGGGCGTCGAGCCTGATCCTGACGGGTGTGCTGTCGCTCGGGCTGGCGGCGGCGCGGTAGCGCACGCGCGGCGGCTGCCGCGCGGGATTCATGGCGTGGCGGATGGCCTGCCGCATGGGCGGGCCACCGACCGCGCGCGATAAAACACGCCAGAAACGCCGCCGCCGGCCCGATCGCGGCGCCGCGCGACTGTGTTCGCTACCTCACGCTGGCCCCGCAATGCACCGTCCGCACGGGCCCGGCGGTCGCGATTCCGCTAAAATCGCGCCATGCGCACCACTTCCCGACCGACCGCCCTGGCCTTGCCGCCTTTCGTCCGCCGCGCCTCCCGCACCCGCCGCGCGCCGCGCCTGTCCGTTTCGATCCGGATGGCCGCCCGATGAAGCATGCCACCCCGCCCGATTTCGACTCGGCCGCCTTTCGCCAGGCGCTCGGCCAGTTCGCGACCGGCGTCACGGTCATCACGACGCGTGCGCCGTCCGGGCAGCTGATCGGCATCACCGCGAGCTCGTTCAACTCGGTGTCGCTCGATCCGCCGCTCGTGCTGTGGAGCCTCGCGCACAAATCGGCGTCGACGCCGGTGTTCCGCAGCAACAGCCATTACGTGGTGAACGTGCTCGCGGCGTCGCAGCTCGACCTGTGCAAGCGCTTCTCGACCTACAAGGGCGACCGCTTCGAAGGGATCGCGCACGCGGCCGGCAACTCGGGCATGCCGGTGCTCGACGGTGCGCTCGCGTGGTTCGAATGCCACAACCGCAGCCGCTACGACGAAGGCGACCATGTGATCTTCGTCGGCGAAGTGGAACGCTGCGGCGTGCGTGCCGTGTCGGATGCCGCTCCGCCGCTCGTGTTCCACGGCGGCGGCTTCCACGGCCTCACACCGCTTTGATCGCCCCCATGCGCGCCAGCCCGACCGGCGCGCCCGCTTCGTCCTTCAGCGTCTGCAGCACGATGTTCGAACGGATGTCCATCACGCCCGGCGCCTTGTAGAGCCGGTTCAGCACGAAATCCGAATAGTGCTTGAGGTTGTGCGCGAGCACGCGCAGCAGGTAGTGGCTCTCGCCCGTCACGACGAACGCGCCGACCACCTCCGGCCATTCGCGCAGCGCCTCCGCGAAGCGCTCGTGCCATTGATTCTCTTCGTTGCGCATCGACACCTGCACGAACGCCTCGAGCTCGAAGCCGAGCTTCTCGCGGCTCAGGCACGCGCGATAGTGCTCGATCACGCCCTGCTCCTCGAGCAGGCGCATCCGGCGCAGACAGGCGGATGGCGAAAGCGAGATGCGTTCCGCCAGATCGAGATTGCTGATTCTGCCCTCTTCCTGCAGGACCGCCAGAATCCGGCAGTCGGTGGCATCGAGCGTGATCGCGTGCATTTTTGGTCCCCGTTTTCCCTCTGAGTCGAATTATCTGCCAATCGGGCGGATTGTCCATGTTTATTTCGCAAGCACTTTCTGCGAGCGTCCACCTATCATTCGAAGCATCGATTCACCGACTCGTCATGCCATGGACACACTCTGGGACATCTCGCCGCCCGTCAGCCCCGCCACCCCCGTGTGGCCGGGCGACACGCCGGTTTCCGTCGAACGCGTATGGCGGATGGAGGCCGGCTCGCCGGTCAACGTCGCGCGCCTGACGCTGTCGCCGCATACCGGCGCGCACTGCGACGCGCCGCTTCACTACGATGCCGACGGCGCGCCGATCGGCGCGGTGCCGCTCGACACCTATCTCGGCCCGTGCCGCGTGATCCACTGCATCGGCGCATCGCCGGTCGTGCGTCCGGCCGACCTCGAGGCCGCGCTCGCCGGCGTGCCGCCGCGCGTGCTGCTGCGCACCTATGCGCGCGCCAGCGTCGCGCAATGGGACAGCAGCTTCTGCGCGGTCGCGCCCGAGACCGTCGACCTGCTCGCCGCGCACGGCGTCAAGCTGATCGGCATCGATACGCCGTCGCTCGACCCGCAGGACTCGAAGACCATGGATGCGCATCACCGCGTGCGCGCGCACCGGATGGCGATCCTCGAAGGGATCGTGCTCGACGACGTGCCGCCCGGCGACTACGAGCTGATCGCGCTGCCGCTGAAATTCGCGACGCTCGACGCGAGCCCCGTGCGTGCGGTGCTGCGCGCGCTGCCCGGCCGATCCTCCTGATTCATCCAACCATCGACCCGCGAACCACTCGTCCGCGAACTACTGACCCGACATCATGATCATCAAGACCCGTGAAGACGCGCTCGCCCTCGACCGCGACGACCCGCTCGCCGCGCTGCGCGACCAGTTCGCGCTGCCCGACGGCGTGATCTATCTCGACGGCAACTCGCTCGGCGCGCAGCCGCGCGCATCGGCCGCCCGCGCTCAACAGGTGATCGGCGCCGAATGGGGCGAAGGCCTGATCCGCAGCTGGAACACCGCCGGCTGGTTCGCGCTGCCGCGCCGCCTCGGCGACAAGCTCGCGACGCTGATCGGCGGCGCGCCCGGCGAAACCGTCGTGACCGACACCATCTCGATCAACCTGTTCAAGCTGCTGTCGGCGATGCTGCGCCACCAGGCCGAACGCGCGCCGGAGCGCCGCGTGATCGTGTCGGAGCGCTCGAACTTCCCGACCGACCTGTACATCGCGCAAGGGCTGATCGAACAGCTCGGCGGCGACTACGAGCTGCGCCTGATCGACGATCCGGCGGACCTGCCCGACGCGCTCGGCGCGGACACGGCCGTCGCGATGATCACGCACGTGAACTACCGCACCGGCTACATGCACGACATGCCGGCCGTCACGCAGCTCGTGCACGATGCGGGCGCGCTGATGCTGTGGGATCTCGCGCATTCGGCCGGCGCGGTGCCGGTCGACCTGAACGGCGCGCACGCGGACGGCGCGGTCGGCTGCACGTACAAGTACCTGAACGGCGGCCCCGGCTCGCCCGCGTTCGTGTGGGTGCCGCAGCGCCATCTCGCGCACTTCGCGCAGCCGCTGTCCGGCTGGTGGGGCCACCGCGCACCGTTCGCGATGCAGCCGGCCTTCGCGCCCGATCCGGGCATCGCGCGCTTCCTGTGCGGCACGCAGCCGATCGTGTCGATGTCGATGGTCGAATGCGGGCTCGACGTGTTCCTGCAGACCGACATGCACGCGATCCGCCGCAAGTCGCTCGCGCTGACCGACGCGTTCATCGCGCTCGTCGAAACGCGCTGCGCGGGCCTGTCGCTGAAGCTCGTCACGCCGCGCGCGCATCACCAGCGCGGCTCGCAGGCGAGCTTCGAGCATCCGCACGGCTACGAGGTGATGCAGGCGCTGATCGCGCGCGGCGTGATCGGCGACTACCGCGAGCCTTACGTGCTGCGCTTCGGTTTCACGCCGCTCTATACGCGCTTCGTCGACGTGTGGGATGCCGTCGAGACGCTGCGCGACATCCTCGCCACCGACGCGTGGAAGGCGCCCGAGTTCGCCGAGCGCGGCGCGGTGACCTGATCGCTTCCAGCCCGGCGCGCGCCGCCGCGACGTGCGAATTGCGCGCCGCGCCCCGTCATTCAAATCTGGAGAAAGTCGTGAATTCTGGTCATATTCAGCCACCCGGCAACGACGCGCCGGCGGGCTGCCCGTTCTCGGGCGCACGCGCGGCCCAACCGGCTCATGAAGCGCCGCACGTGCCCGGCGAAGCCACCGCTCAAGCCGGCTGGCACGATGCGCAGCTCGATTTCTCGAAGTCGATGAGCTACGGCGACTACCTGTCGCTGAACGCGATCCTCGACGCGCAGCATCCGCTGTCGCCCGATCACAACGAGATGCTGTTCATCATCCAGCATCAGACGAGCGAGCTGTGGATGAAGCTCGCGCTGTTCGAGCTGCGCGGCGCGCTCGACGCGGTGCGCGGCGACGCGCTGCCGCCCGCGTTCAAGATGCTCGCGCGCGTGTCGCGGATCCTCGAGCAACTCGTGCAGGCGTGGAACGTGCTGTCGACGATGACGCCGTCCGAGTATTCGGCGATGCGGCCGTATCTCGGCCAGTCGTCGGGCTTCCAGTCGTACCAGTACCGGCAGCTCGAATTCCTGCTCGGCAACAAGAACGTGCAGATGCTGCAGCCGCATGCGCACCGGCCCGACATCCTCGAACAGGTGCGCGCGACCCTCGAGGCACCGTCGTTCTACGACGAGGTCGTGCGCCTGCTCGCACGGCGCGGTTTCCCGATCGCGCCGGAACGGCTCGAGCGCGACTGGACACAGCCGATGCGTCACGACGAAACGGTCGAAGCCGCGTGGCTCGAGGTCTATCGTCACCCGCAGCAGCACTGGGAGCTCTACGAGATGGCCGAGGAACTCGTCGATCTCGAGGATGCGTTCCGCCAGTGGCGCTTCCGCCACGTGACGACCGTCGAGCGCATCATCGGCTTCAAGCAGGGCACCGGCGGCACGAGCGGCGCGCCGTATCTGCGCAAGATGCTCGACGTCGTGCTGTTCCCCGAGCTCTGGCACGTGCGCACCACGCTGTAACGCACGCCTCGCGCCCGCGCGTCACGACGACGTGCGGGCCGGCGCCTCCCCTTCGCGCGGCAACGCGCGTTCGTGTGCACGCCGCGGAATGTGCCGCCGCAGCCGGCGCCGCCGGCTCGCGCAAGGGCCGGGCACGCACGGGATCGGCCTCGCGCCGTCCGCGCGCGGGATCCGATGCCGACGCGGTCGCCGCGTTTCCGACGGGCCGACGGGCCGACGGGCCGACGTATCGACGTATCGACGAACCGCCGTGCCGCCGGGACGATCGCCGGCATATCGCCATACGTTGCGGCGCCGCACCATCCGCTGCGCATGCTCACCGCGTTCCGACCGCGCCTCGGCATCCTGTCGGGGCCGGTCGGCAAGCTCGCTGCTCGACGAACTCGTCGCATCGATGCGCGACGGACGCTGACGCCTTCCGCCTTCCGCCCCGCCCCGCCCACGCGCCGCCGCAGCGCACCATCGAAATGCCGCGCCCGCGCCTTGACTTTCGCTCGCCCGAATACGATCATTCGCTCACATAAAGAGCAAATGATCGTATTCGACAGGAAAGACTGGCACGAACAGGAGACACCGGATGAGCGAATCGCCCTCCGCCCACGCGCCCGTGCTGCTGCACATCGGCGCAGGCTCGTTCCACCGCGCGCACCAGGCGTGGTATCTGCACCGCGTGAACGCGGCCGTGCCGGCCGACGAACGCTGGTCGCTGACCGTCGGCAACATCCGCGACGACATGCGCGCGACGATGGACGCGCTCGCCGCGCAGCACGGCGCCTACACGCTCGAAACCGTCACGCCGCAGGGCGAGCGCGCGTACGAGACGGTCCGCGCGATCTCGCGCGTACTGCGGTGGTCGATCGATCTCGCCGCGCTGATCGACGCCGGCGCCGACCCGGCGTGCCGGATCGTGTCGTTCACCGTCACCGAAGGCGGCTACTACCTCGACGAACACAACCGGCTCGACCTCGCGAACGCCGATCTCGCGGCCGACCTGCAGGGCGCGCGCACGACGCTGTACGGCGCGCTCGCGGCGCTGCTCGCCGAACGCGCGAAACGCGGCGCGGGCCCGCTCACACTGCAGAGCTGCGACAACCTGCGCAACAACGGCGCGCGCTTTCGCGCGGGCATGCGTGAATTCCTCGAGCGGCGCGGCGAGACCGATCTGCTCGCGTGGTTCGATGCGAACGTCGCGACACCGAGCGCGATGGTCGACCGCATCACGCCGCGCCCGACCGCCGACGTGCGCGAACGGGTGCGCGCGGCAACCGGCGTCGACGACGCGTGTCCGGTGATGGGCGAGTCGTTCATCCAGTGGGTGATCGAGGACCGCTTCGCGGCGGGCCGGCCGCGCTGGGAGCTGGCCGGCGCGGAACTGGTCGACGACGTGCATCCGTACGAGGAAGCGAAGATCCGCATCCTCAACGCGACGCACAGCTGCATCGCGTGGGCCGGCACGCTCGCGGGCCACACGTACATCCACGAAGGCACGCACGACGCGGCGATCCGCCGCTTCGCGCACGACTACGTGACGCAGGACGTGATCCCGTGTCTCAGCCCGAGCCCGCTCGACCTCGAACGCTACCGCGACGTCGTGCTCGAACGGTTCGGCAATCCGTACGTGCTGGACACGAACCAGCGCGTCGCGGCCGACGGCTTCTCGAAGATTCCCGGCTTCATCGCGCCGACGCTCGCCGAATCGCTCGCTCGCGGCGCGGCGCCGGTCGCCACCGCGGTGCTGCCGGCGCTGTTCCTGCGCTTTCTCGAACGCTGGGCGCGCGGCTTGCTGCCGTATGCGTACCAGGACGGCGTGATGGACGACGGCGCCGCGCGGGCGATCGTCGAGGCCGACGACCCGGTCGTCGCGCTGTGCGCGAGCCGCGCGCTGTGGGGCTCGCTCGCCGGCAACGCGGCGTTGTTCGACGCGCTGCGCGCCGGGCTCGCACGCGTCGACGCATGGCTCGCGCAGCGCTGACGCATGGCGGCCCGCGGCCTCGCAGCCGGCCGCCCGCGAGCGGCCGCGCATCCGGGCGAACCTGCGTTGGCAGGCGCGCGCGCGTGCGGCTAAAGTAGCGGCTCCTCACTGACGGAACGGATCGCTCATGTATCTCGGCATCGACCTCGGCACCTCGGAAGTGAAGGTGCTGCTGCTTGCTCCGGACGGCACCGTGGTCGGCACCGCCGGCACGCCGTTCAGCGTGTCGCGGCCGCACCCGCGCTGGGCGGAACAGCATCCGGACGACTGGTGGCAAGGCACGCTCGCCGCGCTCGCGGCGCTGCGCGAACGGCATCCGCAGGCCTTCGCGCAGGTGCGCGGGATCGGCCTGTCGGGCCAGATGCACGGCGCGGTGCTGCTCGGCCGCGACGACCGCGTGCTGCGCCCCGCGATCCTGTGGAACGACATGCGCAGCGCCGACGAATGCGCGCTGCTCACCGAACGCGCGCCCGATCTCCACGCGCTGGCCGGCAACCTCGCGATGCCCGGCTTCACCGCGCCGAAACTGCTGTGGGTCGCGAAGCACGAACCCGACGTGTTTGCCGCAACGGCCTGCGTGCTGATGCCGAAGGACTACCTGCGCTTCCGGCTCACCGGCGCGAAGGTGTCCGATCCGTCCGACGCGGCCGGCACGTTGTGGCTCGACGTCGCGCGCCGCGACTGGTCCGACGCGCTGCTCGCCGCGTGCGACATGACGCGCGACCAGATGCCGCGCATCGTCGAAGGCAACGCGCCGTCCGGCACGCTGCGCGCCGACGTCGCGCGCGAAATCGGGCTGTCGGAGGCCGTCGTGGTGGCGGGCGGCGGCGGCGACAACGCGACGAGCGCGCTCGGCATCGGCGCGATCCACGCGGGCGACGGCTTCGTGTCGCTCGGCACGTCGGGCGTGCTGAGCGTGGTCGGCGACCGCTTCATGCCGAATCCGGCGTCGGCCGTGCATGCGTTCTGCCACGCGATCCCCGATCGCTGGCAACTGATGAGCGTCGTGCTGTCGGCCGCGAGCTGCCTGCGCTGGGTCTGCAAGCTGACGGGCACCGACGAGCCGGCGCTGCTCGCCGAAATCGCGGCGCTCGACGCGGACGCACTCGCGACGGCGCCGCTGTTCCTGCCCTACCTGTCCGGCGAACGCACGCCGCACAACGATCCGTATGCGCAGGGCGTGTTCTTCGGGATGACGCATGCGACCGAGCGCGCGCATCTCGGCTACGCGGTGCTCGAAGGCGTGACGCTCGGCCTCGCGGACGGCCTCGACGCGCTGCACGCGGCCGGCGTCGAAACCGACCGGCTGTCGCTGATCGGCGGCGGCGCGCGCAGCGCGTTCTGGGCGCAGCTGATCGCCGACGCGCTGGACGTGCGCACCTGCCAGCACGGCGGCGGCGAAACGGGTGCGGCACTCGGCGCCGCGCGGCTGGGCTGGCTCGCCGTCGGCGGCGATCCGCAAGTCGTGCTGACCAAGCCGCCGGTGCGCGCCGAATACGTGCCCGACGCCGCGCGTCATGCGCTGCTGCGCGAGCGCCTCGACGCGTTCCGCGCGCTGTATCGCCACGTGCGCCCGCTTTACGAACCGTCGCGCGCGCGGCTCGCGTAGGCGGCGACGCAGGGCGGCCGTCGGCCGCACGCCGCGCATGCGTTACAGTGGATGCCATTGCGCCGCCCGACGGCCGGTCCGCGGGCGGCCCCCCAGATCCGAACCGAACCGCTATCGTGTCCAAGTCCTCAGAAAAACTCGATCTCGCCACGCGTGCCGCGTGGCTCTACTACGTCGCGGGCGACACGCAGAACGAAATCGCCGAGAAGCTGCAGGTGTCGCGCCCGGTCGCGCAGCGCCTCGTCGCGTTCGCGGTCGAGAAGAACCTGATCCGCGTGCGCGTCGATCACCAGCTCGCCGACTGCCTCGAGCTCGGCGCGCAGTTGTCGAAACGCTACGGGCTCACGATGTGCGAAGTCGTGCCCGTCGATGCCGATGCGGCCGAAGCGATCGACCGCAAGCTCGCGGTCGCCGGCGCGCAGGTGATGGAGCGCTACCTGAACGAGACGCGCCCGATGGTGATCGCCGTCAGCAGCGGCCGGACGCTGAAGGCGGCGGTCGCGCAGATCGCGCAGATCGAGCGGCCGCAGCACCGGCTCGTGTCGATGGTCGGCGCGATCGCCGCCGACGGCTCGTCGAACCGCTACGACGTCGCGCAGTACATCTCCGAGAAGACCGGCGGCAAGCACTTCCTGCTGCCCGCGCCGCTGTTCGCCGACAGCGACGCCGAGCGCGCGCAATGGTGCAATCACCGGCTGTACCGGATCGTCGACGCGCTGTCGGCGCAGGCCGACGTCGCGTTCGTCGGGATCGGCAACATCGGCCCGCACTGCCCGCTCTACGAGGACGGCTTCATCACCGAACAGGAACGCGACGAGATGACCGCGCTCGGCGCGGTAGCCGAACTGCTCGGCGTGCCGATCGATGCGCAGGGCCGGCTCGTCGACGTGTCGACGAGCGCGCGCGTGACGAGCGTCGCGCTCGACGCGCCGCCGAAGCGCCCGACGATCGCGTTCGCGGGCGGCCCGAAGAAGCGCGACGCGGTGATCGCCGCGCTGCGCGGCGGCTGGCTGTCGGGGCTCGTCACCGACGAAACCTGCGCACGCGCGGCGCTCGACGCGAAGGCGGCCTGACGCCTCCGCACGCTCACGCGGCCGCGCGCGGCGCCGGAAACGCATGCCGGCGCGCGCGCCATGCGCCGAGCCACGCAGCCGCCAGCAGCACGACCAGCACCCACGGAATCGCGCCCGCGCCCGTCGCGCCGAGCAGCATCCCGCCCGCGATGCCGCCGCCCGCGATCGCGAGGTTCCACACCGTCACGAGCATCGACTGCGCGACGTCGGCCGCATCGCCCGCCGCGTTCGCGGTGGCCGTCTGGAACAGCGTCGGCGCGCCGCCGAACGCGAGCCCCCACAGCGCGACACCCGCATAAACGATCGTCATCCCGGACCCGGCACCGAGCATCGCCGCCGCAAGCGCGAACAGCGCGATGCTCGCGAGCGTCAGCCGCCGCTGCGCGGCGCCGATCCATGCGCCCGTCAGCGCGATGCCGACCAGCGACGCGATACCGAACACGAACAGCGCCGCATCGACCTGCGCGCCCATCCGCACGCCGGCAAGGAACGGCGCGACGTACGTGTACAGCATGTTGTGCGCGAGCACATAGGCGAACATCACGACCAGCACCGGCCCCACGCCGGGCAGTGCGATCACGCCGAGCACCGGCTCGCGGGCGCCGGCGGGCTGTCCCGGATAGTCGGGCACGCGCAACCGGATCCAGCCGATCAGCGCGAGCGCCGCGACCGTGATGCCCGCGAACGCGATGCGCCAGCCGAACATCGCGCCGAGCGCGGTGCCGGCCGGGATGCCGATCGACATCGCGACCGGCGCGCCGAGCATCGCGACCGCGATCGCCCGGCCGCGCAGCGATGCGTCGACCATCCGGCTCGCATAGCCGGCCAAGAGCGCCCACAACAGCCCGGCCGACATGCCCGCGACGAAGCGCGCGGCGAGCGTGAGCGCGTAATACGGCGACGCGGCCGTCAATGCATTCGACACGACGAACCCGGCAAGCGCCGCGAGCAGCAGCCGGCGCCTGCGCATCGCGCGCGTCGCGGCGACGAGCGGGATCGCCGCGACGATCGAGCCGAGCGCGTAGACGGTCACGAGCTGGCCGATCAACGCCTCGGTCACGCGCAGGTCGATGCTCATCAACGGGAGCAAGCCGGCCGGCAACGCTTCGGTGAGGATCGTGATGAACCCGGCGGTGGCGAGCGCCAGCAGGTTCGCGACCGGCAGGCGTTCGCGCACCAGTGCGGACAGACCGGACGCCGGGTCGGCGACGCGGTCGGAAGCGCGGTCGGGAACGGATACGCACTCGCTCATGCCGCGCTCCGGTCGTCGACGCCATACACCGCGTCGCGCACGTCGGTGACGACACGCCCGTGCATCCCTTCGTACAACGTATTGGTCAGCGCGACGACCGTCAGCCCGGCCGCGCGGTCGACGAACCACGCATGCCCGTACGCACCGCCCCAGCGCCACGTGCCGACCGACTCCGGCGACTGCGCGGCCGCCGGATCGCGCAGCACCGAAAAACCGAGCCCGAAACCGAATCCCGGCGCGTCCGGCAGGTCGTGCGCGCCCGGCTGCACGCGCGCCATCTCATCGATCCAGCGGCGCGCGAGCCAGCCGTCGCGGCCGGTGCGCAACGCATCGAGCAGCGTCATGCAGTCGCGCGCGGTGCCCACCATTCCCGCGCCGCCCGACGGCCACGCGGCCGCGTCGAACGCGCGCGCCGGCGCGAAGCGGATGCCGACCGTGCCGTCGTACACCGGCGCGAGATCGTCGTCGGCCATCCGGCGCGGCGCGCCCGGCGTGCTGACGTACGGCGTCGCGAAGCGCGCGGCGTCGTGCGAGAAGAACGCGGTGTCGGTCATCCCGAGCGGCGTCGTGACGAGCGCGGCCACGGCTTCGGCGAGCGGCCGGCCGTCGACCGCCTCGATCAGCGCGCCGACCACGTCGGTCGCGAGCGAGTAGTCCCACGACGTGCCGGGCGCGAACCGCAGCGGCACGCCGGCGATGCGCCGCACGTTCTCCGCGAGCGACAGGTCCGCGCGGTCCATCCCGTCGGACACGCCGGCACGCGCATACGGGCCGTCGGCGTCGGCTTCGAGGAAGCGGTAGCCGAGCCCGGCCGTATGCGACAGCAGATGACGCAACGTGATGTCGGCCGGCGTGCCGTCGGGCAGCGTCGGCCGGAACGCGGGCAACCAGCGCGCGACCGGCTCGTCGAGCCCGATGCGCCCCGCCGCGACCAGCCGCATCGCGGCGGCCGTCACGATCGGCTTCGATACCGATGCGAGCCGGAACAGCGTGTCCTCCCGCATCGGCGTGCCGGCCTCGCGATCGGCCAGACCGGCCGCGCGCGCATAGCGAAGTTGGCCGTGGCGGGCGACCAGCACGACCGCGCCGACCACGCGCGCATCGGCCAGCGCGCGATCGAGCGCGGTGTCGAGGCGCTCGGGCAGCGCGGCGTCGGCATCCGGTTCGGCGCGGTGGGCGGTGACAGGCAGGGATGACATGGCGTGACCTCGAACAGTGAAGGAACGCCCATCGTAGGGAGCCGGCGCGAGAAGAAAAACCGGGTTAGAGTTCCGGACACTCCGGACATCGATGTCCGCAATCGAGAACCAGCATGGAAAATCTTGGCGGCTTCGTCGTGTTCGTCCAGGTCGCGGAAACGCGCAGTTTCGTCGCGGCCGGCCGCGCGCTCGGGCTGTCGGCGTCGGCGATCGGCAAGCGCATCGCGCGGCTCGAGGCGCGGCTGAACGTGCGCCTCTTTCACCGCAGCACGCGCAGCATCACGCTGACCGCGGAAGGCACGCGCTTCCTGGAACGGTGCCGGCGCGTGATCGCCGAGATCGACGCGGCCGAGCAGGAACTGACGCACAGCGCCGAAGCGCCGCGCGGGCGCCTGCGCGTGAGCCTGCCGACGATCGGCACGCTGCTGCTGCCGCTGCTCGCCGATTTCATGGCCGCATATCCGGAGATCGAACTCGACATCGATTTCAGCGACCGCCTCGTCGACGTCGTCGAAGAAGGCTTCGACGCGGTGCTGCGCACCGGCCAGCCGACGGATTCGCGGCTGTCGTCGCGGCTGCTCCGCCATTTCCGCCAGCACCTCGTCGCGTCGCCCGACTACCTCGCGCGGCACGGCACGCCGCGCACGCCGGCCGATCTCGCGCAGCATCGCTGCCTGCACTACCGCTTTCCGAGCAGCGGCAAGCTCGAGACCTGGCCGCTGCGCGTGCCGCATGCGAGTACGCCGCCCGAGGTGCCGGTCGCGATGGTCAGCAACAGCGCGGAAGCGCGCCTGTGCTTCACGCTGCGCGGGCTCGGCATCGCGTGCCTGCCCGAGTTCTTCGTGCGCGACGCGCTCGACGACGGCACGTTGTGCGCGGTGCTCGACGAACACGTCGCGAGCTGCACGCCGATCTACGTCCTGTGGCCGTCAGGCCGCCATCCGACGCCGAAACTGCGCGCCTTCGTCGATTACATGGCCGACCACCTGCGGCTCTGACCGGCGCGCGCCCTCACGCCGCCTTCGCGTGCGCGCTCAAGCGCCGGAACGCCTGGCCTTGCTCGTCGAACAGGTGGCAGTGCTCGGCCTGCGCATGCACGTGCAGCGCCTCGCCGGTGCGGTACGTGTCGAGCGGCGGAATCCGCGCGATCAGCCCGTCCGGCGCGACCGCCGACTCCGCATACAGGTACGCGGCATCGCCGAGCGATTCGACGGCCATCGTCCGCGCGGCCACGCCGGTCTCCGCCTGCCCCACCATCAGATGTTCGGGCCGCACGCCGACGGTCACCGCCGCGCCGCGCAGCAGCCCGGCCGCCTCGACCGCGACGCGCTGCGTCTCGCCGCTGCCGAAGCGCACCAGCACGCCGGCCGCGTCGACCGACTCGACGGTGCCTTTCAGGAAGTTCATCTTCGGCGAGCCGATGAAGCCCGCGACGAACTGGTTGGCCGGCGCGTGGTACAGCGCGTTCGGCGTGCCGACCTGCTGCACCGCGCCGCCCGACAGCACGACGATCTTGTCGGCGAGCGTCATCGCCTCGACCTGGTCGTGCGTCACGTAGATCATCGTGGTCTTCAGCTCGTCGTGCAGCCGCGCGAATTCCAGCCGCATCTTCACGCGCAGCGCCGCGTCGAGGTTCGACAACGGCTCGTCGAACAGGAACACCTTCGGCTTGCGCGTGATCGCGCGGCCGATCGCGACGCGCTGCCGCTGGCCGCCCGACAGCTGCTTCGGCTTGCGGTCGAGCAGGTGGTCGATGTGCAGGATCTTCGCGGCCTGCTTCACCGCCTGGTCGATCTCGGGCTTCTTCGCGCCGGCGAGCTTCAGGCCGAACGCCATGTTGTCGTACAGCGTCATGTGCGGGTACAGCGCATACGACTGGAACACCATCGCGATGCCGCGCTTGGCGCTCGGCACGTCGTTGACCTTCGCGCCGTCGATCAGCAGCTCGCCGCTCGAGATGTCCTCGAGCCCGGCGATCATCCGCATCAGCGTGGATTTGCCGCAGCCGCTCGGCCCGACGAACACGACGAATTCGCCGTCGGCGATGTCGAGGTTCACGTTGCGCAGCACTTCGGTGTCGTCGTAGCGCTTCGCGATGTTGCGCAGGAGCACGCTTGCCATGGTCTGTCTCCGTTCGTTCGTGATGCGCCGCGTTGAAGGCGGCGCGCATTCGTTCCTGGTTGCTAGCCCGGCAGCACCGCGCCAGTCGCCTGCCAGCGCGCGACGTAGCCGGGCAGCTCGTGCATGTCGTCGAATACGTGACGCGCGCCGATCCCGCGCAACGCGTCGATCTGCGCGGCCGACGCATGCCCGCCGCCGACGAAGCCGAGCACGGTCATGCCGGCCGCGGCGGCCGCGGTGATGCCGGTCACGCTGTCCTCGACGACGAGGCACTGCGCGGGCACCGCGCCGAGCGCACGCGCGGCCGCGAGATACACGTCGGGCGCCGGCTTCGGCCTCGCCACGGCGTCCGCGCAGAACAGCCGGTCGCCGAAGAAGCGCGCGAGGCCGGTGCGCGCGAGCGCCGCCTCGACGTACGCGCGGTAGCTGTTGCTCGCGCACGCGGTCGTCAGGTTGAGCGCCGAGAGGGCCTTGTCGATGCCGTCGACCATCGGCGCGTTGACGGCCGCCGCCTCGACCGCGCGGCGGATCGCGTCGACGTCGCCGGCCGACAGCGTGCGGCCGACGGCCTCGCCCGCGCCGGCCAGCACGCGCTCGATGCGCAGCCCGAGCAGCGGCATCACCGCCGGCCGCGCGTCGACACCCGGCCAGCGCGCATCGAGCTCGCGCACGATCACGTCGGCGGCGACGGCCTCGCTGTCGATCAGCACGCCGTCGCAGTCGCAGATCAGCACGTTCATCCCGTGACCGAACGCGCGTTCGCCGGCCGCACCTTCGCCGGTAGCGCTCATTTGACCGCCCCGAACGTGAGCCCGCGCACGAGCTGCTTCTGCGACAGCCAGCCGACGATCAGGATCGGCGCGACCGCGAGCAGGGAAGCCGCGGACAGCTTCGCCCAGAACAGCCCCTCGGGGCTCGAGTACGACGCGATGAACACGGTCAGCGGCGCGGCGTTCGAGCTCGACAGGTTGATGCTCCAGAACGCCTCGTTCCACGACAGGATCACGAGCAGCAGCGCGGTGGACGCGAGCCCCGGCAGCGCCATCGGCATCAGCAGGTAGACGATCTCCTGCCACGTCGACGCGCCGTCGATGCGCCCCGCTTCGAGGATGTCCTTCGGGATCTCGTTGAAGTACGTGAAGGTCATCCACACCGCGATCGGCAGGTTGATCAGCGTGTACACGATCACGAGGCCCGACACGGTATCGAGCAGCCCCGCGTTCTTCCACAGCAGGTAGATCGGCACGAGCACGCCGACCGACGGCATCATCTTGGTCGACAGCATCCACAGCAGCACCTTCTGCGTGCGGTGGTTCGGGAAGAACGCCATCGCGTAGGCCGCCGGCACCGCGAGCAGCAGCGAGATCACCGTGACGCCGGCCGAGATCAGCACCGAGTTCCACGCGAACGAGAAGTAGTTGCTGCGCGCGAACACCTCGCGGAAGCTGTCGAGCGTCGGCATGAAGAACAGCGTCGACGCATACGCCTGCTGCTCGGTCTTGAACGCGGTGATCGCCATCCAGAAGATCGGGAAGAACAGCAGCAGCGCGAGCAGCCACGCGAGCGCACCGGGCAGCGCGCGCCGCACGAGGTCGAATGCAGCCGGCGCGCGCCGGCCTTCCAAAGTCAGGTCGCTCATTTCTCGTACTCCCCCTTCAGGTTGCGCGCGAGCATCCGCACCAGGAAGAACGACACGACGTTCGCGACCACGACGGCGATGATCCCGCCCGCGGATGCGAGGCCGACGTCGAACTGCTGCAGGCCGAGCGCATAGATCAGGTACGACAGGTTGGTCGTCGCATCGCCCGGGCCGCCGCCCGTCGTCGTGTAGATCTCCGCGAAGATCGACAGCAGGAAGATCGTCTCCATCATCACGACCACGGCGATCGCGCGCTTCAGGTGCGGCAGCGTGATGTAGAAGAACATCGCGATCGGGCCCGCGCCGTCGATGCGCGCGGCTTCCTTCTGCTCCTGGTCGAGCGACTGGATCGCGGTGAACAGGATCAGGAACGCGAACGGCAGCCACTGCCACGCGACGATGATGATCACGGCGGTGAGCGGATAATCGGCGAACCAGTCGATCGGCGTCATCCCGAGCGCGCGCATCGCGTTCGCGACGAGCCCGTACACCGGATGCAGGATCATGTTCTTCCAGATCAGCGCGGCGACCGTCGGCATCACGAAGAACGGCGCGATCGCGAGCAGGCGGGCCACGCCCTGCCCGTAGAACTTGCGGTCGAACAGCACGGCCATCAGCACGCCGCCGACCACGGTGATCGCGAGCACCGCGCCGATCAGCACGAGCGTGTGCCAGATCGCGGGCAGGAACGACGGATCGGTCGCGAGGAAGCGGTAGTTGTCGATCCCGGCGAAGCCCTTCACGTCCGGGTTCAGCAGGTTGTAGCGCGAGAACGAATACCAGATCGTCATCGCGAGCGGGATCGACATCCACAGCAGCAGCACCGCGACGGACGGCGACACGAGCCAGCTGGCGCCGCCGCGCGCGCGGCGCGGCGCGCCCGGCGGCGACGATGCATCGCCGACCGGCGACGCGTGGCTCAGGGGAAGACGCAAATGACGCATGATCGGAGTCCCTCCGGTTGAGACGCGGGCACGAACGGGCGGCCCGCCTTTCTGCATCGGCGACGCGCACCGTGCGCGGCGGCGCGCACGGTGCCAGCCGCGTTACTTCTTGTAGCCGGCCTGCCGGACCGCGCGGTCGGCCGCCGCCTGCCCGGCGGCGAGCGCCTGGTCGACCGTCATCTGGCCGGCCACCGCACCCGCGATCGCCTGCCCGACCACCGTGCCGAACGACTGGAATTCAGGAATCCCGACGTACTGCACACCCGTGTACGGCACCTTCTTCAGCGACGGATCGTTCGGGTCGGCCGTCTCGATCGCCTTCAGCACGAAGTCCGAGAACGGCGCGGCAGCCTTGTACTCGGCGCGCTGGTAGGTCGACGTGCGGGTGCCCGGCGGCACCGACGCCCAGCCTTCGTCCTTGCCGACCATCTCGATGTACTGCTTCGACGTCGCCCACGCGATGAACTTGCGCGCGGCGTCCTGCTGCTTCGACGTCTTCGGCACGGCCAGCGCCCACGCCCACAGCCAGTGCGAGCCCTTCGGCGTGGCGGCGACCGGCGCGGCGGCGAAGCCGATCCGGTCGGCGACCTGCGACTGCTGTTTGTTATAGAGCATCCCGGCCGCGACCGTCGCGTCGATCCACATCGCGCACTTGCCCGACGCGGTCAGGGTCAGGTTCTCGTTGAAGCCGTTCGAGCTCGCTCCCGGCGGGCCGTCCTTCTTCAGCAGGTTCACGTAGAAGCCGATCGCCTTCTTCCATTCCGGCGACGTGAGCTGCGCGTTCCAGTTCTCGTCGAACCAGCGCCCGCCGAACGTGTTCACGACCGTCGACACGTACGCCATGTTCTCGCCCCAGCCGGCCTTGCCGCGCAGGCAGATGCCATAGGTTCCCTTCGCCTTGTCGGTGAGCTTGTCCGCGAACTCGGCGATCTGGTCGTAGGTCGGCTGGTCGGGCATCTTGAGCCCCTTCGCCGCGAACAGGTCCTTGCGGTAGAACGTCATCGAGCTCTCGACGTAGAACGGCAGCGCATACAGCTGGCCGTTGTACGACAGGCTGTCGCGTGCGGTCTTCACGATGTCGTTCAGGTCGTAGTCGGCGGGCAGCCCCGTGATCGGCGCGAGCCAGCCGCGCTTGCCCCACTGCGGCGTCTCGTAGGTGCCGATCGCCATCACGTCGAACTGGCCGCTGCCGGTCGTGATGTCGGTGGTCGCGCGCTGGCGCAGCACGTTCTCCTCGAGGATCACCCAGTTCAGCTTGATGTCAGGGTTCGCCTTCTCGAACGCCGGCGACAGCTTCTTCAACTCGATCATGTCCGGGTTGTTCAGCGTCGCGATCGTCAGCGTGCCGGCGGACGCCGCGCACGCGGCCGTCGCGAGCGCGGCCCCGGCGAAGCAGCGTACGGCGGCATCGAGCATCTTTCGTTGCATGGCATGTCTCCTGTGATTGTTCGAACTGTCGTCGGTGTTGCGTATTGCGTATTGCGTGTGTCGCGTTGCTGCACTTCCTTCGCGGCCCGTCACGCCGGCCGCTGCATCCCGCACGCGCGCGCATAGTGCGCGATCACGTCGCGTATCCGGTGGCGCACCCATGCGCGC
Organism: Burkholderia sp. Bp8984; assembly: GCF_003853755.1. NCBI lineage: Bacteria > Pseudomonadati > Pseudomonadota > Betaproteobacteria > Burkholderiales > Burkholderiaceae > Burkholderia > Burkholderia sp. Bp8984. The sequence goes on from NZ_QTQN01000008.1 coordinate 63,688, forward strand.
GGCTCCTTCGCGAGGCCGCCCGCGCGGCACGCCGCGTACACGTCCGGCAGCCACTGCGCGACGAGCGTTTCGGGCACCGGCTGCCGCGCGAGGTTGTCGAACAACTGCTCGACCGCCGCCGCGACGGCCGGCTGCAGCCAGTAGTAGCGGATCCGGTCGCTGTAGCTGAACTGGCGCGCGAGCCGCTGCTCGGTCTCGTCGCCGCGGTAGTACGGCGCCCAGTGCTCGGGCTGCGCGCGCATCGCGGCGTCGACCACGTCGCGCAGCTGCGAGCGCTGCGCGCCGTCGCCGATCAGCGCGTCCTCGATGAAGGTGAGCGCGAACAGCGCCTCGCGCAGCGCGAAGGTCAGCGCGGGGCCAACCTTCAGAACCGCGAAGTGGTCGCGCACGAGCGCGGCGAGCGCGCCTTCGGTCTGGTAGTCGGTCGAATGCGCTTCGAACACGAGGCGCGGCGTGCGCAGGATGCTTGCACCGAGCGATGCGGCCTTCGCGCTGTCGTAGTCGAGCACGTGGCGATCGTCGAAATCGACGCCCGGCTGCGCGACGATCGCGACCACGCGCGTCCATGCGTCGTCGAGCCCGGCCGCCGCGAATGCGCTGCGATGCGCGTCGAGCGTCGCCGCGATGCTGTCGCTGCGCGTGACCGCGATCCGCGCGATCGCATCGCCGGCTGCGTCGCCGGCCACTTCGCCGCCCGGCGTCGGCACCTCGGTGCCGATCACGTAGACGGGCGCGACGCCGGCGCGCGCCGCCGCGTCTTCGGCCGCGCGGCACAGCCCGGCCGCGCGCGCGGCGATCGTCCGGTCGTCGAGCCGCGCCGGATCGTCCGCGCACGCCATGCTCGCATCGAGGTGGATCTTCTCGAACCCGGCTTCGACATACGCGGCGACCATCGCGGCCGCTTCGCGCATCGCGTCGGCCGCGCGGCGGTGCCGCCACGGGTTCGGTCCCAGATGGTCGCCGCCGAGCACCAGCGCCGACGGCGCGAGCCCGCAGCGCTGCACGATCGCATCGACGTCGCGCCGGAAATCGGCGGGCGTCATGCCCGTATAGCCGCCGAGATGGTTCACCTGGTTGCAGGTCGCCTCGATCAGGAGCGGCGAGCCGTCCGCGCGCGCGGCCTCGCACGCGGCCTCCAGCACGAGCCGGTGCGCGCTGCAGACCGAATAGATGCCGCGCTGCGCCTGCGCGCGGTTCGCGTCGAAGATCATCCGCAGCACGGCGCCGGCGTGCGCGCTGCGCGGGCGTTCGGCAGTGGAAGTCAGGCCGGGCATGCGACACCTCGTTCGGTCAGGAAGCGGTCGATCTCGGTCGCGCTGCTGTTGCCCTCCATCGGGCCGCGCCGCGTGACCGCGATCGCGCCGGCCGCGTTCGCGCGGCGCAATGCGACGTCGATCGGCAGGCCGGCGACGAGACTCGCGACCAGCGTGCCGCCGAAGCAGTCGCCGGCGCCGGTCGGGTCGCGTTCGTCGACGGGATAAGCCGGCGCGTCGACGCGGCTCGCGCGGTCGAACGCGACGCTGCCGGCCGCGCCGCGCTTGAGCACGACGCGTTCGAGCAGCGGATGCGTCGCGAGCAGCCCGGCGATCGCGCGCTCGGCCGGCTGCGGCCCGCAGAAGAACGGCAGGTCGGCCTCGCTCGGCAGGAACAGGTGGCACGCGGCGAGCAGCGTGTCGAGCGCCGCGCGCATCGGGCGGAAGCTCAGCATCTCGGGCCGCACGTTCGGGTCGAACGACACCTTCGCGCCGGCGCGCGCCGCCTCGATCACGCCGCGCTGGACCGCCGCGATCGCCGATTCGCTCGTCAGCGACGAGCCCATCACGTGGAAGTAGCGGCAGCCGTCGAACATCGCGGTGTCGACGTCGGATGCGTCGACGCACGCGGCCGCGCTGGTCGACAGGCTGAACACGAAGCTGCGCGAACCGTCGTCGCGATACGCGACGAACGCGGTGCCGGTCGGACGTGCGACGCGACGGATGCGCGCGACGTCGACGCCATCGCGCTCGAGCCGCGCGACGATCGCGTCGCCGAACGCGTCGCGGCCGACGCAGCCCGCATACGCGACGCGCACGCCGAGCCGCGCGGCCTGGTCGGCGAAGATCGCCGGCGCGCCGCTCGGGAACGGGCCCGCGAACAGGCCCGGCACGTCGAAGCCCTGGCCGCGCTCGGCGGCGACGAATTCGGCCAGCAGTTCGCCGGCAACCACGATCTCCGCCATCATGCGTGTCCTCGTGCGGCGGCGGCCGCGCGCGGCACGAACGCCAGGGGTAAGCGTGCGAGCGGCGCCACTTCAGCTCATCCAGTTGCCGCCGTCGACGTTCAGCGTCTGGGCGGTGATGTAGTCGGCGTCGGCCGACGCGAGGAACAGCGCGGCGCCCGTCAGGTCGCCCGGCACGCCCATCCGCCCGAGCGGCACGGCAACGCCTACGAGCCGCTTCTTCTCGCCGAGCGGCCGGTTCTCGTAGCGCGCGAACAACGCATCGACCTGCTCCCACATCGGCGTGTCGACCACGCCCGGCGCGATGCCGTTCACGTTGATCCGGTGCGGTGCGAGCGCGAGCGCGGCCGACTGCGTATAGCTGATCACCGCGGCCTTGGTCGCGCAGTAGTGCGAAACGAGTGCCTCGCCGCGACGCCCCGCCTGCGATGACATGTTGACGATCTTGCCGCCGCGGCCCTGCTCGACCATCCGCTGCGCGACCGCCTGCATCAGGAAGAACAGCCCTTTCACGTTGACCGCGAACAGCCGGTCGAACACGTCCCAGGATTCGTCGAGGAGCGGGCGCATGTCGAACAGCGCCGCGTTGTTGAACAGGATGTCGACGCCGCCGAAGCGCTCGACCGCGGTCGCGACGATGCGCGCGATGTCGTCGCGGCGCGTGACGTCCGCGGTAACGGCCACCGCCCGGCCGGGATTTTGCTCGATCAGCCGCGCGAGCGAGCCGCTCGGCGGCTTCACGTCGACCAGCACGCAGCGCGCGCCCTCGTCCAGATAGCGTTGCGCGACCGCTTCGCCGATACCGCTTGCCGCGCCCGTCAGGATCGCGACCTTGTCTGCCAGTCTCACTGGTTGTCTCCGGTTCGTTCTGCTGCACGAAGGCCGCGAGGTGAGCGAACGCTCGCCGGCCGATCAATTGCTCTGTTGTTGATCGAATGATCGGATACGCGATTCATGCTGTCAAGGCGACACGGCGGCTTTCGATGATGCGCTGCGGCACGGCCGCGCCGTGCGCCGGCCGGCGACCCGCGCCCGGCAAGGCGCGGCGGGCTGGGTGCGGCGCGGCTGAAACGGCGCTGAAGGGGACAGAGCGCGTGCATCGGCAGGAATTCGGGCTGCACGGCATGGAGATACGTTATATCATCGCGATACTTCGTTTCATTGCCTGCTTCACGCCATGGCCACCTCATCGCCCATCGACGCCCGGCTGTCCCGGGCCGACGCATTCGCCGCCGAGCACGGGCTCGCGTGGACGCCGCTGCGCCGCCAGGTCTACGAACGCGTGCTGGCCGCGCAGCGCCCGATCGGCGCGTACGACCTGCTCGCCGAGCTCGAGCCCCAACGCGGCCGCGTGCCGCCCACGACCGTCTATCGCGCGCTGGATTTCCTCGTCGAGCACGGCTTCATCCACCGGATCGAATCGAAGAACGCGTTCTTCGCGTGCTGCGAGATCGGCGTGCCGCACGAAGGCCAGTTCCTGATCTGCGATTCGTGCGGCGAGACCGTCGAGATCCCGGGCAGCGACCTCGCGAAACAGTTGTCCGCGAGCGAGCCCGCGCACGGGTTCGAAGTCCACCACCAGGTCGTCGAGCTGAACGGCCTGTGCGGGCACTGCAAGGGCAAGCCCGCGCAACGCTGACACCGCACCGCGCGGCGCACGGCGCCGCCCCTTCCAACGAGGAGTTCCATGTCCATTGCCCTGAAGCGCGCGCCGCGGCGCGCCCTGCCGCTTGCCCGCCTGCTGGCCGCTGCTGCTGCCGCGCTGTCGATCGCGGCGCCCGCGTTCGCGCAGGCCGCGACCGTCAACGTGGTCGCCGCCGAGAATTTCTATGGCGACGTCGCGTCGCAGATCGGCGGCCGCCATGTCGCGGTAACCAGCATCCTCAGCAGTCCCGACCAGGATCCGCACCTGTTCGAAGCGAGCCCGAAGACCGCGCGCGCGCTGCAGCACGCGCAGGTCGTGATCTACAACGGCGCGAACTACGACCCGTGGATGGCCAAGCTGCTGTCCGCATCGAAGCAGGCGAAGCGCGCGACGATCGTCGTCGCGGATCTCGTCGGCAAGAAGGCCGGCGACAACCCGCACCTGTGGTACGACCCGGCGACCATGCCGGCCGCGGCGCGCGCGATCGCGGCCGAGCTCGGCCGGGCCGACCCGGCGAACAAGGCCGACTACGACGCGAACCTGCAGAAGTTCGTCGCGTCGCTGAAGCCGATCGACGAGAAGGTCGCCGCGCTGCGCGCGCAGTACAAGGGCGTGCCGGTGACGGCCACCGAGCCGGTGTTCGGCTACATGTCGGATGCGATCGGCCTCGACATGCGCAACCAGCGCTTCCAGCTCGCGACGATGAACGACACCGAAGCCAGCGCGCAGGACGTCGCCGCGTTCGAGAACGACCTGCGCAAGAAGCAGGTGCGCGTGCTGATCTACAACAGCCAGGCCGAAGCGCCGATGACCAAGCGCCTGCTGAAGGTCGCGCGCGACGGCGGCGTGCCGAGCGTCAGCGTCACCGAGACGCAGCCGGCCGGCAAGACCTTCCAGCAATGGATGGCCGGCCAGCTCGACGCGCTCGCGGCCGCGCTTTCCGCCAGCAAGAAATGATTCACGCTACGACATGACCGCCACTCCCCACGCACTCGCACTCGATCGCGTCACGCTCGAACTGGGCGGACGCACGATCCTGCGCGACGTGAGCTTCTCGATCGAACCCGGCGAATTCGTCGGCGTGCTCGGGCCGAACGGCGCGGGCAAGACGACGCTGATGCGCGCGGTGCTCGGCCTCGTGCCCGTCACGGGCGGCACGCTGTCGGTCGGCGGCGTGCCGGTCGTGCGCGGCAACGCGTCGATCGGCTACATGCCGCAGATCAGAAGCGGCCTCGCGAATCGCCGGATGCGCGGCTACGACTTCGTCGCGATGGCCGCCGACGGCCACCGCTGGGGGCTGCCGCACACGAACGCCGCGACGCGACGCGACGTCGACCGCGTGCTCGACCTCGTCGGCGGCCCGACGCTCGCGCGCCGGCCGCTGTCGGAACTGTCGGGCGGCGAGCGGCAGCGCCTGCTGCTCGCGCAGTGCCTGCTCGGCAGCCCGAAGCTGCTGCTGCTCGACGAGCCGCTGATCAGCCTCGACCCGAACCACCAGCGCGGCGTCGTCGAACTCGTGCGCAACGTCCAGCGCGAGCTCGGCATCACCGTGCTGTTTTCCGCGCACGAACTGAATCCGCTGCTGAACGCGCTCGACCGCGTGCTGTATCTCGGCAACGGCGTCGCGGCGCTCGGCACCGTCGACGAGGTGATCACGAAACCCGTGCTGTCGCGCCTGTACGGCTCGCCGATCGACGTGATGCGCGTGAACGGCAGGATCTTCGTGATGTCGGGCGACGTCGAAATCGAGAAGCACGATCACGAACACGAGGACGACGACGGCCACTCGCACGGCGGCGGCGGTCACGATCACGGTCACCACCACCACGGACACGCTCATCCCGGGCATTCGCACGATGTTTGAATACGACTTCATGATCAACGCGTTCGCCGCGTCGGGGATCGTCGCGGTGCTCGCGGGCATCGTCGGCTACTTCCTGGTGCTGCGCGGACAAACCTTCGCCGGCCACGCGCTGTCGCACGTCGGCTTCACCGGCGCGACCGGCGCGGTGCTGCTCGGCATCTCGCCGATCTGGGGGATGGTCGGCTTCACGCTCGCGGCCGGGATCGGGATGGGCGCGCTCGGCGAACGGCTCGCGGGCCGCGACGTCGCGATCGGCGTGATCCTGTCGGGCGCGCTCGGCTTCGGGCTGCTGTTCCTGCATTTCTACACGTCGTTCGCGACGCAGGTCACCGCGCTGCTGTTCGGCAACGTGCTCGCGGTCAGCCACGATACGCTCGCGGTGCTGGCCGGCATCGGCGCGGTGAGCCTCGTCGCGCTCGCGCTGATCGCGCGGCCGCTGCTGTTCGCGTCGCTGCAGCCCGAGCTGGCCGAAGCCAAGGGCGTGTCGCTGCGCACGGTGTCGATGCTGTTCCTCGCGGTGTGCGCGCTCGCGGTGGCCGCGGCGACGCAGATCGTCGGCGTGCTGCTCGTGTTCACGCTGCTGGTCGGGCCGGCCGCGGCCGCGCAGAACGTGTCGACGCGGCTGTCGACCGGCGTGCTGCTCGCCGCGCTGTTCGCGCTGTTCGAAGCGTGGGCCGGGATCGCGCTTGCGTATCACACCGACTGGCCGACGAGTTTCTGGATCACCGCGCTGTCCGCGCTCGTGTATGGGGCGAGCCTGTTGCGGCGACGCACATGACGTTCAGCCGGCGCTCGACAGGGTGCGCAATCGCGCATGTCGGCACGCCCCCAAAGGCGTGCAGGGAATCAGCAGGGGATGCGTGACCATCGAATCGACGATCGATTACGCGCGACTGAGAAACTTGCTGACCGCGCAGAAGCCGGTTCCGATCCCCGGCCCCTCCGTGCGTGCGTACGGCACGATTACAGTCAAATGAAGCGAGCCGCGTACCGAGCCGCGGTGACCGCTTGGGTACTCGTGGCATCCGTGTCGCTTGCACGGCTGTGCCTCACTCACGAGTCGTTCGCACTGCCGATACCCGAGCGCGCGTGGGCTTGGCTCGTCACGCATGTTCCCGGATTCTGGGACGGCGAGTCGGGCGATGATCTCGTCATCGTCGTGCATTTGCTGATAGCGCTTGCGGTCGTGATACCGGTGACCTGGCTCGCCTTGCGCACGCTGCGAAAGTGGAAGCGCCGCGCCACTCGCTGATGGCGGATGGCGCGGCCGGTTTATCGCACTAACGTGCCAGCACCCGCGCATGATGCGCGCTGTGATCGGCGATGAACGTCGAGATGAAGTAGTAACCGTGGTCGTAGCCCGCATGGCGGCGCAGCGTCAGCGGCTGGCCGGCTTTCGCGCACGCGGCTTCGAACACGTCGGGGTTCAGCTGGTTCGCGAGGAACTGGTCGGCGAGGCCCTGGTCGACGAGGATGCCGTCCGCGAACTTCGGCGCATCCGCGCGCGCGACGAGCTCGCTTGCGTCGTGCTCTTTCCATGCTTCGCGGTCGGCACCCAGATAACCCGAGAACGCCTTCTCGCCCCACGGGCAGCGCGTCGGCGCGGCGATCGGCGCGAACGCCGACACCGACCGGTACAGGTCGGGGTGACGCAGCGCGAGCGTCAGCGCGCCGTGCCCGCCCATCGAGTGGCCGAAGATCCCGAGCCGCGCGCCGTCGATCGGCAGCTCGGCCGCGACGAGTTCGCGCAGCTCGCCCGTCACGTAGGACTCCATCCGGTAATGCGTCGACCACGGTGCTTGCGTCGCGTCGACATAGAAACCCGCGCCGACGCCGAAATCCCACGCCTCCGACTCGCCCGGCACACCCGCGCCGCGCGGGCTCGTATCGGGCATCACGAGCGCGAGGCCGTGCTGTGCCGCGTACTGCTGCGCGCCGCCCTTGATCGCGAACGTCTCCTCGGTGCAGGTGAGCCCCGCGAGATAGAACAGCGCCGGCACGCGGTCGTGCGCCGCCTGCGGCGGCAGGTACACCGAGAACTTCATCGGCAGGCCGATCGCCTTCGAATCGTGGCGATAGAAGCGTTGCTCGCCACCGTGGCAAGCATGCGAAGAAACGAGTTCGAGCATGGGGTTCCCTTCCGTTCAATACAGCACGATCGGGCGAATCGATTCGCCCTTCTTCATCGGGTCGACGCCGTCGTCGAGCATCTCGCGCGGCAGAGCGCGCGTGATCAGGTCGCGCCGTGCCGCGCGACACGGCAAAGCCGTATCGTGTCCGGCATGATCTCCGATCCCGCTGCCCGGCGCGCGCGGGAAACGGCCGCCGGCTTGCCGCGAGGCGTCACCGTGGTCGCAACAGGACAATCCAGGACAAGTGCCCGAGTTTAAACGCCGCTCGTGAACCACGCATCCGTTCGCGCATACAGATCGATGAAACGCGCATGGCGGGCGGCCAGCGCGCGATCGTCGCGCGGCGCGGCGACGGGCGACGCAGCCGGCGCCAGCGTGCGCAGCGCGTCGTCGCGCCAGTGTCCGATCGCGACGCCGGCGAGCAGCGCGGCACCGCGCGTCGCGGCGTTCGGGCAATCGACCGCGTCCAGCGACGCGCCGAGCGCATCCGCGAGCAACTGGCGCCAGCGCGGATCGACCGAGCCGCCGCCGGCGAGGCGCAGCGCCGTCACCGGATCGGCCGGGTTCGCAGCGCGGATCGCATCGAGCCCCGCGCGCAGCCCGAACGCGACGCCTTCGAATGCGGCGCGCATCATCGCGCCGCGCGTGTCGCCGAGCCCGAGCCCGAGCCAGCCGCCGCGCGCGTCGGGATTCATCCACGGCGAGCGCTCGCCCGTCAGGTACGGCAGGAAGCACAGCCGCTCGGACGCCGGCTGCGCGAACGCGTCGTCGTACGCATCCGCCCAGCCCGGATAGCCGAGCCAGCCACGCACGGCTTCGAGCGCGAGCCCGACGTTCTGCATCGCGGCCATCGTGTAATAGCCGTCGCCGGCTGCCGCGCGATAGCGGTGCAGCCCGCGCCGCGCGGGCGGCAGCGCATCCGCGAGCACGACGATCTGGCCGCCGCTGCCGGTGGTCAGCAGCGCGTCGCCGGCCGCGACGAGCCCGCTGCCGAGCGCCGCGCACGCCGTATCGGCCGCCCCCGTCGCCAGCGGCACGCCGGCCGGCAGCCCGAGTGCCGCCGCGGCCTTCGCATCGAGCACGCCGCAGCGCGCGCCCGACGCCCGCACCGGCGCGAACCGGTCGAGCGGCAGGCCCAGCGACTCGATCAGCGCCGTATCCCATGCGCCGTCCGGCGTCGCGAGCGCGGTCGCGCACGCGTCGCTCGGATCGGCCACGACCTCGCCGCCCAGCGCCACGCGCAGCCAGTCCTTCGGCTGCACGGCCCAGCGTGCGGCCCGCAGCGCCTGCGGTTCGTGTGCGGCCAGCCAGCGCAACAGCGGCCCCGCCATGCCGGGCGCGACGGGATTCGGTGCGACGGGCAAACCGGCGACGGGCCAATCCGCCGCGTCCGCTTCGCGCACCGCGCGCGTATCGGGCCACAACAGCGCGGGCCGCACCGGCTGCCCGGCCGCGTCGATCAGCACGACGCCATGCATCTGGCCGGAGAAGCCGATCGCGGCGACCTGCGCGCGCTCGCCGGCCGGCAGCCGCGCGGCGGCCCGCACGAGCGCCTGCCACCAGACGTCGGGCGCGATTTCGGCCCAGCCGGGCTGCGGCGACGACAACGCATAGGGTTCGCTCGCCACCGCGCGCTCGATGCCATCGGCATCGAGCGTGACGAGTTTGACGGAGCCGGTGCCGAGGTCGATTCCGAGCAGGCGCATGACGGGATGGCGTAGTCGAGTGGACGGATATCGATGATAGCGGGATCGCGCCATGCGCCCCGATTTTTGCGACGCTTTCGGCCGCGCGGCGACGCGAAAACACGGCCGTGAACGACCGGCTTCGCCGGGCCGCACCTTGCCCGCCAAAACAGCCGCTCGCGGGTTAACCCGGCGCGATCTTGCGCCGGTCGTTTTTGCCACTATGCCGCGGTCGCGATACACACCATAAAGCGGCCGATATTTGACATGGGGGTCCGCGCTATTTTGTAGGGCTATAAAACCGGGGAACCTCACTCCAGCGGCAGTTTCCCGATGATCGACACCCTGTTTCATGCCGACCAGGCATATCGAACCAGCAAAGAACGGAATAGAACCCAGCGCTCTTGTTGCGATGTGGCATTCCGCATAACTTCGTACCACCCCGAAAACAAGATCATGGAGTGAGACAGATGCAATCGAACACGGTCCATCCGTGCGATGAGGTGCTGCCGACCGGCAAGCTTGTAACGCTTGGTCTCCAGCACGTCCTCGTCATGTACGCCGGCGCCGTCGCCGTGCCGCTTATCGTTGGCGGCGCGCTGAAGCTGCCGAAAGACCAGATCGCGTTCCTGATCAGCGCCGATCTGTTTTCGTGCGGCATCGCCACGCTGATCCAGACGCTCGGCCTGTGGATCTTCGGGATCCGCCTGCCCGTCATCATGGGCTGCACGTTCGCGGCCGTCGGCCCGATGATCGCGATCGGCACCAACCCCGGCCTCGGCATTCTCGACATCTTCGGCTCGACCATCGCGGCCGGCATCATCGGCATCGTGCTCGCGCCGATGATCGGCAAGCTGTTGCGGTTCTTCCCGCCGGTCGTGGTCGGCACCGTGATCGCGGTGATCGGGCTGTCGCTGATGGAAGTCGGAATCAACTGGGCAGCCGGCGGCGTCGGCAACCCCGAATACGGCAGCCCCGTCTACCTCGGCCTGTCGCTGCTCGTGCTCACGCTGATCCTGCTGATCAACAAGTACGGCCGCGGCTTCCTCGCGAACATCTCGGTGCTGCTCGGCATCGTCGCCGGCTTCGTGATCGCGTTCGCGATCGGCCGCGTGAATACCGACGGCGTCGCGCACGCACCGTGGGTCGGCTTCGTGATGCCGTTCCACTTCGGCCTGCCGCACTTCGACCCGCTGTCGATCGCGACGATGGTCACGGTGATGTTCGTCACGTTCATCGAATCGACCGGCATGTTCCTCGCGGTCGGCGACATGGTCGATCGTCCGGTCAACCAGGACCGCCTCGTGCGCGGCCTGCGCGTCGACGGCCTCGGCACGCTAATCGGCGGCATCTTCAACTCGTTCCCGCATACGTCGTTCTCGCAGAACGTCGGCCTGATCGGCGTGACGGGCGTGAAGAGCCGGTTCGTCTGCGCGACGGGCGGCGTGATCCTGGTGCTGCTCGGCCTGTTCCCGAAGATGGCGCAGGTCGTCGCGTCGGTGCCGCCGTTCGTGCTCGGCGGCGCGGGCATCGTGATGTTCGGGATGGTGGCCGCGAACGGCATCAAGGTGCTGTCGAAGGTCGACTTCGTGAACAACTCGCACAACCTGTTCATCGTCGCCGTGAGCGTCGGCATGGGCCTCGTGCCGGTCGTGTCGCCGCACTTCTTCTCGAAGCTGCCGCCCGCGCTCGCCCCGATCCTGCATAGCGGCATCCTGCTCGCGTCGGCCACCGCCGTGATCCTGAACGTCGTGTTCAACGGCGTGAAGGGCGAGAAAGACGCGCGTTGCGAGATCCGCCGCGCAGGGCACGACTTCGACGGACGCCCGGCCGACGTGCATCACTGATCGGTCCGACCCGGACGCGCCGAAGGACGGCGCGATACGGTAAAGGAAAAACGCCACGGCTTGCCGTGGCGTTTTGCTTTGCGGCGAGTGATTGAGCGACGATAGCGGAGGTGCCGGTGATGACGATCCGCGGTCGCGGCCAACCGAACCGGCCGCACATAAAAAAACGCCACGGACCTTCGTCCGTGGCGTTGTCGCATCCCGGGGACCGCGACTTCGGCGAACCGGCGCGGTCGCCCGCTCCTGCCCGCCGTCGCGCTTACCCGTTCGTCGCTGCCGCCGACGCAGCAGCCGGAGCAGCCGCCTTGTCGTAGTCGACCGTCTCGTCCGGTGCGCGCGGCGTCTCGCCCGCGTGCTGGATCCAGCCGCCGCCCAGTGCGCGGTACAGCGTGACGAGGTTCGTCCAGCGTGCCAGGCGCGCGCTGATCAGCGACTGCTGCGCCGAGTACAGGTCGGTCTGCGCGGTCAGCACCGACAGGTAGCTGTCGACACCGTTCTTGTAGCGCAGGTCCGACAGGTCGAAGCGACGCTGCTGCGCGTGCTCGTTGCGCTCGAGCGCGGCGATCTGCTGGTCGTACGTGCCGCGTGCGGCCAGCCCGTCCGACACTTCGCGGAACGCCGACTGGATCGCCTTCTCGTAGTTGGCGATCTCGATGCGCTTCTGCACGTTCGCGAGGTTCAGGTTCGCGATGTTCTGCCCGCCTTCGAAGATCGGCATCGTGATCTGCGGCGCGAACGACCACGCCGCGGTGCCAGCCTTGAACAGGCCGCCGAGCGTCGGGCTGCCGGTGCCGAACGCGCCCGTCAGCGAGATGCGCGGGAAGAACGCCGCACGCGCCGCGCCGATGTTCGCGTTCGCGGCCAGCAGCGTCTGCTCGGCCTGCATCACGTCCGGACGACGCGTCAGCAGGTCGGACGGCAGACCGGCCGGCACGTCCGTCAGCAGGTTCTGCGCGTCGAGCGGCATGCCCGCCGGCAGATCGTCCGGCAGCGGCTCGCCGATCAGCAGCACCAGCGCGTTCAGCGCCTGCGCACGCGCGCGCGCCTGCGCCTGCTGGTTCGCGAGCGCCGTCTCGACGACCGTCTGCGCCTGACGCAGCTCGAGCTCGGAGCCCGTGCCGTTGTCGAACTGCAGCTTGGTCAGGTCGTAGGACGCCTGGGCCGACTTCAGCGTGTTTTCCGTGACCTGCAGCAGGTCGTCGGTCGACAGCAGCGTCAGGTACTGATCCGCCACCTGCGACACCAGCGAGATCTCGGCAGCCTGCCGTGCGTACGACGTCGACAGGTACTGCGCGAGCGCCTGGTCCTTCAGGCTCTGCACGCGACCGAACAGATCGAGTTCCCACGACGCGGAAACGCCGACGTTGTAGGCCCGCGAGATATACGGCGCACCCGTCTGCGACAGGCCCTGCGGTACGCGCTGGATGCTGCCCGTGCCCGTGCCGTCGAGCGTCGGGAACAGGCCCGCGCGCGTGATCTGGTACTGCGCGCGCGCCGCCTCGATGTTCAGCACCGACACGCGCAGGTCGCGGTTGTTCTTCAGCGCGATCTCGATCAGCCGCTGCAGGCGCGGATCGACGAAGAATTCGCGCCAGCCGATGGCGGTCGCTGCCTGGCCGTTCGCGCTGCGCGCGCCGGCAGCGCCCGGCTGCGTCGCATAGACGCCGCCGGCCGGGTACGCCTGCGCGACGGGCGCGTCGGGCCGCGTGTAGTGCGGCGCCATCGTGCAGCCCGTGGCCAGCAGCGCGACCGCGATTGCAGTCAAAGCGTGTTTTTGCATCATCACTGTCCCTTGTTGCCTTCGTCGCCGTTGCCCGGCTTCTCTTCGTGGTGCGAGTGCTCCTGAGCCAGACGCAGCGCCTGGTCGACGTCTTCCTTCTCGCCGCTGAAGATCGCGCGGATCTTCACGAAGAACATCGGGATCATGAAGATCGCGAGGAACGTCGCCGTGATCATCCCGCCGATCACGCCGGTACCGATCGCGTGCTGGCTGGCCGAACCCGCGCCGTTGCTGATCGCGAGCGGCATCACGCCGAGAATGAACGCGAGCGACGTCATCAGGATCGGACGCAGCCGCAGGCGCGCGGCTTCCAGCGCGGCCTCGATCGGCCCCATCTTCTCGGTCATCTGCAGTTCGCGCGCGAATTCGACGATCAGGATCGCGTTCTTCGCGGACAAGCCCACCGTGGTCAGCAGGCCGACCTGGAAGAACACGTCGTTCTCGAGGCCGCGCATCGTCGCCGCGAGCAGTGCGCCGACCACGCCGAGCGGCACCACCATGATCACCGAGAACGGGATCGACCAGCTTTCATACAGTGCCGCGAGACACAGAAACACGACGAGGATCGAGATCGCGTACAGGATCGGCGCCTGCGAGCCGGACTGGATTTCCTGGAACGACAGGCCGGTCCACGAATAGCCGATACCGACCGGCAGCTTCTTCGCGAGCCCTTCCATCGCGGTCATCGCCTGACCGGTCGACTTGCCCGGTGCGGCCTGACCCTGGATTTCCATCGCCGACACGCCGTTGTAACGCTCGAGCTTCGGCGAACCGTACGTCCAGTGACCGGTCGCGAACGCGCTGAACGGCACCATCCCGCCCGACCCGTTGCGCACGTACCAGATGTTCATGTCCTCCGGCGTCATCCGGAACGGCGCATCCGACTGCACGTACACCTTCTTGATCCGGCCGTCGGTGTCGAGGAAGTTGTTCACGTACTTCGACGCCCACGCGATCGAGAACGTCTGGTCGATCGCATCCGCCGTCACGCCGAGCGCATTCGCCTTCTCGCGATCGATGTCGACCTTGTACTGCGGCGTATCGTTCAGCCCGTTCGGACGCACGCCCTGCAGCGTCGGATCCTTCGAGGCCATCCCGAGCAGCTGGTTACGTGCGGCCATCAGCGCGTCGTGGCCGAGACCGGCGTTGTCCGTCAGCTCGAAGTCGAAGCCGGCGGCGGTGCCGAGTTCCGGAATCGACGGCGGGTTGAACGGGATCACGATCGCGTCCTTGTAGCCCGAATAGCGCCCGAACATCCGGCCGATCAGCGCCTGGACCTTCTGGTTCGCGTGCTGGCGCTGCGAGTAGTCCTTCAGGCGCACGAACACGAGACCCGAGTTCTGGCCGCGGCCGGCGAAGCTGAAGCCGTTGACCGTGAACGCCGATTCGACGATTTCCTTCTCGTCCTTCAGCAGGTAGTCGGAAATGTTCGCGAGCGTCTTCGCGGTCGTTTCCTGCGTCGAGCCCGACGGCGTCTGCACGATCACGAACATCAGGCCCTGGTCTTCATCGGGCAGGAACGACTTCGGCAGGCGCACGAACAGCAGGCCGACCGCGACGATCACGACCAGGTAGATGATCAGCCAGCGGCCCGAGCGCTTGATCACGTGGTGCACGCCGACGTGGTACTTGTCGCGGCTGTTGTTGAACGTGCGGTTGAACCAGCCGAAGAAGCCCTTCTTCTCTTCGTGATGGCCCTGCGGGATCGGCTTGAGGATCGTCGCGCACAGGGCGGGCGTCAGAATCAACGCGACCAGCACCGACAGCACCATCGCCGACACGATCGTCAGCGAGAACTGACGATAGATCGCACCGACCGACCCGCCGGAGAACGCGACCGGCACGAACACCGCCGACAGCACGAGCGCGACGCCGACGAGTGCGCCGGTGATCTGGCCCATCGCCTTGCGGGTCGCCTCCTTCGGCGACAGCCCCTCTTCCGCCATCACGCGCTCGACGTTCTCCACCACCACGATCGCATCGTCCACCAGCAGGCCGATCGCGAGCACGAGGCCGAACATCGACAACGTGTTGATCGAGAAGCCCACCAGCGACATGATCGCGAACGTGCCGAGCAGCACGACCGGCACCGCGATCGTCGGGATGATCGTCGCCCGCAGGTTCTGCAGGAACAGATACATCACGAGGAACACGAGCACGATACCTTCGAGCAGCGTCTTGACCACTTCCTCGATCGACAGCTTCACGAACGGCGTCGTGTCGTACGGATACTTCACGACGAGGCCGTGCGGGAAGAACGGTGCGAGCTCGTCGATCTTCGCGCGCACGGCCTTCGCGGTCGCGAGCGCGTTCGCGTTGGTCGCGAGCTGGATACCGAGTGCCGCGGTCGGCTGACCGTTGTACTTCGTGTCGAAGTTGTAGTTTTCGCCGCCGAGGCCGATTTGCGCGACGTCCTTCAGGCGCACCTGCGAGCCGTCCTGGTTGACCTTCAGCAGGATGTTGCCGAACTGCTCGGGCGTCTGCAGCAGCGTCGATTCGGTGATCGTCGCCTGCAGCACGGTGCCCGGCTTGGCCGGCGTGCCGCCGATCTGGCCGCCCGCGATCTGCACGTTCTGCGCGGTGATCGCGCTCGTCACGTCGACCGGCGTGAGGCCGTAGTTCGTCAGGCGGGTCGGGTCGAGCCAGATCCGCATCGCGTACTGCGAGCCGAACAGCGTGACGGTACCGACGCCGTTCAACCGGCTGATCGGATCCTTCACGTGCGACGCCACGAAGTTCGCGAGGTCGTACTTGTTCATGCTGCCGTCTTCGGAGTTGAAGGCGAGCACCAGCAGGAAGCTGCTGCTCGACTTCGTCACCGACAGACCGAGCTGCTGCACGACCTGCGGCAGAACCGGCGTCGCGAGCGACAGCTTGTTCTGCACCTGGACCTGCGCGATGTCGGCGTTGGTGCCCGGCGCGAACGTCAGCGTGATCGTGGCGTTGCCCGAGTCGTCACTCGTCGACGACATGTACAGGAAGTTGTCGAGACCGCTCATCTGCTGCTCGATCACCTGCGTCACCGTGTCTTCCACCGTCTTCGCGGAAGCGCCCGGGTAGTTCGCGGTGATCTGGATCGATGGCGGCGCGATCGTCGGATACTGCGCGATCGGCAGCGTGAAGATCGCCGCAACCCCGGCCAGCATCAGGATGATGGCGATCACCCACGCGAAGATCGGGCGATCGATAAAAAACTTTGCCATGAAACAGGCTCCCTGTTATTGCGCGCTCGAAGCAGCGGCGGCGCTCGCCGGCGCTGCGCCCGATGCGGCGGCGCCGGACGCGGCGGCGGCGCCGGAACCGGCGGCAGCCGGCGCGGCGGTGGCAGCGGCGACACCCGATGCGGCACCGGCCGCCGGTGCGAGTTGTGCCTCCACCGACTTCACGGTCGCGCCCGGACGCACCTTCTCGCCCCCCTGCACGATCACGTGGTCGCCCGCCTGCAGACCGCCTTCGACGATCCAGTCCTGGCCGCGCATGCCCGCCGTCTTCAGCGGACGCGGCTCGACCTTGTTGCTCGCGTTCACCACCATCGCGATCGCCTGGCCCTTCTGGTCATGCGTGACGCCGATCTGCGGCACCAGGAACGCGTTCTCGTTCACGCCTTCCTCGATCCGTGCGCGCACGAACATCCCCGGCAGCAGCACGCGGCCCGGGTTCGGGAAGACCGCGCGGATCGTCACCGAGCCGGTGGCCTGGTCGACCGTCACGTCGGAGAACTGCAGCTTGCCGGCTTCGGAGTACGTCTTGCCGTCTTCCAGGATCAGCGACACCTTCGCCGCGCCCGGGCCGCTCGTCTTCAGGCGGCCGCTCTGCACGTCCTGGCGCAGCTTCAGCCCGTCGAGGCTCGACTGCGTCAGGTCGACATAGACCGGATCGAGCTGCTGCACCGTCGACATCAGCGTCGCCTGGCTCGCCTGCACGTACGCGCCCGGCGTCACCTGCGAAATGCCGACGCGGCCGGTGATCGGCGAGACCACATCCGTGTAGCCGAGATTGATCTGCGCGGTGTCGACCGCTGCCTTGCCGGCCGCGACGTCCGCCGCGGCCTGCCCTTGGGTGGCCACCGCGTTGTCGTAGTCCTGCTTGCTGACCGCGTTCGCGGCCACCAGCACCTTGTAGCGCGCGACCAGCGCGTTCTGCGTGACGAGGTTCGCCTGCGCCTTCGCGAGCGTCGCCTTCGCGCTGTTCAATGCAGCGAGGTACGGCGCCGGATCGATCTTGTACAGACGTTGGCCGGCCTTGACGTCGGTGCCTTCGGTGAATTCACGGCGCAGCACGATGCCGTCGACCCGCGCGCGGACCTGCGCAACGAGGAATGCGCTGGTACGGCCCGGCAGTTCGCTGTAGACCGGCACGGCTTGCGGCTGGACGGTGACGACGCCGACTTCCGGCGTTTGCGGCGGCGGTGCCGATTCTTTTTTTCCGCATGCAGCCAGGAAAACCGCGGCTGCCGCGACAGTGATCAAGCGGTATGGAACCCGTTCGACGCGCATGGAGCGACCTCTGTGTGTAACCAATGGAATGAGTGCGGCGCACGGACGGAGCGCCACACGGATGCGCCTCGCGGCGCAGATCGAACACCTGAATTACTGGACTACTGGATACAGCAAGTCGGCACGAGACCTCCATGCCGACGAGATGCCGCGAACTGCGGACTGGTACTTTGGCGGGAATCAGCAGAGTGGGATATTAACTGATTGCCACTTTGGTCATTCGATCGTAGGGTGGTATTGTATATACATTCACGAATGTATGTAAAAAGCCCGCTCGTCCGTCGCCAACCGCCAAGTCTTACGAATTATTACCAGTCGCAAGCATAGCCCGTCCGCACAGCCGCGACGAGGGTTACGGACCCTATATTCACCTACGATCGATCCATTCAGGCCTGCACATGGTCAGACGCACCAAGGAGGAGGCGCTCGAGACGCGCAACCGCATTCTCGACGCCGCCGAACACGTGTTCTTCGAGAAGGGCGTGTCGCACACGTCGCTCGCGGACATCGCCCATCACGCCGGCGTGACGCGCGGCGCGATCTACTGGCATTTCGCGAACAAGAGCGAGCTGTTCGACGCGATGTTCGACCGCGTGTTCCTGCCGATCGACGAACTCAAGCG
Source organism: Burkholderia sp. Bp8984 (assembly GCF_003853755.1). NCBI lineage: Bacteria > Pseudomonadati > Pseudomonadota > Betaproteobacteria > Burkholderiales > Burkholderiaceae > Burkholderia > Burkholderia sp. Bp8984. Next base: position 81,977 of record NZ_QTQN01000008.1, read on the forward strand.
GATGCCGCTCGATGCGCCCGGCGGCAATCCGCTGGAGAAGATCCGCAAGATCCTGATCTGGTGCCTGCTCGGCGTGCAGCGCGACTCGCAGTTGCGGCGCGTGTTCAGCATCCTGTTCATGAAGTGCGAGTACGTCGCGGACATGGAACCGCTGCTGCAGCGCAACCGCGCGGGGATGAGCGAGGCGCTGCACGCGATCGATGCCGATCTCGCGGGCGCCGTGCGGCTCAAGCTGCTGCCCGAGCGGCTCGACACGTGGCGCGCGACGCTGATGCTGCACACGCTCGTCAGCGGTTTCGTGCGCGACATGCTGATGCTGCCCGACGAGATCGACGCCGAGCTGCACGCGGAACAGCTCGTCGACGGCTGCTTCGACATGATGCGTTACAGCCCGGCGATGCTGAAGACGGGCGACTGACCGGCTCAGGCCGCCTTCGCGCGTTGCGCGCGGGCCCGCCGGTTCGACGCGGCCACCGAATCGCGCGTCGGCATCGCCGCGCCGCCGAGTCCCGCGATCCATGCGTCGGTCGACATCACGGCCGCGAAATTCGACTGGAACACCACCGTGTACGCGCGGTGAATCTCTTCGGCGCTCGCCGCGCCCGCTTCGTTCTCGTACGGCAACGCGCCGGTCGCGTCCGCCAGGTATTCGACGGCGAGCCCCGCGTGGGCCGCGTGATAGACCGTCGACGCATTGCAGTTGTGCGTCATGTAGCCGGCGACCGCGAGCGTATCGATGCCGTGCGCGTCGAGCCACGCGGCGAGATCGGTGCCGGCGAACGAACTGGCCTGCGCCTTCACGACGAGGTGCGCATACGGCCGGTCGGCGACGACCGGATGCAGCGCGACACCGTCGGTGCCCGGTGCGAAGATCGGCGCGCCCGCCGGCGCGACGTGCTGGACGACGATCACCGGCACGCCGGCCGCGTGCGCGGCGTCGATCGCGCGGCCGATGTTCGCCAGCGACGCGTCGACGGGCGGATATTCGATCGGCAGGTTGCCGGTCACGTATTCGTTCTGGACATCGATCACGATCAGGGCACGGCGGGAAGCGGAAGACGATACGGCGTTCGACATGGCAGGCTCCGGGTTCGGCCGCGCCGCCCCGCTCCGGAACGGGGCGGACAGCAGCGCGATGCGATGCATTGTCGGATTGCATCGCGCCGGCGGACAGTGGCCCGATAGCCATTCTTCGATAGAATCGGGCCATCGCCACCCCGGAGCCCGTCATGCGCGCCGCTGCGTCGTCCGTTGCCCCCGCCCCGACCGTCGTCGCCGTGATCGCGTACGACGGCATCAGCCCGTTCCACCTGTCGGTGCCGTCCGTCGTGTTCGGCAAGGAGCGCGATGCGGCCGCGATGCCTGCGTTCGAGTGCCGCGTGTGCTCGGCCGAGCGCGGCCCGCTGTCGACGACGGGCGGCTTCACGATCACCGCGCCTTACGGGCTCGACGCGCTCGACGACGCGGACATCGTCATCGTGCCGGCATGGCGCGATCCCGACGAAGCGCCGCCGGACGTGCTGGTCGATGCGGTACGCGCGGCCGCCGCGCGCGGCGCGCAGGTGGTCGGCCTGTGCCTCGGCGCGTACGTGCTCGCCGCGGCCGGGCTGCTCGACGGGCGCCCGGCCACGACACACTGGGCGTGGGCCGACGACTTCGCGCAGCGCTTTCCGCGCGTGAAGCTCGACCCCGACGTGCTGTACGTCGACGACGGCAACCTGATGACGTCGGCCGGCACGGCCGCGGGGCTCGACTGCTGCCTGCACGTCGTGCGGCGGCGCTTCGGCTCGGACGCCGCGAACCAGATCGCGCGGCGTCTCGTGATCCCGCCGCACCGCCAAGGCGGCCAGGCGCAATACGTGCCGCAGCCGGTCGCCGCGCATCCGCGCGACGCGCGCCTCGCGGGCCTGCTCGACTGGGTGCGCGCGCATCTCGACGTCGCGCACAGTGTGGATGCGCTCGCCGAACGCGTGCTGATGAGCCGGCGCACCTTCACGCGCCACTTCCGCCAGGCGACGGGCACGACCGTCACCGCGTGGCTGCAGGCCGAGCGGCTCACGCGCGCGCAGCATCTGCTGGAAACCACCGGACAATCGATCGACGCGATCGCGCAAGCGGCCGGCTACGGCTCGAGCGTGTCGCTGCGCCAGCATTTCGCGGGCGCGCTCGGCACGTCGCCGTCGGCATATCGGCGGGAATTTCGCGGCGCCGGGCCCGACGCCCGACGCTAGCGGCGGCCGCACCGCCGACGAACGGCCGGCGACCGGCCGGACAATGAGGCAGCGCGGCGGCGCGCGCAGGCGCTCAGGTGCCGTTGATCCAGCGCGCCGCGTACAGCAGCAGCGCCACGAACACGACGATCGCGGCCCACGCCCAGACGGGCAGCGGACCCGATTCGCGATGATGCACGGCGCTCGCGGCGCGGCCGCCGAGCGCCCCGCCGAGGTGCGGCGGCAGCGGACGCTTCGCCGCGGCCATCAGCGACGCCGGCCGCAGGAACACATGCTGGCGACGCTGCGGGCTCGAGCGCGCGCGGTTCGGCACGAGACCGTGCTTCGCCTGCACGACCGCGCAGAATTCGCGGAAGAAATCGTCCGTCCACTCGTGCAGCGCGTTCTCGATCTGCCGCGCCGGCAGCTCGGCGAGCGGCCCGCTCGCCGTCGCCCACACCACGTATTCGATGCACGTCGCGGCCGTGTCGTCATCGTCCGGCCGCAGCACGAGCTCGACCTGCCCGCGCAGCGCGCCGAGGCCGTCGGCCCGCGCCTTGAAGTTGAGCACGCGGCGTGGCTGCCCTTCCGCGTCGCCCTGCTCGCTCGCCGAATGCGCACGCACGTCGTAGCGCGCGCGCAGCGGGCCGAGCGGCACCGTGATGGTCAGCGCGAACTCGCCGCGCGCGAGCTTCACGAACGATTCGCAATGATCGAAGCTCGCCCGCAGTAGCGCGAGATCCTCGAGCGCCGCCCGCACGACGGCCGGCGCGAGCGGTACGCGTAACGTGTCGTTCAGTTCCATGATGCCTCCCCGATGAACACGCGCCGCATCAGGACGTCTCGACGAGACTGTCGACCCGTGCGACGTCGAAGGCGACGTAGTGTGCAAGCGCGGACGCGGTCGCCCCCGGTTCCTCGTAACTCCATGCGGCGTTCTCGATCACGCCGTCTTCGGTCTGCAGGTCGAAATACACGGCCCGGCCCCTCAGCGGACAGTCCGTCGTGACGCTCGACTTCACGAGCCGGTGCATGTTCACGTCGCCGCGCGGCAGGTAATGGATATCCGGCAGGCCCGTTTCGCGCACGGTCAGCGCGCCGTGCGAATCGGCATACGTGATGCCGCGATGGATCACGCGCACGCGATGGCGGTTCGGCACGATTTCGAGGCGAGGGTCGGCGGCATCGGACATCGTTTCTCCTCCGGGCGGCGGTCCCGGCGCGCAAGCCGCGGGCCGGAAACGAAAAAGCCACGGCACAAGTGCCGTGGCCTTCATTATGGGCGAAACTGGGCCCGATTGCGCGGCCCGGCCGGGCCTGCGCGCGACGCGCTACTGCGCACTCCACTGGAACGCGACCTTCGCGCCGCCCTTCGCGCCGACCGTGACCGCGCGCGATTCGTCGCTGCCCTGGTACGACGCGTGCACGGTGTAGCGCCCCGGCGGCAGCTTCACGAGCATGTACGGCCCGCGCGCGTCCGTCGCCAGCAGCTCGGTGCCCTTGCCGTCGACGATCCGCACATGGACGTCGGCCAGGTATTCGCCGCCCTTGCCGGTGAACCGCAGCGCCAGCGGCCACGCCGCCTCGTTGCTCTCGAATGCCGTCGATTGATCCTTGCCGATGCCGCCCGACACGTAGCTGACATCGCCCTGCTGGCTCGCCGCGGGCAAGCCGTCCGATTGCGCGTACGCGCCGGGCGCGGCGGCGGCGAAGCCGGCGGCCAGCGCCGCCGCGACGGCAAATCGGGACACGTTGCGTAGATATTGCATGGCTCCCTCCTTTCGGGTCGGAACACAGCACCACGGGCCGAACGCCGGCGACGCCCGTCGGGGCCGGCCAGGCCGGCCCGCAACGGCCGCCGGTCAGCTCAGGTCGACCGGCACGAAGATCTGTGCATTATCCCGCTGGATCAGGAGAGCAAGACTGTTGCCTGCTCCCTTGACCGCGTCGCGCAACTGCTCGGGGCTCGTGACCGGGCGGCCGTTGACCGCGAGGATCACGTCGCCGGGCTGGATGCCCGCGCTGGCTGCCGGCCCGCCGGCCTGCTGCACGATCAGCCCGTGCGACAGGTTGGCGGCACTGCGCTCCTGCGGCGTGAGCGGGCGCACCGCGACGCCGAGGCGCCCCTGCTCGACGGGGCCGCCGTCGTTCGATGCCAGCTTCGCGTCGGTCATCGCGCCGAGCGTCACGCTGATCGACTTCGTCGACTTGTCGCGCCACACCTGCAGGTCGGCCTTCGAGCCCGGCTTCAGGTTCGCGATCTGCGCGGGCAGCGACGTGGAATCGGCCACCGGCGAGCCGTTGACCGCGAGGATCACGTCGCCCGGCTGCAGGCCGGCCTTCGCGGCCGGGCCATTCGGGTCGACCGAGCTGACGAGCGCGCCGTCCGGCTTCTGCAGTCCGAACGAGCTCGCGAGCGTCTGGTTCAGCCCCTGCACGGCGACGCCGAGGCGACCGCGGCTCACGTGGCCGGTCTTCACGAGCTCGTCCTTGACCTTGATCGCCTCGTTGATCGGGATCGCGAACGACAGGCCCTGGAAGCCGCCCGTCTGCGAGTAGATCATCGAGTTGATGCCGATCACCTCGCCCTGCAGGTTGAACAGCGGGCCGCCCGAGTTGCCGGGGTTCACCGGCACGTCGGTCTGGATGAACGGCGTGTAGTTCTCGTCGGGCAGCGCGCGCGATTTCGCGCTGATGATGCCGGACGTGACCGTGTTGTCGAAGCCGTACGGCGAACCGATCGCGACGACCCACTGGCCGACCTTGCTCTGTGCCGGGTCACCGATCTTCACGGTCGGCAGGCCGCTCGCGTCGATCTTCAGCACCGCCACGTCGGACTGCTTGTCGGCGCCGACGACCTTCGCCTTGTACTCGCGCTTGTCGGTCAGCTTGACCGTGACGACGTTCGCGCCGTCGATCACGTGCGCATTGGTGAGGATGTACCCGTCCGAGCTGACGATGAATCCCGACCCGAGGCTCGCGCTCGGCTGGTCGTCCGGCTGCGTGTCGCCGCCCATGCCCGGCACCTGGCCGTAGAAGTGCTTGAAGAACTGGTAGAACGGATCGCTCGGATCCATCGGCAGCTGCGGCTGCGGCACGCGCCGCGACACCTGCTTCACGACGTGCTTCGCGCTGATGTTCACGACCGCCGGGCCGTAGGTTTCGACCAGCCCGGAGAAATCGGGAATGCCGGTCTTCGCCGCGGCCTCGGCCGGCATCAGCGCGGCGGCCTGCGCGGGCGTGATGATCTGCGGATCGGCGCGGCGGGTGCCCGCGACATAACCGGCGGACAGGGCGGCCGCCACGGCGACCGCGACGGCGCCGCGCGCAAGGAATCGGGTATTCATCGTAGGACCTCCTCGTTGTTAGGACGCAGCGTAACGACGCTGACTTAAAGGAGGCTTAATCGACCTTAAGCGGGGCTTAGGCCGCCGCTACCGCGCGGCGCCCGCGCGGTGTGCCGTTCGTCATACGGATTCGGACGCCTGCGGCGCCGGCTGCGGCAGCTCGGCATCGCGGAACACGACGCTCACGAGCAGGCCGCCCGCGGCCGCGTCGCCGAGCGTCACGGTCGCGCCCTGCTGAGCCGCCACGCGCTTGACGATCGCGAGCCCCAGCCCGCTGCCCGACACGTCGGCCCGCGCCCGCGCGGAGCTGTCGCGGTAGAAGCGGTCGAACACGCGCTCGCGCTCTTCGGCCGGGATGCCGGGGCCGCTGTCGCCGATCTGCACGCACGCGCGGCCGGCCGCGTCGCGCGTCAGCGACACGTCGATGCGGCCGCCGTCCGGCGTGTATTTCACCGCGTTGTCGAGCAGGTTGCCGAACATCACGCGCAGCGCGCCGACGTCCGCGACGACGGTCGCCGCGCGCGTCTCCTCGAAGCCGAGATCGATGCTGTGCCGTTGCGCGAGCGGTGCATGCGCGGCCACGCATTCGACCAGCAGCGCCTGCAGGTCGACCGGCTCGCGCATCGTCGCGCCGTCCGGTTCGGCGCGTGCCAGCGCGAGCAGTTGCTCGGCGAGGCGCGTCGCGCGCGTGACGCCGTCCTGCAGATCGGCGAGCGCCTCGCGGCGCGACGTGTCGTCCTTCGCGCGCGCGACGAGCTGCGCCTGGATCTGCACGGCCGCGAGCGGCGTGCGCAGCTCGTGCGCGGCATCGGCGACGAAGGCCTTCTGCGTGTCGAGCGCGGCCGCGAGCCGCGCGAGCAGCCCGTTCAGCGCGCGCACAAGCGGCTGCACCTCGAGCGGCAGGCGCGCATCGGGCAACGGATCGAGCGCTTCCGGCCGGCGCGCCTCGACCGCGCGCGTGAGGCGCTCGAGCGGCGCGAGCCCTTGTCCGACGATCATCCAGACCGCCGCGCCGAGAAACGGCAGCAGCACGATCAGCGGCCACAGCGTGCGCAGCGCGACGTTCGCCGCGAGCCGGTTGCGCACCGACAGCGGCTGCGCGAGCTGCACGACGTTGTCGCCGACGATCGCGCCGTACACGCGCCATTCGCCGCGATCGGTGCGCTCGGTCGAGAAGCCGAGTTCCGCGCGCGGCGCGATCGGCGCGCGCGGATGCGAGAAGTACATCAGCACGCCGTTGCGGTTCCAGATCTGGATCACGATGCCTTCGTCGCCGTTGGTGCGCGAACCGAACACCTGCGAAAACGGCTCGGACGGCAGCGCCGCGGCGATTTCCTGCAGCTGGTAGTCGAACAGCTCGTTCGCTTCGGCGAGCGCCTGCCGGTAGATCAGCCAGCCCGCGGCGCCCACGCCCGCGACGACGATCGCGAGCAGCCAGATCAGTAGTTGATGACGAATCGACCGCACGCGTCAGCTTTCCTTGACGACCATGTAGCCGAGCCCGCGCACGTTGCGGATCAGGTCCGAGCCGAGCTTCTTGCGCAGCGCGTGGATGTAGACCTCGACCGTGTTGCTGCCGATCTCCTCGCCCCAGCCGTACATCTTTTCCTCGAGCTGGCTTTTCGACAGCACCGCGCCGGGCCGCGCGAGCAGCGCCTCGAGCAGCGCGAACTCGCGCGCGGACAGCGCGACGGGCGCGCCGTCGAGCGTCACCTGGTGCGACGCGGGGTCGAGCGTCAGCGCGCCGTGGCGGATCAGCGACTCGCTGCGCCCCGCCTGGCGGCGGATCAGCGCGCGCATCCGCGCGCCCAGTTCGTCGAGGTCGAACGGCTTGACGAGGTAGTCGTCGGCGCCCGCGTCGAGCCCCTTCACGCGATCGGCCACCGCATCGCGCGCGGTGACGATCAGCACCGGCAGCGACTGCCCGCGCGCGCGCAGCGTGCGCAGCACGTCGATGCCGTCGCGCTTCGGCAGGCCGAGGTCGAGCAGCAGCAGGTCGTACGTCTCGCCGCCGAGCGCCGTGAGCGCGGCGTCGCCGTCCTGCACCCAGTCGACCGCGAAGCCGTCGGCGCGCAACGCCTTGCGTACGCCCTCGGCGATCATTCGATCGTCTTCAACAAGCAGAATCCGCATCGGAACCGGAACCCATCTGACGAGTAAGACATGGCGACCATTGTAGCGCCGCGAATCGGGTGCGCCGCCTGCAATGCAACAGAAAGGCGGATTGCAAGGGGCGTGTGCGCACTTGTCTCTACAATGTGCGCTCCGGCGCCGCGCGCGCCCTGCCCGAGCCCGATGCTTTTCCCGTATTCGCCCATGCCGATTTCCGATTTTTCCGCCCGGTTCGCCCCCCGCGCCCGCCCCTTCCTGCGGGCGGCCGCCGTCGTCGCCACCTGCACGGCCCTTGCGTTCGCACCGTCCGCGCAGGCCCGCAAGAAGTCCCACAAGGAAGCGCGCAAGACCGCCGTGGTGTCGCCCGCCGCGCGGGCGGCCGGCCTGCCGGCGTCCGTGCTCGTCGCACTGCAGCGCGCGAAGGTGCCTGCCTCGGCGATGAGCGTCGTCGTCGAGCGCGTCGGCGATCCCGAGCCGCTGATCGCGTGGAACGCGAGCCGGCCGATGATGCCGGCGTCGACGATGAAGCTCGTCACGACCTTCTCGGGGCTGTCGATCCTCGGCCCCGACTTCCGCTGGCGCACCACCGCGTATGCGGACGGCCCGGTCGATCCGGACGGCACGCTGCAGGGCAACCTCTACATCAAGGGCACCGGCGATCCGAAGCTCGTACCGGAGGAACTGATCGACCTCGTCGACAAGATCCGCAAGGCGGGCATCAAGCGCGTGGCCGGCGGCCTCGTGCTCGACAAGAGCTATTTCGCCGCGTCGACACGCGACCTGCCGTCGTTCGACGACGACGTGAGCGCGCCGTACAACGTCGGCCCCGATCCGCTGCTGTATGCGTTCAAGGCCGTGTCGTTCACGGTGACGCCGGGCGACGACGGCAAGATCGCCGTCGACGTGCTGCCGCCGCTCGCGAACCTGTCGATCGACAACCAGCTGGTCGAAGGCACCGGGTCGTGCGGCGCGGCGGCCGCGGCCGCGCGTCCGACATTGTCGGCGGGCGGCGGCGGCATCATGACCGCCTCGTTCGCCGGCGACTATCCGCTGCGCTGCGGCGCGCACACCACGAACCTCGCGATCCTCGATCACACGACGTTCTTCGCACGCGGCTTCCTCGCGCTGTGGCAGCAGGACGGCGGCACGATCGCGGGCCCCGTCAGCGAAGGCAAGGTGCCGACCACCGCACGGCCGCTCGCGGTCCATCACAGCCCCGTGCTCGGCAGCATCGTCTACGACATCAACAAGTTCAGCAACAACGTGATGGCGCGCAACCTGTTCCTGACGATCGGCGCGGTCGCCGGCAAGCCGCCCGCGACACCCGAGCAGTCGAGCCGCGCGATTCGCGCGTTCCTGCAGAAGAGCGGGATCGCGATGCCCGATCTCGACCTCGAGAACGGCTCGGGCCTGTCGCGCGAAGAACACGTGAGCGCGCAGTCGCTCGCCGCTCTGCTGCAGGCCGCGAACGCGAGCCCCGTCGCGCAGGCGTTCATCGATTCGCTGCCGATCGCCGGCATCGACGGCACGATGAAGAACCGTCTCACCAACGCCGGCGTGCTCGGCAACGCGCACATCAAGACCGGCACGCTGCGCGACGTGCGCGCGATCGCGGGCTACGTCGCGGGCGCCGACGGGCAGAGCTACATCGTCGTCAGCTTCATCAACGACGATCGCGCCGAAGGCGCGCGTGCCGCGCACGACACGCTGCTCGAATGGATCTACGCGGGCGCGCACTGACGACGCACGCGCCGCGAAGCGACGCACGCATGCCGCTGCCGGCTTGCGTCGATCGCGGGCGGCGCCACATGTCGGGGCGCCCCGCACCCCGGGCGTTCTCGCCGCGCGGTTTGAAACGGTCCCGGCCGCCGGCGCGCCGCGCAGCGCCCGCCAGCCGTGCCCATGAAACGGGGCCGCACCGCGTGGCCCCGTTCCGCATGGCTTCCGTAGAAACCCTGTCCTCAAGAAAACGCCGGGCCGCCCCCAGGTTTTCCGCCCCGCACGACGCCCCCTCGGCGGCCTGGCGCGAAGCGACCGGTTTGGGCCGCTCAGAGGGAACCCTCTACGCTGCCCCCTCGCCTAGCGCGTGCCGATTGCGTAGGCTGTTGGCCTGACCGATATCTACAACGGGCCATACGCCCGGCCTCACGGCTTGCAGGGGAAAGGAGGAGACACGTCCATGCGATTCGACGTCGAATTGCTTCTGCTCGCGCTGGCGCCCGTCTTCCTGCTCTGCATCGCGTGGGAGGCCTGGCACCTCGCCCGCACGCGCGCGCAGGATCATCTCTATGCGTGGCGCGACACGCTGTGCAATGCGGCGCTCGCGCTGATGCACCAGGCCGCCGACAAGCTCGCGTGGCTGTTCGTGATCCCCGTTTATGCGTACTGCTACGCACATTTCCGGCTGTTCACGTGGCACGACGGCTGGCTGTCGTTCGCCGTGCTGTTCGTCGGCCAGGATCTCCTCTACTACGGGTTCCATCGCGCGAGCCATCGCGTGCGCTGGCTGTGGGCCGCGCACGTCGTGCACCACTCGTCCGAGCGGATGAATTTCTCGACCGCGTTCCGGCAGAGCCTGATGTATCCCGTCGCGGGCATGTGGGCGTTCTGGCTGCCGCTCGCGTTCCTCGGCTTTCCGCCTCAGCAGATCGTCGGCGTCGTGCTGATCAACCTCGCGTTCCAGTTCTTCGTGCATACGCAGGCGATCGGCAAGCTCGGCTGGCTCGAATACGTGCTCAACACGCCGTCGATCCATCGCGCGCACCATGCACGCAACCCGCGCTACATCGACCGCAATTACGCAGGTGTGCTCGTGATCTGGGATCGCCTGTTCGGCAGCTACGTCGAGGAGTCGCCCGACGATCCGCCGCAATTCGGAATCGTCGAGCCGCTCGGCTCGAACAACCCGCTCGTCGCGACGTTTCACGAGTGGGTGTCGATGGCGGCCGACGCGTTGCGCGTCCGTGGATGGCGCAACAAGCTGCGCGCAATTTTCGGCCCGCCCGAATGGGCGAGCGCTTATCATGCGCAGATCGCCGAGGCCGCAAACCACGATCCGCGCACCACGCCGCTCGCGGCCGTGCGCGACCAATAAACCGCTTCAGCCAACGGCCGCCGCGCAGCCAGTACCGGAGGAGACGCGCGGCAGATGCACAATACATCAGGCCATATCTACGAGGAGATCGAACGATGCAGTCACAACGACAATTCCAGTCACGCAGCCGCCAACGCCTGCTGCGCACCGCGCAAGTCGCGATCGCGGGCGCCGCGCTCGCCTTGCTCGCCGCGTGCGGCGGCGGTGACGACAACAACAGCAGCAGCGCGTCGAACACGCCGCCGTCCGGCGTGAAGATGCAGATCGTGTCGTTCGGCGACAGCCTGTCGGACGCCGGCACCTACTCGCAGATCAAGCTCGGCTTCGGCGGCGGCCGCTTCACGACCAACCCCGGCCAGGTGTGGACCCAGGATGTCGCGCAGTACTACGGCGACACGCTGCAGCCCGCGAACCAGGGCGGCTTCGGCATTCCGCTGCAGGCGACGGGCGGCCTCGGCTATGCACAGGGCGGCTCGCGCGTGACGCTGCAGCCGGGCATCGGCCACGCGGACGCGAGCGTGCCGAACGCCGACTACGCGCAGGCGACCACGACGCCGATCGCCGATCAGGTCAAGCAGTACCTGACGCAGCACGGCAGCTTCAACGCCGGCCAGATCGTGCTGGTCAACGGCGGCGCGAACGACATCTTCTACCAGGCGCAGGTCGCGCAGGCGCAAGGCAACACGCCGGCCGCGCAACTCGCGGCGGCGCAGGCGATCGGCCTGGCCGCGCAGCAGCTCGGCGGGATCGTCCAGCAGATCGTCGCGGCGGGCGCGGCGCACGTGTACGTGTCGAACGTGCCGGACATCGGCGGCACGCCGCTCGCGCTGCAGGGCGGCGCGCAGACGCAGGCCGCGTTCACGCAACTGTCGGGGCTGTTCAACCAGACGCTCGCCGGCACGCTGGCTGCGCTGAAGGTCGACACGACGAAGGTCGCGTTGCTCGACACGTTTACGTGGCAGGACGGCATCGCGGCCAACTACCAGGCGAACGGCTTCAGCGTGTCGAACACCGACACCGCGTGCAACCTGAAGGCGATGGTCGCGGCCGCGACGCAGTACGGCGTCGCGAACGCGACCGCATTCGGCTCGTCGCTGTTCTGCTCGCCGCAGACCTACACGGTCCCGAACGCGGACCAGACCTACATGTTCGCCGACACGGTCCACCCGACGACGCGCCTGCACGCGCTGTTCGCACAGTTCGTGGAGAAGCAGATCGCGGCTTCGGGCGTCGGCAAATAAGCCGCCCGCCACACGCGCAAACAAAAACGCCCGACCGGTTCGCCGGTCGGGCGTTATTTCATTCCGGAGCGGACGGCGTCGGAAAGCCGCGTCAGTCGCGCGCTTCGAACGCCGCGGCCGCACGACCGAGACGATCGTTGACCGCGATCCACTCGACGGTCTCGGGCAGCTTCTCGACGAGAATGCGGGCGACCTGCGCACGATCGAGCGCGCGCAGCATCCCGTACAGATCGCGCGCATATGCCTGCGGATCTTCCGGCGCCGCGACGAAATGCACGCCGTCGGCCTGCGCCCAGCGTCCCGCGCGCGACGCGCGCGCGACGAGCGCGACGCGTTCGCCGTCGGTCTGCGCGGCCGCGAGCAGCGGCTCGAGCGCGTCGAACGGCAGCAGCGCGAGCGGCGTGCGCGGCGCGTAATGCGCCTTCAGCGTGCCGGACGCACGCGGCGCGGTCGCATCGCTGCCGTCGGGCAGGCGCGGCGCGCGGCCGAGCACGTCGGCGATCTGCTGCGGCGTCACGTGGCCCGGGCGCAGCAGCGCCGGAAAGCCGCGCGACAGGTCGAGGATCGTCGATTCGATGCCGACTTCCGACGGACCGCCGTCGAGCACGTGCACGGTGTCGCCGAATTCTTCGCGCACATGCTGAGCGGTGGTCGGGCTCACGTGGCCGAAGCGGTTCGCGGACGGCGCGGCGACGCCGCCGTGGCCGCCGCGCCGCGCGCTGAATGCGGCCAGCAGCGCCTGCGCGACCGGATGCGACGGACAGCGCAGGCCGACCGAATCCTGGCCGCCGCTCACGGCATCCGGAATGCGCGCATGACGCTTCAGGATCAGCGTCAGCGGGCCCGGCCAGAATGCATCGATCAGCGCCTGTGCATCGGCCGGCAGGTCGTCGGCCCAGTAGCCCGGGTCGCCGCCGGGCGGCAGATGCACGATCACCGGATGGTTCGCCGGCCGCCCTTTCGCCGCATAGATGCGCGCGACGGCCTCGGGATTCGCCGCGTCGCCGCCGAGCCCGTACACGGTTTCGGTCGGGAATGCGACGAGTTGCCCCGCGTCGAGCAGCGCGGCAGCCGCGTCGATCTGCGCGGGCGTCACGGTGTTCGGGAGATCGATGGACATCGGCCGGTGCCTCAGTCGAGCGGCACGCGCAGCAGCTGCGCGCACGCGGTGGCCGCGGCAACCGCGTCGTCGCGCGTCTCGGCCGTGAAGTTCACGTGACCCATCTTGCGGCCGACGCGCGCTTCTTCCTTGCCGTACAGGTGCAGGTGCGCGGCCGGCATCGCGGCGACCGTGTCCCACGGCGGCGTGACGGCCTCGGCCGCACCGTTCGGGAACCACACGTCGCCGAGGATGTTCAGCATCGCGGCCGGCGAGTGCTGGCGCGGGTTGCCGAGCGGCATGCGCGTCATCGCGCGCACCTGCTGCTCGAACTGGCTCGTTGCGCACGCATCGACCGTGTAGTGGCCGGAGTTGTGCGGGCGCGGCGCCATTTCGTTCGCGACGAACGAGCCGTCTTCCAGCACGAAGAATTCGACGCACAGCACGCCGACGTAGCCGAGCGTATCGGCGATCCGCACGGCTGCCTGCTGCGCCTCCTCGACGCGCGCGGCATCGGCGGCCGGCGCCGGCACGACCGTCAGCGCGAGGATGCCGTTGTGATGCACGTTCTGCGCGAGCGGGAACGCGGCCGAGCGGCCGTCCGCGCCGCGCGCGATCAGCGCGGACACTTCGTATTTCAGCGGCAGGCGCTTCTCGAGCACGCACGGCACGCCGCCGAGCGACGCATGCGCGTCGCGCGCTTCCCGCGCGGTGCTCACGCGCACCTGGCCCTTGCCGTCGTAGCCGAGGCGCGCCGTCTTCAGGATGCCCGGCAGCACCGCGTCGAGCGCGGCATCGTCGAGCGCGGCGAGTGCCGCCGCCGATTCGATCACGACGTGCGGTGCGACCGGCACGCCCGACGCCTCGATGAAACGCTTCTCCGCGATCCGGTCCTGTGCGACCGCGACGCAGCGGCCGGCCGGCGCGACGAACGTCGTGCGCGCGAGGAAATCGAGGCTCGCGGCCGGCACGTTCTCGAATTCCGTCGACACGGCATCGCACAGTTCGGCGAGTTCGGCGAGCGCGGCTTCGTCGTCGTAGGCCGCGCGCAGGTGACGGTCGGCGACCGCGCCGGCGGGGCTCGTCGGATCGGGATCGAGTACGGCGACGCGATAGCCCATCGACTGGGCGGCAAAGCAGAACATGCGGCCGAGCTGGCCGCCGCCGACCATGCCCAGCCACGCGCCGGGCAGGATCGGGGAAACGGAATCAGGAGTTGCGGTCATGTCAGTGGTCGGTCGCAGCGGGCAACGCCCGCCGCAGTGGGGAGGATCAGGCGGCCGCTGGCATCGCAGTGCGGCCGCCGGTGCGCCGTCACGCGAGCGGCGGCAGCACCATCGCGTGCGCGGCTTCGTTCTGGCGCACGCGGAACGCAGCGAGCCGGTTCGCGTAGTCGACCGAGTTGCCGGACAGGATCGACACCGCGAACAGCGCGGCATTCGCGGCGCCGGCCTCGCCGATCGCGAACGTCGCGACCGGCACGCCCTTCGGCATCTGCACGATCGAGTGCAGCGAATCGACGCCCTTCAGGTACTTGCTCGCGACCGGCACGCCGAGCACCGGCACCGTGGTTTTCGCGGCCAGCATGCCGGGCAGGTGCGCGGCACCGCCGGCGCCCGCGATGATCGCGCGCAGCCCGCGCTCGCGCGCCTTCTCCGCGTAGTCGAACATCTCGTCGGGCATCCGGTGCGCGGACACGACCTTCGCTTCGTACGGCACGCCGAATTCCTGCAGGATCGCGACCGCGTTCTTCATCACGTCCCAGTCGGAACTCGAACCCATCAGCACGCCGACGAGCGGCGCGCTGTGCGTGTGGGCAGTCTGGACTTCACTCATTTCGTGCGTTCCTTCGTTCAGGCGAGCGGCTGGCCGGTGATGCGCTCGAGCGCTTCCTGGTACTTCGCGGCCGTCTTCTCGACGACGTCGGCCGGCAGTGCCGGTGCCGGCGCGGTCTTGCCCCACGGCTGCGCCTCGAGCCAGTCGCGCACGAACTGCTTGTCGAACGACGGCGGGTTGGTGCCGACCTGGTACTGGTCGGCCGGCCAGAAGCGCGACGAATCGGCCGTCAGCACTTCGTCCATCAGGTACAGCTTGCCGTGGTTGTCGAGGCCGAATTCGAACTTCGTGTCGGCGATGATGATGCCGCGCGTCGCCGCGTAGTCGGCTGCTTCCTTGTACAGGCGGATCGAGATGTCGCGGATCGTCGCGGCCAGCTCGGTGCCGATGCGGCGCTCGGTTTCCTCGAACGTGATGTTCTCGTCGTGCTCGCCGAGCTCGGCCTTCGCGGCCGGCGTGAAGATCGGCTCGGGCAGCTTCTGCGCGTTCTGCAGGCCTTCCGGCAGCTTGACGCCGCACACGGCGCCCGACGCCTGGTATTCCTTCCAGCCGCTGCCGGCCAGGTAGCCGCGCACGACCGCCTCGATCATGATCGGCTCGAGGCGCTTGACGACCACGGCGCGGCCCTTGACCTGCTCGACCTCGTCGGCCGCGACGACCGCTTCCGGCGTGTCGCCCGTCAGGTGGTTCGGCACGATGTGCGCGAGCTTGTCGAACCAGAAGTTCGCCATCTGGTTCAGCACGCGGCCCTTGTTCGGAATCGGCTCGCCCATGATCACGTCGAATGCCGACAGGCGATCGGTCGTGACGATCAGGAGCTTGTCGTTGCCGACCGCGTAGTTGTCGCGGACCTTGCCGCGACCGAGGAGCGGCAGCGAGCGGAGCGTGGATTCGTAAAGGGTAGACATCGTCTTTTCGCAGATAAGGAGCCAAACAAAAAGGGAAACGCCGTTCCCCGCGGCAGGCGGGAACGGCGGTCTTGCAATGCGTCGGCGAACCGCCGGGAGATCACGCCCGTCGGTTGCCGGCCGGCCCTTGTTCGGCCGGACGGAACGGCTGCCGGAGCCGGATCCGATCCGGCCCCAAGGCAGTCAGCCCCGGCCCGGCGCGAAACCGGGCGGGGCAATCGTACTACAGTCTCAGCGCACGACCTGCGCGAGCGCGCCGGACTTGTACTGTTCGGCGATCTTGTCGAGCGACACCGGCTTGATCTTCGCGGCTTGGCCTTCGCAGCCGAACGCGAGGTAGCGGTCGACGCAGACCTGCTTCGCCGCTTCGCGCGCGGGCTTCAGGTAGTCGCGCGGATCGAACTTGCCCGGGTTCTCGAACAGGTAGCGGCGGATCGCGCCGGTGATCGCGAGACGCAGGTCGGTGTCGATGTTGATCTTGCGCACGCCGTGCTTGATGCCTTCCTGGATTTCCTCGACCGGCACGCCGTAGGTTTCCTTCATGTCGCCGCCGAATTCGCGGATCTCGGCCAGCAGTTCCTGCGGCACCGACGACGAACCGTGCATCACGAGGTGCGTGTTCGGGATGCGTGCGTGGATTTCCTTGATGCGCTGGATCGACAGGATGTCGCCCGTCGGCTTCTTCGAGAACTTGTACGCGCCGTGCGAGGTACCGATCGCAATCGCGAGCGCGTCGCACTGCGTGAGCTTCACGAAGTCGGCGGCCTGCTCCGGATCGGTCAGCAGCTGCTCGCGGGTCATCGTGCCTTCCGCGCCGTGGCCGTCTTCCTTGTCGCCCTTCATCGTCTCGAGCGAGCCGAGCACGCCGAGTTCGGCTTCGACCGTCACGCCGATCGAGTGCGCCATCTCGACAACCTTGCGCGACACGTCGACGTTGTATTCGTACGAGGCGACCGTCTTGCCGTCGGCTTCGAGCGAACCGTCCATCATCACGCTGGTGAAACCGCTGCGGATCGCGGCCGTACAGACCGCCGGCGACTGGCCGTGATCCTGGTGCATCACGACCGGGATGTGCGGATACGACTCGACCGCCGCTTCGATCAGGTGGCGCAGGAACGGCTCGCCCGCGTACTTACGCGCACCGGCCGATGCCTGCATGATCACGGGCGCGCCGACCTGGTCCGCTGCCGCCATGATCGCCTGGACCTGCTCCAGGTTGTTCACGTTGAAGGCCGGCAGGCCGTAACCGTGCTCTGCCGCGTGGTCCAGCAATTGACGCATTGATACGAGAGGCATTGTGGAACTCCTTGGAATGAAAACCGGTGCGCCCTGACGCCGGCGCGGCGCTCGCTCCCCGTCGAATCCGGGGCGGCACGGCGCGGCTGAGCGTCGAATAGCCGCATTTTATCGCGAAGCGCCTCCGATTCCGACCGCCCGGTGGCGCGTACTCGCATTTTGTTACCTTCGCACGGCACAATGCGGCCAAAAAACAGAAAAAAAGCCGCGCGGGGCATCGAACCCCACGCGGCTTTCGTCGAATAAACGGTGCCCGATCAGTTCGGGCGGCCGTCGGACCGGTCGACGGACCGGCCCGGTGCACGCCGGCGTTCAATAATGTTCGCCGACCCGCACGATCTTCAGCGTGTTGGTGCCGCCCGCCTGCCCCATCGGCTCGCCGACGGTCAGCACGACCATGTCACCGTGCTGCACGTAGCCCTGCTTGACGACGATCTCGAGCGCCGCCTGCAGCGCCGAGTCGCGGTCGCTGTTGAAGTCGACGTGCAGCGGCGTCACGTTGCGGTACAGCGCCATCGTGCGCTCGCTGCCGACGCGCGGCGTCAGCGCGAAGATCGGCACGTGCGTGTAGTGACGCGACATCCACAGCGCGGTCGCGCCCGATTCGGTCAGCGCGACGATCGCCTTCGCACCCAGGTGATAGGCGGTAAACAACGCGCCCATCGCGATCGACTGGTCGATCCGCGTGAACGTGCGGTCGAGGAAATCCTTGTCGAGTTCGACGTGTTCCGACTTTTCCGCCTCGACGCACACGGCCGCCATCGTCTCGATCGTGACGACCGGGTACTTGCCGGCGGCCGTCTCGGCGGACAGCATCACCGCGTCGGTGCCGTCGAGCACCGCGTTCGCGACGTCCGACACTTCCGCGCGGGTCGGCACGGGCGCGTGGATCATCGATTCCATCATCTGCGTCGCGGTGATCACGAGCTTGTTCGACTCGCGCGCCATCCGGATCATGCGCTTCTGCAGCGCCGGCACGGCCGCGTTGCCGACTTCCACCGCGAGGTCGCCGCGCGCGACCATGATGCCGTCGGACGCGTCGAGGATGCTCTGCAGCGCCGGAATCGCCTCCGCGCGCTCGATCTTCGCGATCATCTTCGGCTTGATGCCGTACGGCGCGCCCGCGATGTTCGCGAGCTGGCGCGCCATTTCCATGTCGGTCGCGTTCTTCGGGAACGACACCGCGACGAGATCCGCGCCGAGCGACATCGCCGTGCGGATGTCTTCCATGTCCTTCGCGGTCAGCGCGGGCGCCGACAGGCCGCCGCCCTGGCGGTTGATCCCCTTGTTGTTCGACAGCTCGCCGCCCACCTTGACGATCGTGTGAATCTCGTCGCCGAGCACGCGCTCGACGGTCAGCACGATCAGGCCGTCGTTCAGCAGCAGCAGGTCGCCCGGCTTCAGGTCGCGCGGCAGCTCCTTGTAGTCGAGGCCGACCCGCTCGTCGTTGCCGAGCTCGCAGCCCGCGTCGAGGATGAAGGCCTGGCCCGGCACGAGCGTCGTCTTGCCGTTCTCGAACTTGCCGACGCGGATCTTCGGTCCCTGGAGGTCGGCCATGATCGCGATCTCGCGGCCGACCCTGCGGGCGGCCTCGCGCACCATCTCGGCGCGCTGGCGGTGATCGTCGGCCGTGCCGTGCGAAAAATTGAGCCGCACGACGTCGAGGCCCGCCTGCATCATCTGCAGCAGAATCTCCGGCGAACTGGAAGCCGGGCCGATCGTGGCGACTATCTTGGTGGCGCGCTGCATGAAACTCCTCATCTGGATCAAGGTGGATGCGCTGGGTGAAACGCTGCGAGAGCCGGAATCGGCGAGCCCAGCGGCGGCCGTTCCGGGGGGCGTGCCGGTGCTTGCGCCCGGCATCGCTTTGTTCTGAATCTCGTGGTGCTGCATGGCCGCGTCGCCGGCGGCCGCCGGTGCGCGCGGGGTGGAGTTCGCCCGCGCGGGCGCGCGTTTGCGCTTGCCCGCGCCGGCCGGCTGCTCCGCTTTCGCGGAGCGCGCGGCCTTCGTCACCCCTGCGCGCGCCACCACGCTCAGGCCGCCCGCGTTTCGAGCACTTCCACCGCCGGCAGCTTCTTCCCCTCGAGGAACTCGAGGAAGGCGCCGCCGCCCGTCGAGATGTAGCTGACCTGGTCGTGGATGCCGTACTTCGCGATGGCCGCGAGCGTGTCGCCGCCGCCCGCGATCGAGAACGCGGACGATTTGGCGATCGCTTCGGCGAGCGTCTTGGTGCCGTTGCCGAACTGGTCGAACTCGAACACGCCGACCGGGCCGTTCCACACGATCGTGCCGGCCTTCTCGAGCTGGCTGGCGAGCGCGCGGGCCGTATCCGGGCCGATGTCGAGGATCATGTCGTCCGCTTCGATGTCGGCGACCTGCTTCACCGTGGCTGCTGCCGTCGGCGAGAATTCCTTGGCGGTGACGACGTCGCTCGGGATCGGCACCGACGCGCCGCGCTCGCGCGCCTCGTCGATGATCGCCTTCGCCTCGGCGACGAGATCGGCTTCCGCGAGCGACTTGCCGATCGACAGGCCGGCCGCGAGCATGAACGTGTTCGCGATGCCGCCGCCGACGATCAGCTGGTCGACCTTGCCGGCCAGCGACTTCAGGATGGTCAGCTTGGTCGACACCTTGGAACCGGCGACGATCGCGACCAGCGGACGCGCCGGATTGCCGAGCGCCTTGCCGAGCGCGTCGAGTTCGGCGGCCAGCAGCGGGCCCGCGCATGCGACGGGCGCGTACTTCGCGATCCCGTGGGTGGTCGCTTCCGCGCGGTGCGCGGTGCCGAACGCGTCGTTCACGTACACGTCGCAGAGCTTCGCCATCTTCTGGGCGAGCTCGTCCGAATTCTTCTTCTCGCCCTTGTTCACGCGGCAGTTCTCGAGCAGCACGACCTGGCCCGGCGCGACGTTCACGCCGTTCTCGACCCAGTTCGAGACGAGCGGCACGTCGCGGCCGAGCAGTTCGGCGAGTCGCTTCGCGACCGGCGCGAGCGAGTCTTCCGGCTTGAATTCGCCTTCGGTCGGACGACCGAGGTGCGACGTGACCATCACGGCCGCGCCGGCGTCGAGCGCGGCCTGGATGGCCGGCACGGACGCGCGCACGCGCGTGTCTTCGGTGATGTTGCCTTGATCGTCCTGCGGGACGTTCAGGTCGGCGCGGATGAACACCCGCTTGCCGGCGAGCTGGCCGGCGGCGATCAGGTCGGTAAGACGCTTGACTTGGCTCATGTTGAACAGATTGAAGTAGTGGATGGGGAAAGGGGGTTCACGCTGGACGTGCGCGGGCTGCCGCGAAAGGGCGCCGGATGCGGCCGTGGCTGGCGGTTCGCATGACGCGCACGGGTAAAAAATCTCGAACGGGCATTCTAGCCGATCCACCCGGCAGACTGACCCGCGGGCGGCGAATTCCGCCTATTTGGGATTGCGCGCGACCATCGACACATTGCCGCAATGCAGCAATGCGCGTGCGCCAGCGGCCGGCACCCGGCCGGCCGGCGCGGCGATTCATCAGAAGATTAAGCGCAGCACGGTGAAGACGAGCATCCCGATGACGATCGTACCGAGCATGCTGCGCCGCCACAAGAACCAGCCGAGGCCGGCGAGCGCCGCGTAGAACGGATGGTTGGACAGCGCGAACGACAGCCCGGCGGGCGTTTCGAGCACGTCGGGCAGCACGACCGCGACGAGCGCGGCGGCCGGCGCGTAGCGCAGCGCGCGCTGGGCGCGCTCGGGCAGCACGGTGCGTTCGCCGCCGAGCAGGAACAGCGCGCGCGTGACGGCCGTGACGACCGTCATCCCGACGATGACGATCCAGATCTCGGTCGCGCTCATTCGATCTCCTTCTCGTGCACGGTTTCGGTACGGATGCGCCGCCAGTCGGCCCGTTCGACGAAGAAATCGGCCATGCTGCCGGCCGCGAGCGCGGCCAGCACCGCGATCGGCAGCGCGAGCCGGTACGGCAGGTCGAACGCGACGAGCGACACGATGCCCGCGACCGCGACGGCCGCGAGCGTCGAGCGGTTCGCGACCGCCGACACCATGATCGGGATCAGCGCGAGCGTGCCGGCCAGCTCCAGCCCCCAGCTCGCGGGAACGAAGCTCGCGAGCAGGATGCCGGCGAGCGACGACGCCTGCCACGACGCCCAGCTCGCGAGCGCCATCCCCCAGAAATACGCCTCCTTGCCCGGCACGTGGCCGTTCGCGAAACCCTGTTTCTGGAACAGCAGGTAGATCACGTCGCCGTTGAAATAGCCGATCGCGAGGCGCCGCCACAGCGGCAGGTAGGAAAAATGGGGAGCAAGCCCGGCGCTGAAGATCACGAAGCGCAGGTTGACCATCGTGGCCGTGAGCAGGATCGTCCAGATCGGCAGCTTCGCGACGAGGAGCGGCAGCACCGCGAGCTGCGACGAGCCCGCGTAGACGAAGATCGACATCGCGCTCGCCTGCCCGAGCGTCATCACCGACTTGCTCATCGCGACGCCGGTGACGAGCCCCCAGGACAGGATCGCCATCAGGGTCGGGGAATAGTCGCGCGCGCCCTGGATCAGCGCGAAGCGGTCGGTGGCGGACAATCGAGCGAGCATGGGAAAGCGGGCCGCAGCGGGCGGTTCGTCCGGGCTCCGGCGTCTCCCGCCGGCACGGCCCGTCGTCATTGGAATCGGTGCCGGACGATTATAGCCCCGGCCCTCGGCCGACCGACCGGCTCGACGCCAAATGACGCTAAAATATGCGTCTTTCCGGCTCAACGCTGCACACAACCCGCAGCACCTCACCGCTTCCAGGAGAATCCTATGTCAATGGCCGACCGCGACGGCAAGATCTGGATGGACGGCAAGCTGATCGACTGGCGCGACGCCAAGATCCACGTCCTGACCCATACGCTGCACTACGGCATGGGCGTCTTCGAGGGCGTGCGTGCGTACAAGACGGCCGACGGCAGCACCGCGATCTTCCGTCTGCGCGAGCACACCAAACGTCTGCTGAATTCGGCGAAGATTTTCCAGATGGACGTGCCGTTCGACCGGGAAACGCTCGAAGCCGCGCAGCTCGAAGTCGTGCGCGAGAACAAGCTCGAGTCGTGCTACCTGCGCCCGATCATCTGGGTCGGCTCGGAAAAGCTCGGCGTGTCGGCGAAGGGCAACACGATCCACGTCGCGATCGCGGCATGGCCGTGGGGCGCGTACCTCGGCGAGGAAGGCCTCGCGAAGGGCATCCGCGTGAAGACGTCGTCGTTCACGCGCCACCACGTGAACGTGTCGATGGTGCGCGCGAAGGCGTCGGGCTGGTACGTGAACTCGATCCTCGCGAACCAGGAAGCGACCGCCGACGGCTACGACGAAGCGCTGCTGCTCGACGTCGACGGCTACGTGTCGGAAGGCTCCGGCGAGAACTTCTTCCTGGTGAACAACGGCAAGCTTTACACGCCCGACCTGTCGTCGTGCCTCGACGGCATCACGCGCGACACGGTCATCACGCTCGCGAAGGACGCCGGCATCGAGGTGATCGAGAAGCGCATCACGCGCGACGAGGTCTACACGGCCGACGAGGCGTTCTTCACGGGCACGGCCGCCGAAGTCACGCCGATCCGCGAACTCGACAACCGCACGATCGGCAGCGGCGCGCGCGGCCCGGTCACGGAAAAGCTCCAGTCGGCGTTTTTCGATATCGTGTCGGGCAAGAACGCGAAGTACGCGCACTGGCTGACGAAGGTCTGAGTGCGCTGCGCCACCGACCGCCCCACAAAAGAGTGATAAGAGAAAGTCTCATGAGCGAAATCAAGGAAATGCCGCTGGTCGAGCTGACGGCCAAGGATCTCCCCGCCTACTGCCCGAACCCGGCCATGGCGCGCTGGAGCGCGCACCCGCGCGTGTTCATCGACGTCTCGCACGGCGAGGCGCGCTGCCCGTACTGCGGCACGCGCTACAAGCTGCGCGACGGCGAGGTGGTCAAGGGCCACTGAGCCCCGGCCGGCCGGGCCCGCGGGCCCGCCGCACGCAAGGCGGCGCAGCCGGAATCCCGGCGCGCCGCCCTTTTCCTGTTCTGACAACCCGAACGCGGTGCCTGTGCGCCGTGCTTCATTACGACATCGGAAGTCGACCTGATGCGTCGAGCGCTGGTTATCGCACCGAACTGGATCGGTGACGCATTGATGGCGCAGCCGCTTTTTGCGCTGCTGAAGAAGCTCCATCCCCGCATCGCGATCGATGCCGTCGCGCCCACCTGGGTCGCGCCCGTGCTCGAGCGGATGCCCGAGATCCACGATGTCTACGCGACCGACCTCGCGCACGGCAAGCTGCAGCTGCTGCGTCGCTGGCAGCTCGCGAGCGACCTGCGCGACGTCGGCTACGACGCGGCGTACGTGCTGCCGAATTCGCTGAAGTCCGCGGTGATCCCGTGGCTCGCGAACATCCCGCTGCGGATCGGCTACACGGGCGAGCATCGCTACGGCCTGCTGAACGTGCGGCACGCGAACCCGGACAAATCGGCCGAGCGAGCGCCGATGACGACCCACTACGCGGCGCTCGCGTATGCGCCGGGCGCGAAGCTGCCCGAGTCGATGAAGACGCTGCCCGCGCCGCGCCTCGACGCCGACCTGAACGAGACGGCGCGCGTGTCCGCGCGTTTCAATCTCGATACGCGCAAGCCGCTCGTCGTGTTCTGCCCCGGCGCGGAATACGGCCCGGCCAAGCGCTGGCCGCCCGAGCATTTCGCGACGCTCGCGACGATCGTCCACCAGTCGTTCCCGTACACGCAGATCGTCGCGCTCGGCTCGCAGAAGGATGCCGCCGCCGCGCAGGCGATCGCCGACCACGCGCCGAACGTGCGCAACCTGTGCGGGCAGACGTCGCTGTCCGAGGCATGTGCGCTGATCGCGCGCGCGAACGCGGTCGTGACCAACGATTCGGGGCTGATGCACGTCGCGGCCGCGTTGCGCCGGCCGCTCGTCGCGCTGTACGGATCGACCGATCCGCGCCACACTCCTCCGCTGTCTGACCTGGCGAAGGTACAATGGCTGCATCTCGAATGCAGTCCCTGCTTCGAACGCGAGTGCCCGCTCGGCCATCTGAAGTGCCTGCGCGAACTCGGTCCCGAGCAGGTATTCGGCGATTTGCGCGGCATGCTCGTCGGGCAGCGCTGACCCTGGCCGGCAGCGTCGCACGACGCGCCGGGCAATCCGATTCACCGGTGTACGGCGGCTCCATCCGGGCCGCCGTGCTGAATACGGCGCGCGACGCGCGCGAGAGATAACCCCGATGCCACGTTTTGCCCGCCTTTTCGAAGCCGCTGCCGATACGCTGAACGCCTACTACCAGGCCGTCGCCGATGCCAATCTCGACGCGCTGCTGGGGTTGTGGATCGACGAGGACTTCGCCAGCTGCGTCTGGGCCGACGGCGAGCATCTGCACGGCCTCGACCAGATCCGCAGCGGGCTGGCCAACCGGCTCGCGACGCGCCCCGTGACGATCGAACCGCTCGACATCCGCGTATACGACAGCCTCGGCACCGTCGTCTACACGATCGCCGAAGCGCATCAGCAGGCCGACCTGACGGCCGAACCCGACATGGTTTTCGCCACGTACGTGATGATTCACGAACGCGGCGAGTGGCGCATCGCGCATATTCACGCGAGCCCGATTCCCGAACAAGCGGCCGGACAATTCGCCGCGAAGATCCGTCACGGGCAGGGTCCGCTGCACTGACGAAGAACGAAGCAACGCATTAGCGGGGCGATCATGAGTACGGCTTCTCCGCCCACCTCGCCGCTGACAGGGGCCCCGGCCCCCGACGACGATTCACTGCGCTATCGCGCACCGCGCTGGCTGCCGAACAGCCATGCCCAAACCATCGTGCCCGCGCTGTTCGCACGGCGTCCGGCGGTCGCGTACCGACGCGAGCGATGGGAAACCCCCGACCACGACTTCATCGATCTCGACTGGGTCGCGCATCTCGACAGTGCCGCGCCGCCGCCCGACGCGCCGCTGTTCGTGCTGTTCCACGGCCTCGAAGGCAGTTCCGGCTCGCACTACGCGCTGGCAATGATGGCCGCCGCGCGCGCGAAGGGCTGGCACGCGGTCGTCCCGCACTTTCGCAGCTGCAGCGGCGAGCTCAACCGGCAGCCGCGCTTCTACCATCTCGCCGACAGCGCCGAGGTCGACTGGATCCTGCGCCGGCTCGCCGCGCGGCATCGCGGGCCGATCGTCGCGGCCGGCGTGTCGCTCGGCGGCAACGTGCTGCTGCGCTGGCTCGGCGAGCACCGCAGCGACACGTCGATCGTGCACGCGGCCGCCGCGATCTCGACGCCGATCGACGTGCACGCGGGCGGCCGCGCGCTGTCGCAGGGCTTCGCGATGGTCTATACGCGCAGCTTCCTGAAGACGCTGAAACGCAAGGCGCTCGCGAAGCTCGACCAGTATCCGGGGCTGTTCGACCGCGACGCGATGCTGCGGGCCGTGACGATGCGCGACTTCGACGAAGTCGTGACCGCACCGCTGCACGGCTTCGCCGACGCCGACGACTACTGGACCCAGGCCACGACGCGCCCGCTGCTGCCCGCGATCGACGTGCCCACCTTGATCCTCAACGCCCGCAACGATCCGTTCCTGCCCGAATCCGCGCTGCCGAGTGCCGCCGACGTGTCGCCGGCCGTCGAGCTCGACCAGCCGGCGGACGGCGGCCATGCGGGATTCATGACCGGGCCGTTCCCCGGCCGCCTCGACTGGCTGTCGGCGCGGGTGTTCGGCTATTGCTCGAAATTCGTCGACCATGGATGACATCGTCAGGCAGGCCCTCGCCAAGT
This sequence comes from Burkholderia sp. Bp8984, assembly GCF_003853755.1. NCBI lineage: Bacteria > Pseudomonadati > Pseudomonadota > Betaproteobacteria > Burkholderiales > Burkholderiaceae > Burkholderia > Burkholderia sp. Bp8984. Next base: position 107,919 of record NZ_QTQN01000008.1, read on the forward strand.
GGCCGAACGTGCCGCACTGCACCGGCTGGCTGTTGCTCGACCGGCGCGGCGAATGGCGGCTGCGCGACGACGCCGCGCAGGCCGCCGGCGAGCTCGGCTCGCCGGTCCGGCATGCGGCGCTGAACGCGTTCATCGGGCGCAACTACGAATGCGATGCGCACGGCCAGTGGTTCTTCCAGAACGGGCCGCAACGCGTGTACGTCGAGCTCGCCTATACGCCGTGGGTCGTGCGCCTGGCCGAGCGCGACGGGCAGCTCACGCTGGCCGACCAGACCGGCGCGCCGTTCGAGCCGGACGCCGCGTGGCTCGACGATGCGGGCGGCGTGCTGTTGCGCGCGCCCGGCACGCCGCCGCGCATCGCGGCGTTGCACGACCACGACCTCGGCCTGTTCGCCGATCACGCGGACTTCGACGCGACGCCGCCCGTGCTGCGCTGGCGCGACGGGCGCACGCTGCCGCTAGGCAGTCTCGCCCGTGCCGACGTGCCGGCGACGTTCGGCTTCGTCGCGAGTCCCGCGCAGCGGGCGCACGATACGTCGGGCGCGCCGAACGGCGGCAGCACCGGAAGCTGAAGCGCAAGCAGCCTGCCCGTCTGACGGCCGTCATCCGCGGCCGTTCTTCTCGTCCTCGCGCTCTTCCTTGTAGCGCGCCTCGAATTCCAGCAGCCGCGCGCCGATGATCGACTGGTCGTAGAACGACACGTCCTTCGCGTCGCGCGCCTCCTTCAGCTGGCGAATCGCCGACGGCCACGCGCCGTCGAGCGCCAGCTTCTCCGCGAGCGCGCGGCGCCGCGCGAGCACGTCGCCACGGCCGTCGCTCGCCTTCGCGAGGTAATCCCACCAGTCCGGCTGCTCGGGGTCCGCCTGCGCCTGGGTGCGCGCGAGCGCCTGTGCGTCGGCGAAGCGGCGTGCGGCGATCAGCGCCTGCAGGTGCGCGACGATCGCCGCATGCGACGCCGGCCAGCGCCGCTGCGCGAGCGCCGCGAGCCGCACCGCGTCGTCGGTCCGTCCCGCGCGGCGGGCGATGTCGGCCGCAAGCACGTCGAGGCTCGGCGAACTCGTCGCCGGATCGTCCGCGCGCCGCTCGCGCGCGTCGAACGCGGCGCGCGCCGACGCGAGCGCCTTGTCAGCCGCATCGTACTGGCCGAGCAGCGTGTTCGCGAGCGCGATCCCGTACGCGTTCGCCGCGACGTTCGGTGCCGTCCGATCGTCGAGCTCGAGCTGCATCCGGCGCACCTCGGCCGCGATGTCATTCGGCGCGCGGTTCTGCAGAATGCGCAACCGCGCGCGCACGAAGCCATATTCGGCCGACTGGTGCGGCTGCCGATACGGCGCGCGGCGTGCGCGATCCTCCATGTCGGCGATCCGCTCGCCCGTCAGCGGGTGCGTGCGCGCATAGGCTGGCACGCCCGCGTCGCCCATCGACGTGCGCTCGAGCCGTTCGAAGAAGCCCGGCATCCCGTACGGGTCGTAGCCGGCACCGGCGAGCAGCTGGAACCCGACGCGGTCGGCTTCGCGCTCGGCCGACCGCGAGAAGCGCAGCTGATTGTCGACCGCATAGGCCTGCCCGCCCATCGCGATCGCGCTGCCGAGATCGCCGCTGCGCGCGAGCACGCCTGCCAGCACGCCGAGCAGCATCGTCGCGAGCGCGGTGTAGCCGGTCTTCTCGTTCGCGCCGATCATCCGCGCGATGTGCCGCTGCAGCACGTGGCCCATCTCGTGGCCGACCACCGATGCGAGTTCGGATTCCGTCTGCGTCGTGACGACCAGCCCGCTGTTGATGCCGATGAAGCCGCCCGGCATCGAGAACGCGTTGATCTGCGGATCGCGCACCGGGAACAGCTCGAAGTCCGGCATGTAGCCGCCGATGTAGCGCGCCGCCGCAGCCGCCGCGAGCCGCTTCGCGATCGCGTTCAGGTAATCGCGTGCGAGCCAGTCGTCGAGATAGTCCGGATCGCGCCGCACCTCGCGCATCACGCGCTCGCCGAGACGGCGTTCGGCCTGCGGCGTGAGCGAACCGCCGGAGCCGTCGCCGAGGTCGGGCAGCTCCAGCGTGCGCAGCGGCGCGCGCAGGCTCGCGCCGGGCGCGGACGCGCCGTCGGCGCCGGCAAACCGGCTTTCCGCGCCGCCGTAGGTGCCGAACACGCCGGTCGCGATGCCCGACGGCACCGTGGAGATCGACGGCGAGGCGCCGGTCGCCGGCTCTAGCGGCAGCGCGGAGGTGCGCTGTGCATGGCCGCTCGGCGGCAGCACGAGCGCCGCCGACAGCAGCACGGCAAGCAACTGTTTGACACGCATGGCAGGATGAAAGCGACGCCGCACCGCGCGCCGGGCGCGCATTGCGGCGTGTGGTCTGAATATTCGGGTCATTGTACCGGCGACATCGCAACTGTCCCGTGCGGCAAGTGCGCCATCTGCGCGCCCGGTGCCGCGAAGGCCACTGCTATGATAGGCGCCCGTTGAAACGTTGGATCGGATCGGGGTGCAGAGAGGGATTCGGCGCCCCAGCCGGTCACGAAGCAGGATCGGGTGACGTGCTCGCGCGCGCGCACGCCGTTCCACTGGAGCAAGACATGTCAGGACTGACCCATTTCGACGCTGCCGGCCACGCCCACATGGTCGACGTCGGCGGCAAGCAGGAAACGCAACGCATCGCGATCGCGCGCGGCACGATCCGGATGCTGCCGGCGACCTTCGCGCTGATCCGCGACGGCAAGGCGAAGAAAGGCGACGTGCTCGGCGTCGCGCGGATCGCCGCGATCCAGGGCGCGAAGCGCACCGCCGACCTCATTCCGCTGTGTCACCCGCTCGCGCTGACGCGCGTGGCCGTCGACTTCGAACTCGACGATGCGCTGCCGGGCGTGCACTGCGTCGCGCAGGTCGAGACGTTCGGGCGGACCGGCGTCGAGATGGAAGCGCTGACGGCCGTGCAGGTCGGGTTGCTCACCGTGTACGACATGTGCAAGGCGGTGGATCGCGGGATGGTGATCACCGAGGTGAGCGTCAGGGAGAAGCGCGGCGGGAAGTCGGGGGACTGGAAGGCGGAGGATGTCGCGGGCTGAGCGGCCCGGGCCTGGTCGATCCGGCCTGAACCACCCACGCCCGACCATTGCCCGACCGGATGACGTGCACGCCCTGCCCCGTCAGGCCGACGCGCCGACCGCATTTGAAATGTCGTTGAAAGGCAAATTCGAGATAGCTGGCGTTTATCTCATACAATTGGCGGATTCCGCACGGGAGAGCGTGCGACCCAGCACAAAAAAAGCGAGCACGGGTGATGAATTCGCAAGCATTGAGAAACGCACGGCTGGCCGGGCCGATCCAGGACGAACGACTCGTCCAGCTAGAGACGCCGCTCGGCCCTGACGTCCTGCTGCCCCATCGCGTCAAGGGACGCTCCCGGCTCGGGCGTCATTTCGAGTTCACCGTCGACGCCGTGTCGGTGTCCGACGACATCGAGCTCAAGAAGCTGATCGCGCAGCCCGTCACGCTGCGGATCCAGCAGGCCGACAAGTCGTACGCGCCGCACCACGGGTATGTGCATGCTGCCCGCCGGCTCGGGTCGGACAGCGGCCTCACGCACTACCAGATCGTCTTCGCGTCGTTCCTGCACTTCCTGAAGTTCCGCCGCGACCAGCGCATCTGGCAGGACAAACCCGCCGACGAGATCATCGCCGACGTCCTGAACCAGCACCCGCAAGCCAGGGGCTGCTTCGACTTCAGGCTCTACCAGCCGCTGCCGTCCCGCTCGTTCTGCATGCAATACGAGGACGACTGGAACTTCGTGCACCGCCTGCTGGAATCGGAAGGCCTGTACGGTTTCTGGGAGCAGGCGCAAGACGGCAAGTCACACACGCTCGTCGTCGTCGACCGGATCGACGCGCTGCCCGCGCTGTCGCCGCCGACCGTGCGCTTTCATCACGCCGGCGCACGCGACGAGGCCGACACGCTCGTCCAGTTCTCCGGCACGCGCACGCTGCGCAGCGTCGAGCGTACGACGCGCACGTTCGACTACAAGCAGCCGCCCACCGCGTCGAATCCGAAGGCGACTCATCTGCCGACGATCGCGAACCAGGGCGACCTGCCGCAGCAGCTCGAAGTCTACGAATACACCGGCGCCTACACGTACCCCGAACAGTCTCGCGGCGACCATCTGTCGAAGCTCTGGATGGAGCAGCAGGAGTCGCTTGCGAAGCGTTTTCACGGCATCGGCGGCGTCCGGCGCATGGATGCGGGACGCACGTTCGAGCTCGCCGATCACCCCGAACACGACAAGGACGACGCGGGCCAGCGCCGCTTCGCGGTGATCGAGACGGCCTGGCTGATCGCCAACAACCTGCCCGTCGCCGACCGACAGGCCGGGTTCCCGCACAGCCTGCAGGCCGACATCGGCGCGCTCGTGCGAGCCGGCGGCACGGATCTGTCGTACGTCCGGCATCCGGACGGCAGCGAGGGTATTTTCCAGGTCAGCATCGAGGCGCAGCGCACGACGGTGCCGTTCCGCAGCCCATTCGAGCACGCGAAACCGCCGATGCATCTGCAATCCGCGATCGTCGTCGCACCGCAGGGCGAAGAAGTCCACACCGACGCGCTCAACCGGGTCAAGGTCCGATTCCATTGGGATCGCCTGAACGACGGCGACGAGAAGGCGTCGTGCTGGCTGCGTGCCACGGCATCGGATTCCGGAAACGGCTATGGCGCCGTTCATCCGCATCGCAGCGGCGAGGAAGTGCTGGTCGACTTCCTCGGCGGCGACTGCGATCGTCCGATCATCGTCGGCAAGGTCTACAACGGTGCGACGAGCCCGCAATGGCACAGCAACGGCATCCTGTCCGGTTACCGGTCGAAGGAATATGCGGGTGCCGGCTACAACCAGCTGGTGCTCGACGACGCGACGTCGCAGAACCGCGTACACCTGTACAGCAGCCAGGCCAACACGCACCTGCACCTGGGCTACCTGATCGACCACACGGGCAACGATCGCGGCAGCTATCTCGGCAGCGGCTTCGACCTGCGCTCGGATGCATACGGCGCGGTGCGCGCGAGCCGCGGGCTGTACGTCACGACGCACCCGAAGCAGCCGGCAAGCCAGCCGCTCGACGTGAAGGAAACGCAACAGCAGCTCGTCCGCGCGGAAGGCCTGATGGAAACGATGTCGGAGGTCAGCGCGCAGCATCAGGGCGAGTCGCTCGACCCCGGCCACACGGCGCTGAAGCAGTTCAGCGACGCGACGCAGAACAGCGTGAGCGGCAGCACCGCGGGCGGCAGGACCGCCGGCGGCGGCACCGGCACGGCCAACGCGTTCAAGGAGCCCGTGATGCTGTTCGGCAGCCCGGCCGGCATCGCGCTGTCGACGCAGCAGTCCGTGCAGTTCGCCGCGGACCGGCACGTCAACCTCGTCAGCGGACAAAGCACGCACGTCGCGGCCGGCAAGTCGCTGATCGCGAGCGTCCTCGACCGGATCAGCCTGTTCGCGCAGAACGCAGGCATGAAGCTGTTCGCCGGCAAGGGCAAGGTGGAAATCCAGGCGCAGGCGGACAACATCGAACTGACCGCGCAGAAGGCGCTGAAACTGGTGGCGGCCACGCAGTCGATCGAAGGCGCGGCAGCGAAAGAAATCCTGCTGACTTCCGGCGGCGCCTACATCCGCATCGCGGACGGCAACATCGAGGTGCACGCGCCCGGCAAGATCGACATCAAGGGTGCGCAGCACCTGTTCAACGGCCCCACGCACCTGTCGCAAACCATGCCGACGCTGCCGAACTCGAGCGGCAACTACGACCAGGCGTTCATCGCGCACTGGGCCGGCACCGACATTCCGGTCGCGAATACGCGATACCAGATGTTCTCGAACGGCACGCTGATCTCGGAAGGCGTCACCAACGCGGCAGGCGAGACCGGGCTCACGCAGAGCCACGTGCCGCACGACGTCGTCGTCAAGTTCTTGGGGAAATCGAATGGCTGACGTGCAACAGAAGGACAACGTGCTGGGTACCGGCGCGGGGATGCTGACGCCGACGGGGTACAAGGATCGGCCGAAGGTGGCGATCAATATCTGCGACAAGCATGTGACGCCGGCGGCGGATTCCATCGTGGGGACTTGCCCGTTCTACTACCTGCCGCTTCACGGCGAATACTGGGAAACGGTAGAGAAGGTCAGCGTGTCGAGCGCATGGGAGACCGTGAAGAAATTCGCAACGTCATGGGATCCGTGGAAAGACAAGAAAGTCGTCCATGAACTGCTGCATCGGCGAGAGGAACTGATCAAACCGAAAAGCACCGATTCGGACTGGTCCCGCCACGGTAATTTCATGATGCGTCATATCGGGTGCGGGCATAAGCCGCCCGATTACTATGTGAGTTACGGCTACTACTATTGCTCGGATTACGGCGCCAATCTCTATCCCGCCCTCACGATAAAAGGAAAGAAATGGCTGGATAACGCGCGCTGGTGGCTTCAGAAATACATCGAGATCGGGCTGTATCAGAACATGCAGGGAAACCAGATCGCATTCAATAGCGCGAAACCGGGAAACGGCAAGCTCTCGATGCAGGTGAAGCGATACGAACTGGAACTGGACAAGGGCGGAGATACGTTCAAGACCTTCGCCTTTGTCACTCACCCATTGGCGTATCTGGACGGAGGGCTGGCCGGCCTGCCGGTCTCGGATCTCATCAAGATCGGCAGGCGGCCGAACATCGAGGAATGGGCCGACGGGCGCACGCGCAAACAGGCAATCGACGCGGGCATTCCCGTCGCCAAGGCAAAAGCGCGCGAATGGAGCAAGGACGCGGTCGACAAAGCCCGCGAGTGGGGCTCGGACGCCACCGACAAGGCGCGCGAGTGGGGTTCGGACGCCGCCGACAAGGCACGCGAGTGGGGTTCGGATGCGGCCGACGAAGTTAACCGCGCGCTCGAACGTTTGCTGAAAAAGTGACATGCGAAAACACAAGCGCTGGAAATGGATCGCCGGTGGCCTCGTTGCCCTGGCCATTGCAACATACGGGTACGTAAATATGACGACGGGCTGGGAGACGATTTCGACAAGCTTCATGCGGGACGACGCGCCGTATGGCGGCGGCAACTTCCGCATCAAGGGCAACGACGTGATGAGCGTCAAGCTCGCCAATCCCGAAGTGACGTTCAAGCCGCAGGCCGAATCGAACGAGCCGCAGCGGCCCGAGCCGACCGAAGCATGGATGAACGACACCGGCGAGTTGCTGAACCGCATGACGATCAGCTTCTTCCGCGGCACGATCGACGGCGGGATGAAGCGCCATTTCCAGCAGGTTGGCCAGGAGGCCGCCTGGTGGTACTCGCCGGACTGGACCGTTCAGTTCATCAGCACGTCATGGATGAACTACAAGGCTCCCGAGGCGCACGGCGGCAACGCGCCGCAAACCACCAGGCTGTGGAAATCGAGCAATGGCGGCCAGACATGGTCGCAACTTCAATGGCCCGAAAACCGGAACATCGGCCGCCTGCTCTTTCTCGATCCGCAACGTGGCTACGCGGCCGGCTGGGGCCCCCGCATATGGCGGACCGCGGACGGCGGAAACACGTGGCAGGCGATCGACGTGCCGGCCGATGCCCACAGCGGCAGCGACACGCGCCAGGATTTCAATGCAATCAGCCTCGGCCCGGACGGGGTTCTGCGGATCGCCTACTACGTCGCACAGACTGCCGAAGCGCCGGGTCACAGCGTGGTCGATCGGCTCGACTGGGGGCAGCACGCATTCGTGACGGATACCGTGCTGCCAGGCCAGGTCGTCACTGCGCTCGACACCACGCCACCCACGCCGGGATCAGGGTCACGTTATTCGTTGTACACGCTGTCGCATCTCGACAAGCCGCAAAACGGCGAGGGTCCCGACAACGGCCGCCGGACGGGCGCCATTTCCACGTGGACGAACGACCATCCCGAGGCCGTGCAGCAACTGCGCACGTTCGACGAGAAGCTCACGCTCGACAGCATGAGCATCGGTCGCAACGGCCTCCTGCTCGTCTATGCGACCGATCCGAACTCCGGAAGCGGCGGCACCGGCGGCGGCGCACCGGTCGACCTGACGTTCAGCAGCACCGACGCCGGCAAATCGTGGAATAAAACGACCGACAAGACCGCACAGGGCGGCTACTTCGACGCGCAGACCAACACGCTGTACTGGCTGCATGCCTATACGCTGAAGAAACGGACCTTCTGAGCGCGCACCGGAAGCCTCGGTGGCCGGCCCTCGCTGCGGCTGCGCAATCGCGAGCCGCAGCGAACTGTCTCGCGTACGACGGCCCTGGCCGCACACGCATCAGCGGCCACGGTGCCTCGCATCACTCGCCGCGACGCGGCTCGAACACGAACGGTTGCGTGAGCAGAAACGGATTCGCGGTGGCGCCGGTCTGCGCGCAGGTCGCATGCGTCATCGCGTCGACGGCCGCGCGGTCTGCCGCGGCATTGCGGCTGCTGGTCGTCACGGTGACGTTCTGGGCTTCGCCCGAGGTCGTCATCAGCGCGCGCACGAGCACGGTGACGGGACGCGTGAGCGGCTTCGCGCCATCCGGGTAGACGGCGCGCGGAATGCGGCAGGTCAGCTTGCTGTCCTGCGACGACGACAGCATCGCGCAGCCGGAAAGCAGCACGGCGACGGCAGGCAGGATCAGGATGGTCGAGCGAAGAGCCATGGTCGAATATCGTTCTTGAGTACTGTTGCGGACGATTGCCGCGCCGGCCGACATCGTCCGGCCGCATCGCGTGCATCGCCCCGCGCCGCGGCCATCGGACCGGCGCCCCGTTGCGGCCGCACGACCGATGGTTGCCCGGTCGCGATCCTGCTGCGCGGGTTCCCGGAAATCCGGGGGCAGCGTTCGTGCCGGCAGCCCGCTCCGGGCGGCCATGCACGCGAACGCTTTCGCGCATTGTGCACGCGCCGCCTCGCGCGTGGCGGCGATTTGACAATGGTTGACGCGAATCGCGCCGTATCCGGCCGGCATCCATTCTTCGCGGGAAGCAATCGCCGCACCGTCCCGGGCTGCCATCGCTCCCCTGCTCCACCGCAATCCGACCGACGCCGGGATTCCCCGCCCGGCGCCGCGCGGCGTCACTCCGAATCGTCGTCCGAGTCGTCGTCGTCCGCGTCGGCCGGGACTTCTCCGTACTTCGCGACCACCGCCGCCTTGAACGCCTTCAGCGCCGGCTGCTGGTCGCACAGCTTGTACAGCAACCCAAGCTGCTGCGGCCAATCCTTCAACTCCTTCGCGAACACATGCAGGCGCGCAACCGTATCGAGCGCGTCGGCGTCGCGGCCGGCCAGCGCCTGCAGCGTCGCATAGCGGCGCAGCACCGTCTCGCCGGGCAGCAGCGCGATCGCGCGCTCGTGCGCGACGAGCTTGAGCGGCAGGTTGTCCGGCGAAATCGTCAGCAGCGTGGCCGCGCCGTAATCGCCCCACGCGCCGAACAGCAGCGACGGCGCGTCGCGGTACTGCGCGGCCGGTTCGCTGCCGTAGTACAGCACTTCCGCGCGCTGGTAGTCGCGCAGCACGGGCACTGCCGCCAGCACGCCGCCGACCGACAGCACCGCGAACAACCCGAACGCCACGCGGCCCGGCAGGATACGCAGCGGCTTCACGTCGAGCAGGCCGATCACGAACATCGCCGGCAGCAGGAAGAACATGTATTGCTGCGGATATTCGACGAGCGCATGCATCAGCAGGATGCCGATCAGCGCGAGGCCGAACACGCGCGTGCTCGACTGCGGCGCGCGCACCGCGCGCACGAACCATGTGACGAGCGCGACGACGAGCACGCCGAGGCCGACGAGGCCGGACTTCGCGAGCAGGTCGATGAAGATGTCGTGCGAGTTGTTCGCGATCTCGACACCGCCGAGCGTACGCACGAGCGCGAACTGGTGCGACGGGAATTCGCCCCAGCCGACGCCGAGCAACGGATGCTCGCGGAACATCGCAAGCCCGTACTTCCACAGCGCGAGGCGCGGCGCGATCTGCCCCGCGTCGCGCATCCGGTCGGCCGCCGACTCGGCGAGTCCCAGGTGGAAGTGCACGTTGGCCCAGCGCACCGCGACGTTCACCGCGACGAAGATCACCGCGAGCGCGACCGGCATCAGCCATGCGCGGCGGTTGCCCGGCGCGCGGCGCGACTCGAGCCATGCCATCCAGAAACCCGCGACGACCAGCACCGCGACCTGCAGCCACGGGCCGCGCGACACCGTCAGCGCGAGCCCGACCGACAGCGCGATCGACAGCGCGAGCCACGCCCATGCCGCGAGCCGGCGCGTCTGCGCCAGATACAGCGCGCCCGCGAGCGCGAACGCGATGTAGGTCGCCAGGTGGTTCGCCTGCGCCATGTTGCCGTACGGGCGGCGATCGACCGCGATGTTGTACACGACGACGAACGGCGACACCGCGGACTCGAGATGGAACAGCTGAACGATCTGGCTCGCGACCGCGAACACCCCGCCGACGAGCAGCGCGCCGGACATCATTCGCGCGACGGCTTCGGCGAGCCCCTCGCGCGCGAGCGTGTAGCCGGCCTGCATCGCAACCAGCGCGGCGGCCAGATAGCCGACCGCCAGCCAGTTCATCGACGGCACCTTCAGCGGCATCAGCGCGACCTGCGCGATCAGCACCGCCGCGAACCCGAGCGGCGCGACGAACGCGGCCGGCGCGGCGAACGGCTCGGCCGGGCGGCCCGTGCGCGCGAGCAGGACGACGGAGAGCCCCACCAGCAGATACAGCACCAGCGCGGCAAATTCTGAATAGAAGGTTGGAATCGGATACGTGTGATTCGTGATCGAGTACGGCACGATCAGGGCGACAGCCAGCGCAACGAGCGGCAACGAACGGGAAAAAGTAGAAGGCATGAGCGAACCGGATGTCAGCAATCGGCGCACTATACAAAACTTTCCCCGCTCTGTGCGGGCCCGTCGCACCGTCACCCGACGCGGCGCGACCGGTGCGACCGGCGCAACCCGCCGGCACGGCGGGCGCCGTGCCGTGCACGCGGCCCCGCACTGGCCGGCATGCCCCCGCCCCTACGCGCGGCATTCCGCCGGCGCATATTTCGCGGGCAACGTCGCGGCCTCCGCCGGCAGCGGGCCCGCGCCCGGCGCCGGGAGCGACGACGCAGCCTTGCCGGCGGCAAAGCATTCCCATGCGATCGCCCCGGCCTGCATCGTGCCCTTTTTCAGCGGTACGCGCGCGGTCGGCGTATCGGCCTTGTCCGGCGCGGACGGCACGAGGACGAGCGTATTCGCGCCGGCCGCGGCGACGCGGGCGGTAAACGCCACCGTGATCTGGCCCGTGTCGCCGTCGATGACGACGGATTCGACGTTGCGGGTGGCGGCCGGCGGGCTGTAGCCGCCGTCGAGGCCCGCGCCGCTCGCGGCATTGTCGGCGACCGCGAGCCGCGCGGACGACGCGAGCGCGAGCCCCTCGCCGACGCGCGAGCGCGCGAGGTAATCCTGGTACGCGGGAATCGCATAGGCCGCGATCACGCCAACGATCGCGAGCACGATCATCAGCTCGATCAGCGTGAAGCCGGCCGGCCGCCAGCGCGGCGCCGGCCGGCGCGCGCGCCGCAGATCGGCGGCGATGCGACGGAACAGGGAAACGGAAAAGGCTTCGAACATGACTGGCTCCGGAAACGAAAAACGCCTGCCGGATCAGGCAGGCGTTTCGATCGTAGCCAGCGGGCCGCGGCCCCGGCAGTCGGCCGGACGGCCAACGTCAATGCGCGCGCGGGACGCCGCGGCGGCGCCGGAGCGCGTAACCCGCGGTGACGACGAACAGCGCGCCGGCGATGCTCGCGCCGTAGATCGCGGCCTGCGTATCGAGTACCGGCCAGCGGTCGCCGACCGGGTCGTGCACCATCAGCCCGCCGGCGATCCAGCCCAGCAGCCCGGCGCCCAGCGCGACGACGACCGGAAAGCGGTCGAGCAGCTTCAGCACCAGCGTGCTGCCCCACACGATGATCGGCACGCTGACGACGAGCCCGAAGATCACCAGCGCCAGCCGGTGCGACGGATCGGCCTGCTCGGCCGCGCCGGCGATCGCGATCACGTTGTCGAGGCTCATCACGGCGTCGGCGATAACGATCGTCTTCACCGCGTCCCACAGCCGGTCGGCCGGCTTCACGTTGTCGTGCGCATCGGCGTCCGGCGCCATCAGCTTGACGCCGATCCACAGCAGCAGCAGGCCGCCGCCGAACTTCAGGAACGGCACGTCGAGCAGTACGACCGCGAATGCGATCAGCGCGACCCGCAGCAGGATCGCGCCGGCCGTGCCCCACACGACGCCGCGCAGCCGCTGGTTGGCGGGCAGGTTGCGGCATGCGAGCGCGATCACGACCGCGTTGTCGCCGCCGAGGAGAATGTCGATGATGACGATCTGAAACACCGCGCCCCAGTGGAGCGACGTCAGGAATTCAAGCATGAGCAGTATCGGGTGATCGGGTGCGGGGCAACGGCTGTCGAACAGGCGGCCCGGGTCAATGCCGGAACATGCATCGCGCAGCCCCGGGGCTTACAAATTCATTGCGCGAGCATAACAAAAAACGCCGGCGAAGCCGGCGTTTTTTGCAGGATGAACCACGCGGAAATTACAGCGCCTTCTTCAGCAGGCGACCCATTTCCGACGGGTTGCGCGTGACGGTGATGCCGCACGCTTCCATGATTTCCAGCTTCGCTTCGGCCGTATCCGCACCGCCCGAGATCAGCGCGCCGGCGTGGCCCATGCGCTTGCCCGGAGGCGCCGTGACGCCAGCGATGAAGCCGACGACCGGCTTCTTCATGTTGTCCTTGATCCACTCGGCGGCATTGGCTTCGTCCGGACCGCCAATTTCGCCGATCATCACGACCGCATCCGTATCCGGATCGTCGTTGAACATCTTCATCACGTCGATGTGCTTCAGACCGTTGATCGGGTCGCCGCCGATACCGACTGCCGACGACTGGCCGAGGCCCAGTGCCGTCAGCTGCGCAACCGCTTCATACGTCAGCGTGCCCGAACGCGACACGACGCCGATGCGGCCCTTGCGGTGGATGTGACCCGGCATGATGCCGATCTTCAGTTCGTCCGGCGTGATCGTGCCCGGGCAGTTCGGCCCGAGCAGCAGCGTCTTGCGGCCTTCGCGACGCATGCGGTCCTTCACTTCGATCATGTCGCGAACCGGAATGCCTTCCGTGATGCAGATCGCGAGATCGAGGTCGGCTTCGACCGCTTCCCAGATCGCAGCAGCAGCACCTGCCGGCGGAACGTAGATGACCGACACGGTCGCGCCGGTTTCGGCCTTCGCTTCCTTGACGCTCGCGTAGATCGGAATGCCTTCGAAATCTTCGCCGGCCTTCTTCGGGTTCACGCCCGCGACGAATGCTTCGCGGCCGTTTGCGTATTCACGGCAGGCGCGCGTGTGGAATTGACCGGTCTTGCCGGTAATGCCCTGCGTGATGACCTTCGTGTCCTTGTTGATCAGAATCGACATGTATTTTGACCTCTGTTCGATTGGCGTCGCGTGCAAACCGCGCCGCCATACCTATTCATTGAGCGCGCTTACTTGCCTGCGGCAGCCGCGACAACCTTCTGCGCAGCCTCTTCCATGCTGTCAGCCGAGATGATCGGCAGGCCCGAATCGGCCAGCATCTTCTTGCCGAGGTCTTCGTTCGTGCCCTTCATGCGCACGACGAGCGGCACGTTCAGGTTCACGGCCTTCGAACCGGCGATCACGCCTTCCGCGATCACGTCGCAGCGCATGATGCCGCCGAAGATGTTCACGAGGATCGCCTTCAGGTCCGGGTTCTTCAGCATCAGCTTGAACGCTTCCGTGACCTTCTCGGTCGTCGCGCCACCGCCGACGTCCAGGAAGTTCGCCGGCTCGCCGCCGAACAGCTTGATCGTGTCCATCGTCGCCATCGCGAGGCCTGCGCCGTTCACGAGGCAGCCGATGTTGCCGTCGAGCGAGATGTACGCGAGGTCGAACTTCGACGCTTCGATTTCAGCCGGATCTTCTTCGTCCAGGTCGCGGTACGCGACGATTTCCGGGTGACGGAACAGCGCGTTCGAGTCGAAGTTGAACTTCGCGTCGAGTGCGATGACCTTGCCGTCGCCGGAGACGTTCAGCGGGTTGATTTCAGCCAGCGATGCGTCGGTTTCCCAGAACGCCTTGTACAGGCCTTGCAGGATCGCGCGTGCTTGCGGGATCGAAGCAGCCGGCACGCCGATCTTCGCGGCGAGGTCGTCGGCCTGCGCGTCGAGCAGGCCCGTCGACGGCTCGACGATGACCTTGTGGATCAGTTCCGGGTGCTTTTCGGCAACTTCCTCGATGTCCATGCCGCCTTCGCTCGAACCCATCAGAACGATCTTCTGCGAGATGCGGTCGACGACGAGGCTGACATACAGTTCCTGCTTGATGTCGGCGCCTTCTTCGATCATCAGGCGGTTGACCTTCTGGCCTTCCGGACCGGTCTGGTGCGTGACGAGCTGCATGCCGAGGATCTGGTTCGCGTATTCGCGGACCTGCTCGATCGACTTCGCCACCTTCACGCCGCCGCCCTTGCCACGGCCACCCGCGTGAATCTGAGCCTTCACGACCCAAACCGGGCCACCGAGCTCTTCTGCCACCTTGACGGCCTCGTCAACCGAGAACGCCGGCTTGCCGCGCGGTACCGCGACTCCGAATTTCCGCAGGATTTCCTTACCCTGGTACTCGTGAATCTTCATGCGTGATTCCCTTCAGTCTGAGAGTTGGATGAAATGTCGCTTAAGACGCTTCTTCGAATGATTTCCGTTCATTCCTTCGTGCTGCCCTCACCGGGCAGATCCGGCCGAAGCGGGCCGTACCACCGCGGGTAGTACTGCCGCACGACCTCGCCGTCGAACCGCAATGCCCGGCAGCGGCCGAGCTGGAAAGGCGGCTCGACGTGCTCGCCGTCATGGTCCGGCCCTTCGCCGCCCTCTTCGCGCACGTTCCACACGTCACCGGCGAACGCCTGGATCGCTGCCGTCGGCAGCACGGCGCACAGTTCGGTCAGATGGGAACAGCCCGCGACGCCGGCGAGCAGCCGGTTCGCGTTGCGGCGGAAATTGCGGAAGAGGTTGAGCCCGATGAGGGCCCGATAGGCGGGAGGGGCGGATTGACAGTGACCGGGATAGGGAACCCACTCCGAAGACGCTTCGGCGTCGACGACATTGAGGTCACGATCGATGGTCACGCGCAGCCAGAGTTCGTGGATCGGCAGGCCCTGGGGCCGGATGCCCGACGCAAGCGCGACATCGCGCGGCTTGTGGTCGGTCAGGCAGGCTTCGATGTCCCACAAGCCGTCGTCGCGCTCGTAGGCTTCCGCTCGGATTGCGCGTCGATGTCGCAACTGACGGGGCACGGGCTCGGATAGCGGCATGCTGGAGGTTGAGGCCGAAGAGGAAAACCCGTGGATTTTAGCATATTGGGTATTTGAGGCATCCGGCCGCGACGGCGGGTATTCCCGCCTGTCCGGAAACGGTTGCATTGCAGCAAAATCGCGCGCAGCGCGCGCGACCGAAGCGGTCAGTCGTCGATCGGGAAATCGTCGCCGACCTTCAGCAACTTCACGATGGTCGCGCTCGAAAAGCCGCGCGCGGCAAGGAAGCGCGCCTGCTTCGCGCGCTCGGCGGGCGTTTGCGGCAGTGCACCGAATTTCTTGCGCCAGACGGCCTGCGCGCGGGTCCACTCGGTCTCGCGCAACTGCGCATTCACTTCCTCGACGAGGTTGTCGCCGACCGCATGGCGCTTCAGTTCGCTGACGATGCGTGCGACGCCGACGCGCGATGCGCGGCGATGCACGAGGCTCTCGGCAAAGCGTGCATCGGACAGCCAGCCTTCCTGTTCCAGCGCATCGAGCACCGGCTCGACCGATTCGTCCTCGCCGACGTACGGCGCGAGCTTGCGCGCGAGTTCGGCGCGGCTGTATTCGCGCCGTGACAGATAGCCGAGTGCGCGGCCCTTCAGCGAACGTGGCGGTTTCGACGACTTGCGCCCGGTGGCGCCGGCCTCGTCGCCGGAAGCAGCGCTGCCTGAACCGCCGGCCGCACGGCGTGTGCGACGCGGATGCTGGCTGCTGCGCGTATACACATCTTCCTTGACCGACGCCGCCGCATCGGCTGCGCGCTCGCCCGGGAAGCCGACACCGGACACGCGACGGCGCGACCGGTCGTGCGCGTCGAACGATTCGTCGTCGTCGAACGGATCGACCGGTGCGGTGATCTCAAACGAAACGAGGGCATCGTCGGATGCCCTCGTCGCGGTGCGGTGCGCGGACTGACTGCCCGCGCCCCGCCGGTCGGCCCCCGAGGACGCGGCTCGCCGGCCGGAGCGGCCCGCCGTGTCGGGCGCGTCGCTCGGGTCCGGTTCGCCAGCGTGACCTCGGCGCCCGACCATCACTCTTCTTCGTCCATCGCCTCGGCTTCGTCGACTACGCCATCGGGCATCGCGGCAACGCCGAGCGACTCGCGAATGCGGTTTTCGATCTCGCGGGCGATTTCCGGGTTCTCGCGCAGGAATTCACGCGCGTTGTCCTTGCCCTGGCCGATCTTCTCGCCGTTGTAGCTGTACCAGGCGCCGGCCTTGTCGACGATCTTCGCCTGCACGCCGAGATCGATGATCTCGCCCTGGCGCGAAATGCCTTCGCCGTACAGGATGTCGAAGATCGCTTCGCGGAACGGCGGCGACACCTTGTTCTTGACGACCTTCACGCGGGTTTCGTTGCCGATCACCTCGTCGTTCTTCTTGATCGAGCCGATCCGGCGGATATCCAGACGCACCGACGAGTAGAACTTCAGCGCGTTGCCGCCCGTCGTGGTTTCCGGGTTGCCGAACATCACGCCGATCTTCATCCGGATCTGGTTGATGAAGATCACGAGGCAGTTCGTGCGCTTGATCGTGCCGGTCAGCTTGCGCAGCGCCTGCGACATCAGGCGAGCCTGCAGGCCCGGCAGCGAATCGCCCATCTCGCCTTCGATTTCCGCCTTCGGCACGAGCGCCGCGACCGAGTCGATGACGATCATGTCGATCGAGCCCGAGCGCACCAGCGCGTCGGTGATTTCGAGCGCCTGCTCGCCGGTGTCCGGCTGCGAGATCAGCAGCTCCGGCACGTTCACGCCGAGCTTCGCTGCATATTGGACGTCGAGCGCGTGCTCTGCGTCGATGAACGCTGCGGTGCCGCCCAGCTTCTGCAGCTCGGCGATGACCTGCAGCGTGAGCGTGGTTTTACCCGACGATTCCGGACCGTAGATCTCGACCACCCGGCCGCGCGGCAGACCGCCGACGCCGAGCGCGATATCGAGACCCAGCGAGCCCGTGGAGACGACCTGGATGTCTTCGGCCGCTTCGCCGTCGCCCATCCGCATGATCGACCCTTTGCCGAACTGCTTCTCGATCTGCGCGAGTGCGGCCGCCAGCGCCTTGCTCTTCTCGGCGGTCATCCCGGAGCCCTTCTTGCTATCTTCCATGAATCGTCCTTTGCTATGATGAGCAGCGTCTGTCAGAGGCGCGCCCGCTTTCAAGCGCTGCCCACGAATGCAGACACTGTATAAAAAAACAGTGTTTTATGCAAGCCCGCAATGCAGGCTGCGTTGTACACGGATAACTTCGGAGACAGCCGCGCCGGCGCGCACGCCCCGCCGGCCATCGGTCAGCAACATGCGAATTCTCATCGCCGAAGACGACAGCATACTCGCGGACGGCCTCACCCGGTCACTCCGCCAATCGGGCTATGCGGTCGACCACGTGAAGAACGGCATCGAGGCCGATACCGCGCTGTCGATGCAGTCCTTCGACCTGCTGATCCTCGATCTCGGGCTGCCCAAGATGTCCGGGCTCGACGTGCTGAAGCGCCTGCGCGCGCGCAATTCCAACCTCCCCGTGCTGATCCTGACCGCCGCCGACAGCGTCGACGAGCGCGTGAAGGGGCTCGACCTCGGCGCGGACGACTACATGGCCAAGCCGTTCGCGCTCAACGAGCTCGAGGCGCGCGTGCGCGCGCTGACCCGGCGCGGCGCGGGCGGCGGCCCGACCGTCGTGCGCCACGGCTCGCTCGCGTTCGACCAGGTCGGCCGCATCGCGTATGCGAACGAGCGCGTGCTCGATCTGTCCGCGCGCGAGCTCGGGCTGCTCGAGGTGCTGCTGCAGCGCATCGGCCGGCTCGTGTCGAAGGAGCAGCTCGTCGACCATCTGTGCGAATGGGGCGAGGAAGTCAGCAACAACGCGATCGAAGTGTACGTGCACCGGCTGCGCAAGAAGATCGAGCCGAGCGGCGTGCGGATTTCCACCGTGCGCGGCCTCGGCTACTGCCTCGAGAAAGTCGCGCCCGCGGCGCCAGCCGACCCGGCCGCGCCCCAGCCCGCGGCGGCCGGCACGCCGCTGCGCTGAACCCGGCCGTCGCCGCGATGGCCACGCCGGCCCATTCCCGCCATCCGACCGGCGAGCCATCGTCCGCCGCCGACGCCGTGCGCGACGCGCGCTACGCGAACCCGTTCGCGCCGCCCGACGAAACCGATACGCCCGAGGCCGCGCGCCCGCGCTCGCTGTTCGGCGAAATCCTCGACTGGATGCTCGCGCCGCTCCTGCTGCTGTGGCCGATGAGCATCGCCGTCACCTATCTCGTCGCGAAAACGATCGCGAACGGCCCGTTCGACCGCGCGCTCGAGACCAACGCGTACGTGCTCGCGCGGCAGATCCATCCGGTCAACGGCGTCGCCGAGCTGACGCTGCCGCAGCAGACGCGCGACTTCCTGCGCGCGGACAACGTCGACAGCGTTTACTTCCAGGTGCTCGGCACGCGCGGCGAGCTGGTCGCGGGCGAGGCCGACATGCCGCTGCCGCGCGACGAGGACCGCCCGCCGCCGGGCGTCGTCGTGTTCCGCGACGACCTGCTGCGCGGCAACGACGTGCGCGTCGCGTATACGACCGTCGCGCTGCCGGAGTCGAGCAGCACGCAGCCCGTGCTCGTGCAGGTCGGCGAGACGCTCGACAAGCGCAACGCGCTCGCGAACGACATCATCAAGGGCGTGATCCTGCCGCAATTCGTGATCCTGCCGCTCGCGATCCTGCTCGTGTGGTTCGGGCTGTCGCGCGGGCTCGCGCCGCTCAACGCGCTGCAGGCGCACATCCGCGCGCGGCGGCCCGACGACCTGTCGCCCGTCGAGGCGCAGCGCGCGCCGCCCGAGATCGAGCCGCTCGTCACGTCGTTCAACGACCTGCTCGCGCGCCTCGAACAGAACATGGCGCTGCAGAAGCGCTTCATCGCCGACGCCGCGCACCAGATGAAGACGCCGCTCGCGGGGCTGCGCACGCAGGCCGAGTTCGCGTTGCGCCATCCCGTGCCGCCCGACGTCCAGCGTTCGCTCGAGCAGATCGCGACGAGCTCCGAGCAGGCCGCCCGGCTCGTCACGCAGTTGCTCGCGCTCGCGCGCGCCGAGAATCGCGCGAGCGGGCTGACCTTCGAGCCGGTCGAGATCGGGGCGCTCGCGCGCCGCACGGTGCGCGACTGGGTGCAGGCCGCGCTCGCGAAGCGCATGGACCTCGGCTACGAAGGCCCGGAGGACGACACGCCGCTCGACGTCGACGGCAATCCCGTGATGCTGCGCGAGATGCTCGGCAACCTGGTCGACAACGCGATCCGCTACACGCCCGAAGGCGGCCGCATCACGGTGCGCGTGCGGGCCGAGCCTGCGGCGCGGCGCGTGCATCTCGAAGTGGAGGATACGGGCCCCGGCATCCCGGCCGGCGAACGCGAGCGCGTGGTCGAGCGCTTCTACCGGATCCTCGGCCGCGAAGGCGACGGCAGCGGCCTCGGGCTCGCGATCGTGCGCGAGATCGCCGCGCAGCACGGCGGCACGCTGACGCTCGACGATCACGTCTATCAGAGCGCACCGCGCCTCGCTGGCACGCTCGTGCGCGTCAGCCTGCCGTTGTCGGACACCGCCGCGGATCGATCCTGATACGGGCGGATCCGAACCGCATACCGCCGCATACGCGCTGCGATCGCATCGAAACCGGCGTTTTACCGCCCTGCCGCGACACGATCGGGGCACGAAACGGCCGATTCGGCGCGGGTTAACGTGCAGTCGTTTTGCGCCCGCGAGTCAGTGCGCCGTAAGTTTCCGTGCCAATAATCGTCGACAGGCCCGCCCACCCAAGGCGGCCACACATCTATATCAAGGGACTTGGAGACGATTCATGGCAACGTTAGGCGGGCAAATTTCGCACTCGCCGATGACGGGCGAAGAGAAGAAGGTGATCTTCGCGTCGTCGCTCGGCACCGTGTTCGAGTGGTACGACTTTTACCTGGCCGGCTCACTCGCGGCCTACATCAGCAAGAGCTTCTTCTCCGGAGTCAATCCGACCGCGGCATTCATCTTCACGCTGCTCGGCTTCGCGGCCGGGTTCGCCGTGCGTCCGTTCGGCGCGATCGTGTTCGGCCGGCTCGGCGACCTCGTCGGCCGCAAGCACACGTTCCTCGTGACGATCGTGATCATGGGCATCTCGACCTTCGTGGTCGGCTTCCTGCCCGGCTACGCATCGATCGGCATCGCGGCGCCCGTGATCTTCATCGCGATGCGGCTGCTGCAGGGCCTCGCGCTCGGTGGCGAGTACGGCGGCGCGGCGACCTACGTCGCCGAGCATGCGCCGGCGAACCGCCGCGGCTTCTACACCGCGTGGATCCAGACGACCGCGACGCTCGGCCTGTTCCTGTCGCTGCTCGTGATCCTCGGCGTGCGCACCTTCATCGGCGAGGAAGCGTTCGGCAGCTGGGGCTGGCGCGTGCCGTTCGTCGCATCGATCGCGCTGCTCGCGGTGTCGGTGTGGATCCGGCTGCAGCTGAACGAATCGCCGGTGTTCCTGCGCATCAAGGCGGAAGGCAAGACGTCGAAGGCGCCGCTGACCGAAGCGTTCGGCCAGTGGAAGAACCTGAAGCTCGTGATCCTCGCGCTCGTCGGCCTGACCGCCGGCCAGGCCGTCGTGTGGTACACGGGCCAGTTCTACGCGCTGTTCTTCCTCACGCAGACGCTGAAGGTCGACGGCGCCAGCGCGAACATCCTGATCGCGATCGCCCTCCTGATCGGCACGCCGTTCTTCCTGTTCTTCGGCTCGCTGTCGGACAAGATCGGCCGCAAGCCGATCATCCTCGCGGGCTGCCTGATCGCGGCGCTCACCTACTTCCCGCTGTTCAAGGCGCTTACGCACTACGCGAACCCGCAACTCGAACTCGCGACGCAGAAGGCGCCGATCACGGTCCTCGCCGATCCGGCCGCCTGCTCGTTCCAGTTCAACCCGGTGGGCACGTCGAAGTTCACGAACTCGTGCGACATCGCGAAGAGCGCGCTCGCGAAGGCCGGCCTGAACTACGAGAACGTCGCGGCACCGGCTGGCACGACCGCGCAGATCAAGGTCGGCGATACGGTGATCCCCGCGTATGACGGCAAGGCGGCCGACGCGAAGGCGCAAGGCGCGGCGTTCGACAAGACGCTCGCGTCGACGCTGAAGGCGGCCGGCTACCCGGCCAAGGCCGACCCGGCGCAGCTCAACTGGCCGATGACGATCGTGATCCTGACGATCCTCGTGATCTACGTGACGATGGTCTACGGCCCGATCGCGGCGATGCTGGTCGAGATGTTCCCGACGCGGATCCGCTATACGTCGATGTCGCTGCCGTATCACATCGGCAACGGCTGGTTCGGCGGCTTCCTGCCGGCGACCGCATTCGCGATCGTCGCGGCGAAGGGCAACATCTACTCGGGGCTCTGGTATCCGATCGTGATCGCGCTGGCCACGTTCGTGATCGGTGTGCTGTTCGTCAAGGAGACGAAGGACTCCAATATCTACGCGCAGGATTGAGGTCGGGTAGCGGGCGGCCACCCCGCCCGCTACACTGCCCGAACGGGCCGCCGGCAACTTTTTTCAGGGAAGACGAAAAAAGGTGTTGACAGCCCGGCGGCACATCAGCATAATTCAAGTCTTCGGCGAATTAGCTCAGTCGGTTAGAGCGACGGAATCATAATCCGCAGGTCCGGGGTTCGAGTCCCTGATTCGCCACCAAATGCGAAAAGCCGCTGTTCCGCAAGGATCAGCGGCTTTTTTCATTGCGTCATCCGGCGCGTGCGAGGAATTCGCGCGTCGCCTGCCCTGCAGGCACGCGCATCCCACACGTTACGCCACCACCGATCCCCGCTCCTCCACGGCCGCCGCCCGCACCTTCCCCCGCCAGTTCTCCCCGCCCTCCAGCGCCGGCGTCGACTCGAACAGCTCCGCGATCCAGTCCGCGAACACGCGAACCTTCTGCGACAGATGCCGGTTGTGCGGATACACGATCGAGATCGGCTTGGGCTTCGGATTGCAATCGGGCAGCACCTCGACCAGCGTGCCGTCGCGCAGGTTCGGCAGCACCATGAACAGCGTCGGCTGGATCATCCCGAACCCTTCGAGCCCGCACGTCACGTACGCATCCGAATCGTTCACGGTGACACTGCCGTTCATCCGCACCTCGACCGGCTTGCCCTCGATCATGAACACCCACGGAATCGCCCGCGCGCCGTGGCTCGCGCGGAAATTCACCGCATGATGGTCCGCCAGGTCGGCGATCTCCTGCGGCTCGCCGTGACGCGCGAGATAGTCGGGCGACGCGCAGGTCACACGCTTGAGCATGCCGATCCGCCGCGCGACCATCGACGAATCTTCTAGCGGCCCGACCCGGATCATGCAGTCGATACCCTCCTCGACCGGATCCACGTAGCGGTCCGCCAGGCCGAGATCGAGCGTGATGTCCGGATAGCGCTGCCGGAAGATCGACAGCGCCGGCAGCACGACGCGCCGCCCGAGCGAACTCGGCATGTGGACGCGCAGCACGCCGCTCGGCTTGCGGTTGCCGGTCTGGAAACTCGCGTCGGCTTCCGCGATCTCCGAGATGATCTTCACGCAGTGCTCGTAATACGCGGCGCCCTCCGGCGTCAGCGACAGCCGGCGCGTCGTCCGGTGCATCAGGCGCACGCCGAGCAGCGCCTCGAGATTCTGGATGATGGTCGTGACCGACGCGCGCGGCATCGCGAGCGTGTCGGCCGCGCGCGTGAAGCTGTTCGCGTCGACCACGCGGGTGAAAACTTCCATTGCCTGGATGCGGTCCATGCTGCGCCCCCTTCGAATCGCCAACGGAACAGAATAGAGCGCGCAACGCGTGCGGCACAAGCCCCCGCCCATTGTTCTCCTCGCCCGAATAGTCGCAGCGTTTCGGACTCGAAAGTGATCGCGATTCGCGCAGTTCCGAACGTCGACGGCTCCGTCCCCGGTTGCCACGCGCGGCATGCTCGCCGCGCACCGGCACGTTATCGCACGAACCGCTCGCGATAGCCCTGCGGCGACACGCCGAGCACGCGCACGAAACTGCGCCGCAGCGTCTCTTCCGAACCGAAGCCGCACCGCGTGGCGATCCGTTTGACGGGCCACGCGGTTTCGCCGAGCAAGCGCTGCGCGGCCTCGACGCGAATCTGTTCGACCGCGCGCGCGGGCGTGCGGCCGGTCCCCGCGCGGTAGTGCCGCACGAAGCTGCGTTCGCTCATGCTGACGCGCTCGGCGAGCGCCGGCACCGACAGGTCGGCCGTCAGGTGCTCGGCGATCCACGCATGCAGTTCGCCGAAACGGTCGTCGGTGCGCTGCATCGACAGCATCGCGCTGAACTGCGCCTGCCCGCCCGGCCGCTTCAGGAACACGACGAGTTCGCGCGCGACATCGAGCGCGATCGCCCGCCCGAGATCCTCCTCGACCAGCGCGAGCGCGAGATCGATGCCGGCCGTCACGCCGGCCGACGTCCACAGCGCGCCTTCGCGGATGAAGATCGGATCGGGCTCGACGCGCACGTTCGGATAGCGCGCGGCGAATTCGTCGCAGCGCGCCCAGTGCGTGACCGCGCGCCGCCCGTCGAGCAGGCCGGCCTCGGCGAGCAGGAACGCACCGGTGCAGACCGACGCGACACGTCGTGCGCGCTGCGCCTGCTGACGGACCCAGCGCACCGTGCGCGCATCGCGCGACGCGGCCTGCACGCCCTTGCCGCCGGCCACGATCACCGTGTCGGGCCGCCCGGCCGAGCGCAGCGAATCGGCCATCACGACGAGCCCCGACGACGTCTCGACCGGCCCCGCCTCGGCGGCCACGACGCGCGGCGCATACGGCGCGGGCCGGCCGCACTCCTGCGCGAGTTCGTTGACGGAGGCGAACACCTGCAGCGGCCCGGTCACGTCGAGCAACTGCGCACGGGGGAACGCGAGGATCAGGATCGAGCGCGGAGCGGCTGGCATGGCGATTGGCTGAAAACGTGGGCGATCTGGCAATTTCGCCAAACACTACGCGCCTAGAATCGATCTGTCCATCGTGCGCCGGCCGCGGCGCCGCCCCTTCCCTTCGGAGTGTTCGCATGACCGTGCATATCGGCTTTCTCGTGTTTCCGGGTGTCCAGCAACTCGATCTCACCGGCCCGCACGACGTGCTCGCATCGCTGCCCGACGCGGCGGTTCATCTGGTCTGGAAATCGCGCGACACCGTCGCGTCGAGCAGCGGCCTCGCGCTCGCGCCGACCTGCACGTTCGACGACTGCCCGCCGCTCGACGTCATCTGCGTGCCCGGCGGAATCGGGATCAACGAGCTGCTGCTCGATGCCGAAACGATCGCGTTCGTGCAGCAGCGCGCGGCCGCCGCGCGCTACGTGACGTCGGTCTGCACGGGCGCGCTGCTGCTCGGCGTGGCCGGCCTGCTGCGCGGCCGCCGCGCGACGACGCACTGGGCGTTTCATGCGCTGCTCGCGCCGCTCGGTGCGGTGCCCGTGCGCGAACGCGTGGTGCGCGACGGCAACCTGATCACCGGCGGCGGCGTGACGGCCGGCATCGACTTCGCGTTGACGATCGCCGCCGAACTGGTCGGCGACGAAGAGGCGCAGGCGATCCAGCTCGCGCTCGAATATGCGCCCGCGCCGCCGTTCGATGCAGGCTCGCCGGATACCGCGCCGGCATCGGTCCTGAAGCGCGTGACCGAGCGTTCGGCTGCGGGGCTCGAGAAGCGGAAGCAGACGATCGACGCGGCCTTGCGCGCGATGTCGCGCTGATCCCCGGTACACGGAAACCGGCGCGCGGACGTGCAGCCTGCCCGCGCTCCGCAGCCTTCACATTCACGGACCGGACCTACCGATGAACATCATCCGCAGCACCGCCTTCACCGCACAGCGCGCATGGGGCGCGCTGGACATCGCGAACCTGAACGGCATCACGGTCCGCCTGCACTGGACCGATCAGCCGTACCGGTGGCACGTGAACGACGGCGAGGAAGTCTTTGCGGTGCTCGACGGCCGCGTCGAGATGCGTTACCGCGAAGCAGGCATCGAGCACGCGACGGTGCTCGAAACGGGAGACGTCTTCCATGCGACGGTCGGCACCGAACATGTCGCGCATCCGCTCGGAGAAGCGCGCATTCTGGTGATCGAGACCGCAGGCAGCGTCTGACGACGGGCGGCGCGCCGCGCGCGTCGCACGGAGTCGACGGGCATCAGCCCGAGATGGTGCCCGTCCCCTGCGACGGGATCAGCTTCGGCTGCGGCGCGCACAGGCACTGGCACAGGTCGTGTTCGAGCGCGACGACCTTGCCCATCACGGTCATCGTCCGCTCGCCGCCATCGGAGACGATCACCCCCTGGGTCTTGCACGCGGCGCAGAACACCGGCGCGCCGAGATAGGCAAGCTCGCGGCCGTCGAACGACGAATTGGCGATCCCGTCGAGCACGACGCCGCCGTGATCGGTCGTGTCGCCCTTCAGAATGAATTTGCGGCTCATGGTTCGGCTCTCCCTCGGAAACGCCGCGCAGCACGGCGTCGGGCCGCGTGCGGGCAGTCGGTATCCACCCGTCGGTCGCGGGCGTTTCGCGAGGATATCACCGCGCAGCCGCTCGCCGTCTCCCTGATCAGAACTTGTGGCGCATGCCGATCCGCGCCTGGAACTGCCGGTCGTTCGCGGAGGCGCCGGGGCCGTTGATCGCCGCGACCGCCGCATGCCCGGTCGAGTCGGTGCCCGACGCACGCTGGAACACGGCGCTCACGTAGACGTCGGTGCGCTTCGACAGGAAATAGTCGAGCCCCGCGGCAACCTGGTGATACGTCGCGCCGTCGCGGCCGTCCACGCCGCCGCCGCGCGTGTAGTCGTACGCCACGCCGCCGAACAGGTAAGGCGTGAACTGATAGCGCACGCTCGCCTCGGCGTCGTTGAACACCGCGTTGCCGGACACGCCACCCGGATTCGGGCCGGACGACAGATCGCCGAGCTGGCGAAACGACGTGTTCGTGTACATCGCGCCGAGCGTCACCGCACCGATCGCATAGGTGCCGCCGAGCGCCACGACCTGCAACGTGCGCGCCGACGCATAGCCCGAATACACCGGCGACAGCATGTTGTTGCCCGGCACGCCGCCCACGGTCGGCGCGGGGCTGCCGGTCGTGCCGAAGAACGACACGTTCGGATTGCGCGCATTCAGGTAGCCGGCCGCCACCGCGAGCGGCCCGCGCGTGTAGCCGGCCGTGGCCGACCACACCTGGTTGCGCGTCGTCGCGCCCGCCACGCCGCCGACCCCGTACATCGCGGCGACGCGCAACCCGCCGTAGTCGTTGCTGGTGAACTTGATCGCGTCGTTGGTCGAGTTCGCGTTGTTCACGTTGTCGAGGTCGCCGGGGTGCGCGACCATGTAGCCGCCGAACAGCGCAGCGGCCTCGAGCGGGCCGAGGAAGTCGACGTTGGTGTCGTACTGCCGCCCGAGCGTGACGGTGCCGAGCGGTCCCGACAGCCCGACGAACGCCTTCTTGCCGAAGATCAGCCCGCCCTGCCCGAGCTTGCCGGTGCTCGGATCGAACCCGTTCTCGAGCGTGAATACGGCCTTCAGCCCGCCGCCGAGATCCTCGCTGCCACGCAGCCCCCAGCGGCTCGCCTGCTGCACGCCGCCGAGCATCCGCAGCGCGGGCTTGCCGCTTGCCACGCCGTTCGCGCCGGTCACCGCGACGTTGCTCGAGTAAGTCAGCCCTTCATCGATAATGCCGTACAGCGTGACGCTGCTCTGTGCGTGCGCCGCACCCGCGATCAGCGCGACGCCCGCGCCTGCCAACAGCCGTTGTTTCATCGAGAGATCTCCATTGCGCGGGTCGAATGGCCAAACGCTGGCGTGCGCGCCCCCCGCAGGCGCGCGGCCTGCCGGCACGGACCGGAACGGTCCGCTATCAGCCGGGAAAAGTGGTCAGCGCAGCGCGTCGGCGACGACGGGCGGCAGCGTCCGGCGACTGCCGGCCGCGACTTCGTACGCATGGCCGAACTGGAGCACGCCCCAGTCGTCGCGGTAGCGGCCGACGATCTGCATGCCGATCGGCAAGCCGGTCGCGGAGAAACCGCACGGCACGGACAGGATCGGCGCCTCGGTCGACGACAGCAGCCAGCACACGCGCATCCAGTCGATGTAGGTCGTGTTCGCGATACCGCGCACATCGGCGGGCACGCGCAGCGCGGCGTCGAACGGCATCACCTGCGTCGTCGGCAGCAGGTAGAACGCATAGCGCTGCATGAACGCACGCATCCGGTCGAACAGCCGTGTCTTGCGCACGAACATGCGGCCGAGATCCGCGGCCGAGAGCGACCGATGCAGCCGGTATTCGTCGAGGAGTTCGGGCTTCAGCGCGGCACGCTGCCGTTCGTCGAAGCCGTCGACCAGCGTGCCGATCATCCAGGCACGCTCGATGCGGAATACTTCTTCGGCTTCCGAAAGATCGGGATCGTCGAATTCGACTTCGCAGCCGAGCGACGCAAACACGCGCGCCTGCGCATCGACGGCGCGCCGGATCTCCGGATCGACCGGCACGCCGGGCAAGCCGCGCGACATCGCGATGCGCGTGCCGCGGAAATCGCGTTCGAGCGGCTGCGCGAAGCGCGCGCCCGGCTCCGCGATTTCAGTCGCGGTTTCGCCGCTCGGCCCGGCGATCGCGGACAGCAGCAGCGCGGTGTCGGCGACGTCGCGCGCCATCGGCCCGTCGACGCCGAGCGTCGCCCAGCCGTTCAGGTCCGGCGCGCGCGGCACGCGGCCCGGCGACGGCCGCAGCCCGACCACGCTGTTCCACGCGGCCGGGTTGCGCAGCGAGCCGCCCATGTCGCTGCCGCACGCGAGCGGATTCATCCCGCAGGCGAGCGCCGCGGCAGCGCCGCCGCTGCTGCCGCCCGCGGAACGCGTCAGGTCCCACGGGTTGCGGGTCGCGCCGAACACCGCGTTGAACGTATGCGAGCCGGCGCCGAATTCCGGCGTGTTCGACTTGCCGATCATCAGCGCGCCGGCACTCGCGCAGCGGCGCACGATCAGCGCGTCGTGCTGCGGCACGTGATCGGCGAACAGCGGCGAGCCGAAGGTCGTGCGCACGCCGCGCGTCGCGGTCAGGTCCTTCTGCGACACCGGCAGCCCGTGCAGCGGCCCCAACCATTCGCCGCGCGCCCAGCGTGCGTCGATCTCGCGTGCGCGGGCACGCAGCGCATCGGGATCGACGACAGTGACGAGCGCGTTCACGCGCGGGTTGACCGTCGCGATGCGCGCGAGATGCGCATCGAGCAGGTCGCACGCGCTGATCTGCCGCGCCTTCAGCAGATCGAGCATGGTGCGTGCGGGCAGGTCGCACAGGTCGCCGGCGGCAACGTCGGCCGGCGACGACGAAAACGAAACGGTGGTGGTCATGGGGCGAATGGAAGAAAAGGAAGATCGGTCAGTCATCCTGAGCGCTTCGATCGGACGCAAACGCGAGCGCGACGAGCGACAGCACGCCGCAGACGATCACGTACCACGCCGGCGCGGCCGGATTGCCGGTTGCCCCGATCAGCCAGGTGACGATGAACTGCGCGAAGCCGCCGAAGATCGACACGCCGCCCGCATACGCGATCGACAGCGCGGTCGCCCGCGTGCTCTTCGGAAACAGTTCCGCGAGGATCACGCCGTTCGCGCCGGCATTGATCGAGTGCAGCGCGGCGAGCAGCATCACGACCGCGTACATCGTCGCGATCGACGGCACCGCACGGATCAGCCAGAAGCCCGGCAGGATCAGCACGGTCAGCGCCACGCGCGTCCACAGTGCGACGCGCTTGCTGCCGGTGCGGTCCGACAGCCGTCCGCCGATCGGCGCGGCGACGAACATCACCGCACCTGACAGGATTCCGCACCACAGCGCGGTATCCATCGGCAGGTGCAGCACGCGGATCGCGTACGTCGACATGTAATAGAGGACGATGAAGTGCGCCGCGGTGCCGCCGACCACGAGGCCGAGCGCGGTCAGCACGGCGCCGCCGTCGCGCCGCAGCACGGTGCCGAGTACCGCGGACGAGCGCCGCGCGGCCGCGGCCGGCGCGTGCTGCTCGATCGCATTGAAGCGCGCGCGCAGATACAGGCCGACCGGCGCGATCAGCACGCCGGCGAGGAACGGCACGCGCCAGCCCCACGATTCGAGCGCGGCGGGGGCGAGGAAATGCGACAGCAGGAAGCCGACGAACGAGCCGGCCAGCGCCGCGGCGCCCTGGCTCGCGAACTGCCAGCTCGTGTAGTAGCCGCGCTCGCCGGGCGGCGCGCGTTCGGCGAGCAGCGACGTCGACACGCCGACCTCGCCGCCGGCCGAAAAGCCCTGCAGCAGCCTGGCGAGCACGACCAGCACGGGCGCCGCGATGCCGATCTGCGCATAGGTCGGCAGAATGCCGATCATCCCGGTGCCGAGCGCCATCGTGACGAGCGTGAGGTTCATCGCCGGCACGCGGCCGAAGCGGTCGGCCACGAGCCCGATCACGACGCCGCCGACCGGCCGCGCGATGAAGCCGACGCCGAACGTCGCGACCGACATCAGCAATTGCTGCTGCGCGGACGCGGCCGGAAAGAACAGTTTGCCGAGCAGCACCGCGAAAAAGCTGAACACGGTGAGATCGAAGAATTCGAGGCCGTTGCCGATCGTGATCGCGACGATCAGCTGGCGATTGGACGGGGATGCGGCAACGTCGCCGACATGCCCGCCGAACATGCTGTCCGCTCGGGGCGCCTTCATGAAGATGAGTCTCCGTACTGGTTATGCGGGTCTGGTGCGCGGCCCGTTCGACGGCCTGCGCATGCAGTCTAGGCATTCAAAATACGCAGCCCGGAGCGACATTTTCCGATCGTGATAACGCCCGGTTATCGCGTGCTTTTCGCGCGCCGCCGCGGTGTAGGATGCGAAGGTCGCCACTGCCGCCGCGCCCTGCCACGCCGTGAAACACCACCAGCTCCGGGCGCTTGCCGCCATCGCCGAACACGGCAGCCTGCGCGCCGCCGCGCGCGCGATCCACCTGTCGCAGCCCGCGCTCACGAAGGCGATCCGCGAACTCGAGCAGGACCTCGGCGTGCCGCTCGTCACGCGCAACGCGCGCGGCGCGCAGCTCACGCGCTTCGGGCAGGCCGTCTATGCGCGTGCGCGCCTGATCCTCGCGGAGATGCAGCACGCGCGCGACGACGTGATCCAGCTTTCAGGCGGCAAGGAAGGCGCGCTCGCGTGCGCGCTGACGCCGCTGATGTCGCTCGGTTTCCTGCCGGCCGCGCTCGACGCGTTTCGGCAGCGGATGCCGACGATCCGCCTCGACGTGCGCGAAGGCTTTCTCGACACGGCGCTGCCGCGCCTGCGCGACGGCTCGCTCGACTTCGTGATCGCGATCGTCGATGCGACGCGGCTGTCACCCGAATTCACGTTCCGGCCGCTGCTCGAATCGGAGCTGATCCTGATGACGCGCGCGAGCAATCCGCTGCGCCACTGCACGTCGCTCGCGCAGTTGCAGGATGCGCAGTGGGTGCTGAACACGTCGCCTGAAAGCATCGGCCGGCTGCTGCAGAACGTGTTCGTCGCGCACGGCTACCGGGCGCCGCAGCCGATCGTCGAATGCACCTCGTTCAGCGCGGCGTTCTCGCTGTCGGTGCACACCGACACCGTGTCGTGCGTGCCGAAGCATTTCATGGAAGTCGACTGGATCCGGGAACGGATGGTCACGATCGACGTGAAGGAGACGATTCCG
The DNA here is from genome assembly GCF_003853755.1 of Burkholderia sp. Bp8984. Classification (NCBI taxonomy): domain Bacteria; kingdom Pseudomonadati; phylum Pseudomonadota; class Betaproteobacteria; order Burkholderiales; family Burkholderiaceae; genus Burkholderia; species Burkholderia sp. Bp8984. The sequence goes on from NZ_QTQN01000008.1 coordinate 139,018, forward strand.
ACCGTGTCGGCCGGCGTGCTGACGCGCCGCGACGCGCTCAACACGGTCGCGTGCGACTACCTGATCCACTGCTTCGTCGAGGCCGTGCGGTGGCACGATCCCGCGAAGCTTCTGTGGCGATAGCGACGCCGGTCATCTGTACCTCGCCCAGATCCGGCACGTAATCGAGGAAATCGACCGCGTCGAGGAAACGATCGCGTCGATGCACCACGAGCCCAACAACATCGGGCTGATCCGCAACTGGGCGCTCGCCGGCATGGGCATCGCGGTGCTGCCGGACTTCCTCGCCGCACCGGATCTCGCCGCCGGCCGGCTGCGCGAACTGCTCGCCGACTATCGGCTCGAGGAACTCGAGATGAACGTCGTATACCCGAGCCGGCGCCATTTTCCTCGCAACGCGCGGCTTTTCATCGATCACCTGATCGATCATTTCGTCAGGTGAATGAAAGGCTGTAATCACGCGCCATTTTTACCAACGCCGGCGTCGCCGTACGACCAGCGCCTCGGTTATTCGATGCTTCCCGCATTCCAGCAGCAACTGCTCGCGCGCGGCTTCGTCATCGGCAAGCAGGTGCGCGATTCGGTCGTGCGGCCAGCTGATCCACTGCTTCGTCGAGACCGCGCGGCGGCACGATCCCGCGAAGCTGCCATGGCGACAGCGGCCTGCTCAGACGAACAGCGCGACGCATAGCGCGGCGCCGCACAGATACGTGCCGAGCGCACCGATGAAACGCAGGGGATTCGGCCTCGCCATGGTCGGCCATGCGAGCAATCCGATCACGAGCAGGCAGCGGCACGCGGTTGCCGCGACGATCAACGAGACGATCGCGCGCGATGGGTCGTGTGCGCCGAAATAGAGAAACAGCACCGCGAGAAACGGTGCGTATTCGGCCGTGTTGCCATGCGCGCGCACGATCTTGTGCAATCCGTCGGTCGGATCGGACGCACACCCGGAATTGGTGGTACGCCGGAAGCGCGTGACGGACACGACCAGGCCGAGCCCGAACAGCATCAACCCCAGGATCGCCGTGCAAACGAGCGCGACGGGATGAATCGACATGGCACCCCCGGCGAAAACGGACATGCGCCCATATCCGGCGATCGTACCTGCGGCCCGTGCATCCGGCTATCTCGGAAACGCGTAGCTTCGTCGCGCATCGCGCCATGACTTCGGCAATACGATCGGACCCGATTTGTCGCGATTTCGCAATGCACAAGGCCGGTGCGTAAAACGATCAGCGCGATCGGCACGGCCACCCTCGTCGCCGTTGACACACGCGGGCACGCGAGCGGAACGCGCAAACGTTACGTCACGGCGACACGCGCCACCGCACCACCGGCCGGTTCCCGCATGTCACAGGCATGCGCGTTGCGCCGACGCATCTCGGTAGTGAACCACCCTTGGCAGCCCGCTGCGGAGGACTACACTAATCCTTAATGGGGTGCGGCCGGAGCCTGCGCCTTCAGGGAGACGCCGCCATGAATCGGCCGCTGAATCGCATCCTGCCGCGCGTGACCGGGAGTGCATCGGTCTGGACGTGGATCAAGTGGTCCTTGCTCGCCGCGCTGGTGATCGCGGTGGCGATCATTGCCCGGCTCGTGATGACCGAGTTCGAGACGTCGCGCCTGCAGGCGCGCTACCTGTCCGAGCTCACCCGCGACATCGGCTATACCGTCGAGGCGGGCGCGAGCGATCACATCCGCTTCCCCGTCAACGGGCCGTACGACCAGCGCCTCGGCTATTCGCTGCTTCCCGCGTTCCAGCAACATCTGCTCGCGCGCGGCTTCGTCATCGGCAAGCAGGCGCGCGATTCGGAACGGATGCTGTCGCTCGCCGATCGCGGCCTGTTCCTGCCTTACGAAGAGAAAGACCAGGCCGGGCTGATGCTGTTCGACTCGACCGGCTCGCCGCTGTTCGCGACCGTGTTCCCGCAACGCGTGTACGCCGACTTCGACACGGTGCCGCGCGTCGTCGCCGATTCGCTGCTGTTCATCGAGGATCGCTACCTGCTCGACGCGAACCAGCCGAACCGCAACCCGGCGATCGACTGGGGCCGCTTCGGCCGCGCGCTCGCCGACCAGGCGCTGCACGTCGTCAACCGTCATCAGGCACGCCCGGGCGGCAGCACGCTCGCGACGCAAATCGAGAAGTTCCGCCATTCGCCGGACGGCCGCACCGCGACGCCGCCGGAGAAGCTGCGGCAGATCGCGTCCGCGTCGATCCTCGCCTACATGAACGGCCCGCAGACGATGCTCGCGCGCCGCGCGATCGTCGTGCGCTACCTGAACTCGGTACCGCTCGCCGCGCGGCCGCACGTGGGAGAAATCACCGGCATCGGCGACGGTCTCGCCGCGTGGTACGGCCGCGACTTCAACGACGTGAACCGCATCCTGTCCGCGCCGACGACCGGCGACAACGTCGACGAACAGGGCAAGACGTTCCGCGAAGTGCTGTCGCTGATCATCGCGCAGCGCGCGCCGTCGTACTTCCTGAATCGCGGCTATCCGGCGCTGCAGAAGCTGACCGACAGCTACCTGCGGCTCCTGTCGAACGGCGGCGTGATCTCGCCCGCGCTGCGCGATGCGGCGCTTGCCGCGCAGATCGAACGCAGCGCGCCGCCGGCCGCCGCGCACGTGCAGTCGTTCGTGTCGCGCAAGGCCGTGTCGTCCGCGCGCGCGTCGCTGCTGTCGGCACTCGGGATCAGCGACCTGTACCAGCTCGACCAGCTCGACCTGGAAGCCACCAGCACGCTCGACAACGGCGTGCAGCAGGCGGTCGCCGAACGGCTCGCGAAGGCGTCGACCCGCGACGGCGCGCAGGCCGCCGGCCTGTACGGCTTCGAGATGCTCGCGCCGAAGGACGACCCGTCGCACCTCACGTACAGCTTCACGCTGTACGAGCATCGCAACGGCGCGAACATGCTGCGCGTGCAGACCGACAGCGTGAACCAGCCGTTCGACGTGAACCGCGGCGGCCGCATCAACCTCGGCTCGACCGCGAAGCTGCGCACACTGATCACCTACCTGCAGATCGTCTCCGACCTGCATGCGCGCTACGGCAACCTGTCGAACGCGCAACTCGCGAAAGTGAAGCCCGACCCGCTCGACGGGCTGTCGCACTGGGCGCTCGACTACCTGTCGCATACGCGCGACCGCTCGCTGCAGGCGATGCTCGACGCGTCGGTCGAACGCAAGTACTCGGCGAGCCCCGACGTGTTCTACACGGGCGGCGGCGCGCAGGTGTTCTCGAACTTCGAGAAATCGGACAACGGCCGCATCCTGACGCTGCATACGGCGTTCGAGCACTCCGTCAACCTCGTGTTCGTGCGGCTGATGCGCGACATCGTCCATTACGAGATGCTGCAGGCGGCCGGCCCGTCGTCGTCGTGGCTCGACGATCCGGCGCAGCGCAAGCATTACCTCGAGCAGTTCGTCGACGGCGAAAGCCAGGTCTACGTGAAGCGCTACTACACGCGCTATGCGGGCAAGGCGCCCGACGATGCGCTCGCGCTGCTGCTGCAGACCGTGCGCAAGTCGCCGCCGAAGATCGCGACGGTGCTGCGCAGCGTCGCGCCGAACGAATCGCTCGCGTGGTTCGATGCGCAGATGCGCGCGCAGCTGAAAGGCACGCCGGCCGCGACGCTGTCGGACGACGATCTCGCCGCGCTCTACGCGAAATACGCGATCGACCGCTTCAACCTCAACGATCGCGGCTATATCGCGAGCGTCCACCCACTCGCGCTGTGGACGCTCAACTACCTGCGCGCCCACCCGAACGCGTCGCTCGCCGAGGTCCGGCGCGACAGCCGCGATGCGCGCTTCTACACGTACTCGTGGCTGTACAAGACGCGCTACCACGCGACCCAGGACCGGCGCATCCGCCGCATGGTCGAGCTGCGCGCGTATGCGGAAATCACGAAGGCGTGGCGCGCACTCGGCTACCCGTTCGAGGAAGTCACGCCGTCCTACGCGGCCGCGATCGGCGCATCGGGCGACCAGCCCGACGCGCTCGCGAAACTGATCGGCCTGATCGCGACCGGCGGCCGAAAGGCGCCGACCGAGACGATCACGCGCCTCGACTTCGCGAAGGGCACGCCGTACGAAACGCGCTTCGTGCGCGCGGCCGCGCAGCCGCAGCCGATGCTGTCGCCGGAGATCGTCAACGTGGCGCGCACGCTGCTGCGCGACGTCGTGCTGAACGGCACGGCGCGGCGCCTGTCGGGCGGCTTCACGCTGCCCGACGGCAAGACGCTGCAGGTCTACGGCAAGACCGGGACGGGCGACCAGCGCTTCAATGTCTACGCGCGCGGCGCGCGGCTGATCGAGTCGCGCAAGGTCAATCGCAGCGGCACGTTCGTGTTCGTGCTCGGCGACCGCTTCTTCGGCGTGCTGACGGCGACCGCGCACGAACCTTACGCGGCGCGCTACGACTTCACGAGCGCGATGGCCGTGCAGTTGCTGAAGTCGATGGCGCCGGCGCTCGCGCCGCTGATCGAACGCCCGGCCGCGGCCGGCACGCGCACGACGGGCCCCGCGCCGCAGGCGGAAACGCCGGCGCCGCAGGTCGAGCCGTCCTGACGGCGGCCCGCGCGCTCATGCAACGACGCGCCGCTCAGTGCGAGCGGCCGTCGTAGTGCGTGACGGGCAGCGCATCGAGATCGACATCCTCGAGGCATCGCACGTTGATCGCGGCCATCGCGGTGCCGTCCGGATGGGTCCCCTCGGCGAACGTGTGGATCCCGCAGCGCTTGCAGAAGCGATGGCGGATCACGTGCTTGTTGAACAGGTAGGTGGCGAGATTGTCGTCGGGCGTGAGGAGTGTCATGTGATCGCGCGGCACGAACCACATCAGCGCGCCCTTGCGCCGGCAGATCGAGCAGTTGCAGGCCATCACGCCCTGCAGGTCGCCTTGTGCCTCGAACTTCACGTCGCCGCAATGACAGCTTCCGTGATAAAGCATGGTCGTCTCCCGGGGCGGCCCGTGCGCGTCGGCGGTATCCGGGCGGACACCGTTGGCCAGGCCGGTCCAAACGCGTACAGTAGCGCTCGCATGCGCCGCACGCAACGTCCGGCGGCGCCCGTCCCGACCCTCTCCGACCAAGGAAAACCGTCATGCTCGAACTGCGCCCCGGCTGCGAATGCTGCGACAAGGACCTGCCGCCCGATTCAGCGGAAGCGCGCATCTGTACGTTCGAATGCACCTTCTGCGCGACCTGCGCCGACGACGTGCTGAAGGGCCGCTGCCCGAACTGCGGCGGCGACCTGGTCGCGCGTCCGCGGCGGCCGGCGAGCCTGCTCGCGAAGTACCCGCCATCGACGGAGCGCATCGTCAAGCCGGGCGGCTGCGCGAACGCCTGACGGCGCCGCACCGCCCGTCCCTTTCCGTCACGCCATCTCGATCCGCGCGCGCGTCACCGCGAGCAGCGACGCCATCGCGCGGCGCGCGCCGTCCTCGTCGCGCACGCGGATCGCATCGCTGACGGCAACGTGCTCGGCGAGCGATGCGTTGTAGACGTGCGCCCGGCGCGCGTTCAGATGCAATTGCGCTTCCAGCGTGCGGTCGATCAGCGCGCCGAGCGGCACCAGCAGTTCGTTGCCACCGGCCTCCAGCACGCTCAGGTGAAAACGCAGGTCCGCACGCACCCACTCGTCGACGTTGCGCGCGGCGGCCATCGCGCGCGCCGCGCCATCGATCGCATCGAACGCTTCGGGCGTATGCGTGCGAGCAGCCAGCGCGGCTGCATGCGGCTCGATCATCTCGCGCATTTCCTGCAGCTTCAGCGCGAACGCGAGCGGCGGCGCGACGCGCGCGTACCAGTCGAGCAGGTCGGCGTCGAGCAGGTTCCATGCGCGGCGCGGCCGCACGCGCGTGCCGACCTTCGGCCGCGATTCGACCAGTCCCTTCGACGTCAGCGTGCGCAGCGCCTCGCGCAGCACCGTGCGGCTCACCCCGAACATCGCCATCAGGTCCGGCTCGCGCGGCAGCAGCGACTCGGGCGGATAGTCGCCCCGCAGGATCGCCGTCGCCAGCCGGAAGGCCGTCTGTCCATGCAGGTCGCGTTGAATGATCGTTCTCCGGTGATGGGCAACGCCGCGGCTGCCCACTATCTGCACAATAGTGCTATTAATACTATTTTTTAACGCGCTACGCTAGGATCGTCGTCACGTACTCGACCGCCGCCGCGTCCGCACGTCCGCGCCGGTCCACCCTGGAGACAAGCGACATGAAAATCACCCGCCTCGAAACCTTCGTCGTCCCGCCGCGCTGGCTGTTCCTCAAGATCGAGACCGACGAGGGCATCGTCGGCTGGGGCGAGCCGATCGTCGAGGGCCGCGCACACACGGTCGAGGCCGCGGTGCAGGAACTCGCCGACTACCTGGTCGGCCGCGACCCGCTGCTGATCGAGGATCACTGGCAGGTGATGTACCGCGCCGGCTTCTACCGCGGCGGCCCGATCACGATGAGCGCGATCGCGGGCGTCGACCAGGCGTTGTGGGACATCAAGGGCAAGCATCACGGCGTGCCCGTGCATGCACTGCTCGGCGGCCAGGTGCGCGAGCGCATCAAGGTGTATTCGTGGATCGGCGGCGACCGGCCGAGCGACGTCGCGAACAATGCGCGCGCAGTGGTCGAGCGCGGCTTCAAGGCGGTGAAGATGAACGGCTCCGAAGAGCTGCAGATCGTCGACACCTACGACAAGGTCGAGCAGGTGATCGCGAACGTCGCGGCGGTGCGCGACGCGGTCGGCCCGCACGTCGGGATCGGCGTCGACTTCCACGGCCGCGTGCACAAGCCGATGGCGAAGGTGCTCGCGAAGGAGCTCGATCCGTACAAGCTGATGTTCATCGAGGAGCCGGTGCTGTCGGAGAACGCCGAGGCGCTGCGCGACATCGTCAACCAGACCAACACGCCGATCGCGCTCGGCGAGCGGCTCTACTCGCGCTGGGACTTCAAGCACATCCTCGCGGGCGGCTACGTCGACATCATCCAGCCCGATGCGTCGCACGCGGGCGGCATCACCGAGTGCCGCAAGATCGCGACGCTCGCGGAAAGCTACGACGTCGCGCTCGCGCTGCACTGCCCGCTCGGCCCGATCGCGCTGGCCGCATGCCTGCAGCTCGACGCGGTCAGCTACAACGCGTTCATCCAGGAACAGAGCCTCGGCATCCACTACAACCAGGGCAACGACCTGCTCGACTACCTGCGCAACCCCGAGGTGTTCCGCTACGAGGACGGCTTCGTCGCGATCCCGCAGGGCCCGGGGCTCGGCATCGACGTCAACGAGGAGAAGGTGCGCGAGATGGCGAAGACGGGCCACCGCTGGCGCAACCCGGTGTGGCGCCACGCGGACGGCAGCGTCGCCGAGTGGTGATGCCGAGGTGAGATGAGACGCGTTGCGCGGCGGGCATGCCGCGCATCGGCTTCGAGACGGCCGCCCGGCAGGCGGCCGTTCTTGCATCCGCAGCACGCGGCGCGCGGGCACCCGGCCCTGCGCCGCGCCGAGCCGGCCGTCAGCCGAGCGCCGCGAACCCCGGCACGCAGGACGCCAGCACGGCGGCCGCGACGAACACGCCGATCATCGTCAGCGCCTCGAGATGCAGGATGTTGCGGAACGTGTGCGCATCCTCGGTCGACGCGGTACGGCGCAGGCGCGGCAGCGCGGAGAAGCGGTTCAACCCGCCGAGCACGAGCGCGAGCGCGACGAGCAACAGCTTGAGCAGCAGCACGCGCCCCCACGTGCTGCCGTCGAGCGGCGCGAGCGCGCCGCCGAGCCCGCGCAGTGCATTGAGCACGCCCGTGCCGAGCACGAAGACGACCGCGATCACCGACGTACGCGACAGGTGCTGGCCGATCCGGATCAGCGCGCCGCGCGCGACCGACGAGCCGAGCACCGGCAGCACCGCGAGCCCGCCCGCGAGCACGAGGCCGCCCCACACCGCGGTGGCGAGCAGGTGCAGCGTCTGCACGCCGACCGCCGCGGACAGCAGGCCGGTATCGGCCGCATGGCCGAGCGACGCCTTGCCGCCCGCGACCACGATCACCGCGAGCCACAGCACCGCGTGCGCGACCGGGCCGTCCGGCTTCGCGAGCGCGACGATCGCGAGCGCCACGGCGCCGGCGAACGCGACGCTCCACGCGAAGCCCGCGTGGGTCTGCGCGAGCATGACGGGAATCGCGGCGAACGCACCGCCGAGCCCCGCGCCGCTCATCGCCGCGGCTTCGTACACGAGCCAGCCGAGATCGGCGAGCACGAGCGCGAGCGCCGCCGCGACCAGCGAATGTTGCGCGCGCAGCCATGCGGGATGCGACGGCGCGACGACCGGCCGCGCGCCGTCCTTGCCGAGCCACGCCTTGAGCAGCGCCGAGCCGACCGCCATCGCGAACGTCGCGTCCATCAATGCCGCCAGCGCGACCTGCCCGATCCACAAGCTGTCTATCCTCATCGCGCGCATCCTCCCGGGAACGGCCGGCCGGCGGCGCGGCGGCAAGTGGAACGACAGCGGGAAGACGGCAACGGCACGGTAAGGAACGTCATCGATGAATCCGGAAACGGGAGAAATGACTGGATCTGCGGCGGAGGCGGCGCCGCGCGACCCGCGAGTGTACGGTCTTCGATGGTCAAAGCGCACGCCGGTTCGCACGATGCGTGCAGATAGCGCGTCAAATTGTCGCAAGTCGTAAACAGGCAGGAACCGATGACCTTTTGCCAAATAGCCGTCATTACCCATCGATGATAGAATGCCGCGTCGCAGCAGCCCGGCTGTCCTGCCGTCCATGCGCCGAGCCGATCGTAGCCCGGACAGGTCCCCGACGAATAAACATGGAGTCTCGTGTGTCTTCAAGACGCCTCTTCCGTCCGTTGCTTGCCGTTCTCCTGATCGGTGGCGCGGGCCTTATGAGCGCTGCCCAAGCGCAGACCAAGCCCACGGAGCAAGCGCACGCCCAGCAGGCGCCGCTCAAGGCACCCGATACGATGGCCGAGCGTGTGCGCGGCTGTACCGCATGCCACGGCGTTCACGGCCAGGGCACGGACAACGACTATTTCCCGCGTCTTGCCGGCAAGCCGGCGGAGTACCTGTACAACCAGCTCGTCAACTTCCGTGATGGCCGGCGCAAGTACCCGCCGATGAACTATCTGCTGACCTACCTGAACGACGATTACCTGAAGGAAATCGCCGAGCACTTCTCGGCCGAACGTCCGCCGTACCCGACGCCGGCCAAGCCGACGCTGCCGGCTGCCACGCTCGCGCGCGGCAAGCAGCTCGTCACGCAAGGCGATCCGTCGCGCAAGCTGCCGGCCTGCGTGGCCTGCCACGGCGCAGGGCTGACCGGCATGCAGCCGGCGATCCCGGGCCTCGTCGGCCTGCACGCCGATTATCTGAGCGCACAGCTCGGCGCATGGCGCTCGGGCAACCGCCACGCGAAGGCACCGGATTGCATGCACGACATCGCCGCGAAGCTTTCCGACGAAGACGTGACGGCCGTGACCGCATGGCTCGCCGCGCAACCGGCGCCCGCCAACCCCGTGCCGGCACCGGCGCGTTCGATGAAGACTCCGCTCGCCTGCGGCAGCGAACCGCAATAAGGCAAGGGAGACAGACACAATGAAACGCAAGTCCCTGTTTGCACTCTCGGCTGTCGCGATCGTCGCGGCCGCCGCCCTCGTGCCGGTCCTGTGGCCGGGCAACGACACGCTGCACGGCGCTGCCGCCGTCGCGGCCACGCCGGCCGACCAGGCCGCGCTGATCAAGAAGGGCGAATACCTCGCGCGCGTCGGCGACTGTATCGCGTGCCACACCGTGCGCGGCGGCAAGTCGTTCGCGGGCGGCCTGCCGATGGCGACGCCGTTCGGCACGATGTACACGCCGAACATCACGCCGGACGACAAGGACGGCATCGGCAAGTGGACGTCGGACGACTTCTACCGCGCGATGCACACCGGCCGTTCGAAGGACGGCAGCCTGCTCTACCCGGGCTTCCCGTTCGCGAGCTACACGAAGGTCACGCGCGCCGACTCGGACGCGATCTACGCGTACCTGCGTTCGGTCCCGCCGGTCTCGGTGCCGAGCCGTCCGCACGAACTGAAGTTCCCGTTCAACAACCGCAACCTGCTGATCGGCTGGCGCACGCTGTTCTTCAAGGAAGGCGAGTACAAGCCGGATCCGACCAAGTCGGTCGAATGGAACCGCGGCGCGTACCTCGTCGAAGGCCTCGGCCACTGCTCGATGTGCCACACGTCGATCAACATGATGGGCGGCCCGGTGAACTCGGCAGCCTTCGCGGGCGGCCTGATCCCGCTGCAGAACTGGTATGCGCCGTCGCTGACGAACGACAAGGAACTCGGCCTCGGCGACTGGCACGTGCAGGAGCTGTCGGACCTGCTGCAGGCCGGCGTGTCGAACAAGGGTGCGGTGTTCGGCCCGATGGCCGACGTCGTGCACAACAGCCTGCAGTACATGAGCGACGAAGATACGCGCGCGATGTCGACGTACCTGAAGTCGATTCCGCAGAAGGCTGAAGCGCCGAAGAACATGCAGTACGAGCCGTCGAAGCAGTTCGGCAACACGCTGTTCGACCAGGGCAAGAAGATCTACGCGGACAACTGCGCGACCTGCCACGCCGAAACCGGCGCGGGCAAGCCGCCGGCGTATCCGCCGCTCGCGGGCAACCATTCGATCGTGATGGAATCGGCGGTCAACCCGATCCGCATGGTGCTGAATGGCGGCTATCCGCCGAGCACGTTCAAGAATCCGCGTCCGTACGGGATGCCGCCGTTCGCACAGTCGCTGTCGAACCAGGAAGTCGCGGCAGTCGTCACGTATATCCGGATGTCGTGGGGCAACAACGGTACGCCGATCTCGCCGCAACAGGTGAGCGACCTGCGTTCCGCGCCCCTTTGCTTTTTTGCGACGCCGTTCCCCGCGCTGGCCGCGCGAGGCGTCGCCGATCATAAAACTCAAGAGTGGTATCTATGTCTTTCGAATCTCTCGGCCTGGCCGAACCGCTTGTCAAGGCGGTCAACGAGCTCGGCTACACGTCGCCGACGCCCATCCAGCAGCAGGCGATCCCTGCCGTCCTCGGCGGCGGCGACCTGCTCGCCGGCGCACAGACCGGCACCGGCAAGACCGCCGGCTTCACGCTGCCGATCCTGCAGCGCCTGCATACGTTCTACGCCGAGCATCGCGGCGCGAAGCGCGCGGTGCGCGCGCTGATCCTCACGCCGACGCGCGAACTCGCCGCCCAGGTCGAGGAAAGCGTGCGCGCGTACAGCAAGTACCTGAAGCTGCGCTCGACCGTGATGTTCGGCGGCGTCAGCATCAATCCGCAGATCGATGCGCTCAAGCGCGGCGTCGACATCGTCGTCGCGACGCCGGGGCGTCTGCTCGATCACATGCAGCAGAAGACGATCGACCTGTCGGATCTCGACATCCTCGTGCTCGACGAAGCCGACCGGATGCTCGACATGGGCTTCATCCACGACATCAAGCGCGTGCTCGCGAAGCTGCCGCCGCAGCGCCAGAACCTGCTGTTCTCGGCGACCTTCTCCGACGAGATCAAGTCGCTCGCCGACAACCTGCTCGATTCGCCGGCGCTGATCGAAGTCGCGCGCCGCAACACCACCGCGGAAAGCGTCGCGCAGAAGATCCACCCGGTCGACCGCGATCGCAAGCGCGAGCTGCTCACGCACCTGATCCGCGAACACAACTGGTTCCAGGTGCTCGTGTTCACGCGCACCAAGCACGGCGCGAACCGGCTCGCCGAGCAGCTGACGAAGGACGGCATCAGCGCGATGGCGATCCACGGCAACAAGAGCCAGTCGGCCCGCACACGCGCGCTCGCGGAATTCAAGAACAGCACGCTGCAGGTGCTGGTCGCGACCGACATCGCCGCGCGCGGGATCGACATCGACCAGTTGCCGCACGTCGTCAACTTCGACCTGCCGAACGTGCCGGAAGATTACGTGCACCGGATCGGCCGCACGGGCCGTGCAGGCGCGACCGGCGAAGCCGTGTCGCTCGTGTGTGTCGACGAGAAGCAGCTGCTGCGCGACATCGAGCGGCTGATCAAGCGCGAGATTCCGCAGGAAGTGATCGCGGGCTTCGAACCCGATCCGACCGCGAAGCCGGAGCCGATCCAGCAACGCCGCGGCCAGCAGCCGCGCGGCGGTGGCGGTGGCGGCGGTGGCGGCAATCGCCAGCCGCGTGCAGGCGGCTCGGGCCAGCCGGCCGCGAAGCGCGACGGCAATGCGCAGCCGAAGGCCGCGAAGGCGGCCAAGCCGCGCGCGGCCGGCGGTGCGAGCGGCAACGCCAGCGGCGGCGGCCGCCCGTCAGGCGGCAACGGCGCGCGCCCCGCGAACGGCAACGCCGCGCACGCGAACCGCAACCGTTCGTCGCGCAGCGGCCAGCGCGGTCACTGAAGCCGCGCGGCCGCGCGCCGCAGGTGCTCGACCTGGCGCTGCCAGCGCGCGAGCACCTCGGCGCGCGCCTCCCCTTCCAGCGCAAACGTGACGCCCGTCGCGAGACGCGCATAGCCGACCCGCTGCGCATCGCCGTGCGCGATCGTCGCAGCGAATCCGGCAAGGCCCCCGAAGTCCCCTTCGAGCGGCTCGATCCTCAGTTGTGCCTGAAAGAATGCGCCGTCCGCGACGAGCGTCAACGCGGCCGCGCGCCGTTGCGTCAGCGCACGCGCCGCGCGCGATTGCGGCCAGAGCGCGAGCAGCAGCGTATGCGCGTCGCGCGCGTGGATCTCGCCGACGCTGAGCAGCGTCGTGCGCAGCTGGCCGTCGTCGGTCGCGACGATCAGCGATGCGGCGAAGTCGGCATGGCGTTCGAGCGCGGTGCCGTCGAACAGCGCAACGACGGCCGGCGGCCACGCGTCGAACGTCCATTGTTCGAGCGCGTGGCGATGGGAATCGGTCATGATGGCGGCCCCGGTGAAAAGCAGATGATGATCGCGCAGCATACGCGCGCCGGACCGCGCGGTGACGATCAGCGCATGAACACGTGCCGCGTGATCTTCGTCAGCGGATAGTGGACGCTCGGCTGGATCTTCGCGGGCAGGTCGAGCGGCTTGAGCAGCATCTTCACGCACATGTCGGCCGACAGGTTGCGCCGCACGAGCGAGCTGATGCGCGCGGCACGCTCGCGGTTGTATTGACTGTCGCCGACGCGATCCGGGTAGCGGACGGCGAACACGTGGCGCAGCGCGATCTCGGAATCCTCGTTCTTGATTTCCATCACGCGGCGCATCAGCGCGCCGAGCACCGCGAGACGGCCGTTGCCTTCGAGCTTGTTGTACTTCTTGAAGAACTTGAAGAAGTGCTTGTAGTGACGCACTTCGTCCGAGCGGATGTTGTCGGTGATTTCCTTCAGCACCGGCTCGTCCGAGCATTCGTTGATCGCGCGATAGAGCGTGGCCGTGCCCGTCTCGACGACGCAGCGCGCGACCATCTCGAGCGCGCGGGTCTTCTCGAACGCGTCGACCGAGCAGGTCTTCGAATACTCGGCGAAGAAATTCGCGAACGCGGTGTCCCAGTCGAACTCCGGCCACACGTGCGCGATATACGCCTTCAGCGCGCGCCCGTGCTGCAGTTCCTCGTGCTCCCACGCATTGTTGAGCCACGCGGACACTTCCGGATCGTCGTTGAAGAACTCGCTCAGGTTGCTCGTGTAGAGATCCGAGCCGCTTTCGATGAACGACGACGCGCACAGCAACAGCAGCAGATCCTCGTTCGCGGCGGCGCGCTGACGATCGATCCGGTTCAGGTCGATGTCCTCGATACGCCATGGCATGACATGCGTCGTTTCAGTAGGCATGGTGATGCGCTCCCAGTCGTCGCGCGGCCGGCCGGCCCATCTCTTCGCTCAGGCCCGGCGTGCCCGCAGGCGACGTTTTGCTTGCATTTATTAGTGGATTGGTCCGGCCGAACCATGCTGGCATCTTAGCCGGACTTTTATGTTCGTGCTTCAAAGCACTGACCATGCCCGCCGCGCGCAGTTCCGCCGCGCATGTTGCGGATCGTTAGATGAGTTGTTCGAACCGGTTGCGCGCGCGCGACGGCATGCGCTGCATCCAGGCAAAACGGGCGGCCATCCGGCCGCCCGTCGGGCACAACGCTGGAAGCGTTCCGTCAGAAACCGGCCGCAAGACCGTCGCGACGGCTGTCGCTCGCGGCCACGTAGCCGCGGTCGGGATCGTCGCGATCGAGACGCCACACGAACTGCCCCGAACCGAAATCCATGTAAGGATCGTCGATCGACTTGATCGTATGGCCGCGCGCGGCGAGCCCGTCGACCGTCTCGCGCTTCATCGTCGACTCGACGTCGAGCGTGAAGTCGCGATTGACCTTCCAGCGCGGCGCGTCGCAGGCGGCCTGCGGCTGCTGCCCGTAGCCGAGCATGCGCACGACGGTCTGCAGGTGGCCCTGCGGCTGCATGTCGCCGCCCATCACGCCGAAGCTCATCACGGCCTCGCTGCGGCCGTCGACTTCCTCGGTGACGAACGCGGGGATGATCGTATGGAACGGCCGCTTGCCGCCCGCGACGACGTTCGGCGACGCCGGGTCCATCGAGAAGCCGTGCCCGCGGTTCTGCAGGGCAATGCCGGTACCGGGCACGACGAGCCCCGAACCGAAGCCCATGTAGTTCGACTGAATGAAGCTCACCATCATCCCGCGCTCGTCCGCCGCGGACAGGTAGATCGTGCCGCCCGACTGCGGGCGGCCGGCAGCGAAGTGCGTCGCGCGCGCGCGATCGATCAGCTTCGCGCGTTCCGCGAGATACGCATCGTCGAGCATCTGCGCGGGCGTCACGTCCATCGCGCGCGGATCGGCGACGTAGCGATAGACGTCCGCGAACGCGAGCTTCATCGCCTCGATCTGCAGGTGCTGCGAGTCGACCGAATCGACCGGCCATTCGCTCAGGCCAGCCTGCTCGGCGATCCCGAGCGCGATCAGCGCGGCGATGCCCTGCCCGTTCGGCGGGATCTCGTGAATCGTATGACGGCCGAAGCGCTTGCCGATCGGCTCGACCCATTCCGGCCGGTACGCGCGCAGGTCGGCTTCGGTCAGCGCGCCGCCGCCTTCGCGCGCGAACGCCGCGAGCTGCGCGGCGAGCGCGCCTTCGTAGAACGCGCGCGGGCCGTCGTTCGCGAGCGTGCGCAGCGTCTGCGCGTGGCCCGGCAGGCACATGCGCTCGCCGACGTGCGGCGCGCGCCCGCGCGGCATGAAGGTGTCGGCGAAACCCGGCAGTCCCTGCAGTTCGGGCACCGCGGCCGCCCATTTGTGCGCGACGATCGGCGACACCGCATAGCCGCGCTCGGCGATCTCGATCGCCGGCTCGAGCAGATCCGCGAACGGCAGCGAGCCGAACTTCGCATGCAGCGCTTCCCAGCCCGCGATCACGCCCGGCACCGTGACGGTGTCCCAGCCGCGCGTCGGCTTGTTCGCGATGCCGTGCGCGTCCTCGCCGTGGCGCTTGCGGAAATAGTCGGGACTCCATGCGGCCGGCGCGACGCCCGACGCAT
The DNA here is from genome assembly GCF_003853755.1 of Burkholderia sp. Bp8984. NCBI lineage: Bacteria > Pseudomonadati > Pseudomonadota > Betaproteobacteria > Burkholderiales > Burkholderiaceae > Burkholderia > Burkholderia sp. Bp8984. The sequence continues at coordinate 154,544 of NZ_QTQN01000008.1, forward strand.
TCAGCCCGGACAGCCGCCCGCCGTCCCACACGAGCGCGAACGCATCGCCGCCGAGCCCGCACGACACGGGCTCGACCACTGTGATCGCGGCCGCGGCGGCCAGCGCCGCATCGACGGCATTGCCACCCTTCCACAGCATCCGCAGCCCGGCCTGCGCGGCGAGCGGGTGCGACGTCGACACGACGTTGCGCGCGAATACCGGGATGCGGGTCGTCGGATACGGGTTGTGCCAGTTGAAGCCAGTCATCGGTTCCACCTCGTCGAAAGCTGAATGAACGCGCCGGACGCACGACCGGCATGCGCGGACAGTCCGCCATTGCAGCGCGATCCGCGCGATCGCACAAATTCATTTGTCACATGAATCCATGTACTTTCCGCATGAATTCCGGGCGGTGATGCGCCGCAGGCCGGTCGAACGCCCTTCCCGCCCTTACAATACCCGCTCCGCCTCACGATCCGACCGCCGAGCCATGACCCGAGATCCCCGCCTCACCCTCAACGCGCGCCAGCAGGAACTGCTCGAATGGGTGCAGCGCGACGGCTTCGTGACCGTCGACGATCTCGCCGCGCACTTCGCGGTCACGCCGCAGACGATCCGCCGCGACGTGAACTGGCTCGCCGACCTGAACCTGCTGCGCCGCTACCACGGCGGCGCGAGCCTGCCGACCAGCTCGGAAAACGTGTCGTACACCGCGCGCCAGCGGATGTTCCATGACGAGAAGCGGCGCATCGCGGCGCTCGCCGCGTCGCACATCCCCGACCAGGCGTCGCTGTTCATCAATCTCGGCACCACGACCGAGGAAGTTGCGCGCGCACTGAATCGTCATCACGGGCTGCACGTGATCACGAACAACCTGAACGTCGCGTCGATGATGAGCGGCTATCCCGACTGCGAGGTGCTGATCACGGGCGGCATCGTGCGGCCGTGGGACAAGGGCATCGTCGGCGAGCTCGCGATCGACTTCATCCGCCAGTTCAAGGTCGACTACGCGATCATCGGCACGTCGGCGATCGAAGCCGACGGCACGCTGCGCGACTTCGACACGCGCGAGGTGCGCGTGGCCGAGGCGATCATGCAGCATGCGCGCACGGTCTACCTCGTCGCCGATCATTCGAAGGTCGGCCGTCCGGCGCTGGTGCGCCAGGGCCACCTGAGCCAGGTTCATGCACTCTTCACCGACAAGCCACTGCCGCCGGAGATGGCCGACGCGGTGGCGAACGCGGGCACCCAGGTGTACGTCGCGGAATGACCCCGCGGAATGACCCGCGCGATGCTGCACCGCACCTGAAACTTCAAGTGAAATCAAGAAGTTGGCGCGCCCGCTGAACCGCTAGCGGTTTGCGTGCCTGTCAAACTGAAAATTAACGGGGCACGATTTGTCGTTGCCCGCGCGCTCGACTAGACTCCAGTTCCCCGGCCCGTTCGCGCGATCCGCCCGTGCCAAGGCGTGTGCGAATCCGAAGGCCGGCGAATACAGCTTTCCCCCCAAGCCATACCCCGCCGGGTATCGCGCAGCGGCGTTTGCGCCGGCTGCGCGGGCAAACCGATTGCCATGGAGAGAACGATGCTGAGTCCGCATGAATTCGCCACGCTACTGCTTGTGAAGGATGCCCCCGATCATGGGGACATGGATCGCGATGAACTCGACGCGCTGCTCGAACAGCAGCTCGTGCGGCTGGAAGGGCTGGGATCGGGACGCAAATACTGCGTGACCGAAACCGGCGACGCCGCGTTGCGATCCATCAAATGCCGCTATTCCTGAAGTCCCGCTGTTCCTGACTTGAGCGCGCCGGCCGGATTTCCGGCCGAGCCGCTTTTCCCGCCTCCCGCAGCGCTCCGGCGTCAGCCGCCGCGCAGCGTCGGATCGACCGCGGCCCGCCAGCTGACGGCCTGCGCGCGCGCGCCGTTGAAATACGCGACCCATCCGGCGCGCCCCGCCGCGTCGGGCGCCGCATAGTGCGCCGAAAGTTCGTTTACGAACGCGCAATAGTTCGCCTGCGTCAGCCCGCGATACCGTTTCGCCACATACGCGTCGTACAGCGTCGAATAGACCGGCTGCGCGTCCGCGCCCCAGTCGCGCGCGGTGCCGCCGCACGACGTCTGCAGGTCGACGAACGACGGCGCCCGCCAGTTGCCGGCAAGCGGCGGCGTGCCGGCGCTGCACCCTGCCAGGACGACGGCGCACGCGCCGGCCCACATCCCAATACGCATGATTCACCTCGCGAAACGGTCGATTGCGCCAGTATCGTCCGGGATCGCGCCACGCGCTACTGGCCCCGCTTTTTCGAACTTTACTTTTTCGATTTCGTTCGTTAAATTTCGAATTCGAACATTTCATGTTCGTCCATTTCCATCAGACGATAAGGACAGCAGGTGACCCAACCGAATCGCTACGATCTGCTCGTCGTCGGCGGCGGCATCAACGGCGCCGGCATCGCGCGCGATGCGGCCGGCCGCGGCCTGTCGGTCCTGCTCTGCGAGCAGGACGACCTCGCGTCGCACACGTCGTCGTCCAGCACGAAGCTGATTCACGGCGGCCTGCGCTACCTCGAATACAACGAATTCGGACTCGTCCGCAAAGCGCTGCAGGAGCGTGAGACGCTGCTGCGCGCGGCGCCGCACATCATGTGGCCGCTGCGCTTCGTGATGCCGCACATGCCGAACCTGCGGCCGGCCTGGCTGATCCGCATCGGCCTGTTCCTCTACGATCACCTCGCGAAGCGCGAACTGCTGCCCGGCTCCCGCGGCATCGACATGCGCCGCCACGCGGCCGGCGCGCCGCTGATCGACTCGATCAAGCGCGGCTTCGTGTATTCGGACGGCTGGGTCGACGACGCGCGCCTCGTCGTGCTGAACGCGCTCGATGCGAAGGAGCGCGGCGCCGAGATCCTCACGCGCACGAAACTCGTGTCGGCGGAACGCCGCGGCGACGAATGGGAAGCGCGGCTGCGGCACGCGGACGGCTCGATCCGCGTCGTGCGTGCGCGCGCGGTCGCGAACGCAGCCGGCCCGTGGGTCGGCGAAGTGCTGCACGGCGCGCTCGGTCGCGGCGCGCAGCACAGCGTGCGGCTCGTGAAGGGCAGCCACATCATCACGCGGCGCCTGTTCGATCACGACCACGCATACATCTTCCAGAACCCGGACAAGCGGATCATCTTCGCGATTCCGTACGAGCACGACTTCACGCTGATCGGCACGACCGACGTCGAATACACGAACGATCCCGCGAAGGTCGCGATCGATCGCGACGAGACGCAGTATCTGTGCGACTCGATCAACCGCTACTTCAAGCGCAAGATCTCGCCGGCCGACGTGCACTGGACCTATTCGGGCGTGCGCCCGCTGCTGGAAGACGAAAACGCGGCGAACGCGTCGGCCGTCACGCGCGACTATCGCCTCGAGATGGACGACGGCGCCGGCGCGCCGCTGCTGTCGGTGTTCGGCGGCAAGATCACGACGTTCCGCAAGCTCGCGGAGGAAGCCGCCGACCTGCTGTGTCGCGCGCTCGGCCGCGACGCGAAGACCTGGACGGCCGGCGCGCCGCTGCCGGGCGGCGACATCGCGAACGCGAAGTTCGACGTGTTCGCCGACGCATTCGCGAAACGCCATCCGTGGCTGCCCGCCGCGCTTGCGCGCCGCTATGCGCGCGCATACGGCACGCGCGCGGAACGCGTTGTGGACGGCGCGACGTCGCTCGCCGACCTCGGCGCCGAGATCGCCCCGGGCATCCACGACGCCGAACTGCGCTACCTGCGCGACGTCGAATGGGCGACCTGCGCGCAGGACGTGCTGTGGCGCCGCTCGAAGCTCGGCCTGCACGTCGCGCCCGGCACGCTCGACGCGGTGACGGCCGCGGTCGATGCGTGGTTCGCCGCCGCGCACGCGCCGCACGCGTGATCCGTTTGCAGTTGCAGTTGCCTGACCGACGTTGATTCACCGACGCGCCGCGTAACATGCGGCGCGCATCACAACTACGCCAATCCACGGATGGAGATGAGAGACATGCAGGATCAGTACATCCTCGCGCTTGACCAGGGCACGACGAGCTCCCGCGCAATGCTGTTCGATCGCCAGGGCAACATCGTATCGATCGCCCAGAAGGAATTCGAACAGATCTACCCGCAACCCGGCTGGGTCGAGCACGACCCGCAGGAAATCTGGTCGACGCAGGCGGGTGTCGCCGCCGAGGCGGTCACGCGCACCGGCCTGAACGGCACGTCGATCGCCGCGATCGGCATCACCAATCAGCGCGAGACGACGATCGTCTGGGATCGCGAGACGGGCCAGCCCGTCTACAACGCGATCGTGTGGCAGGACCGCCGCACCGCCGACTTCTGCGATTCGCTGAAAGCACAGGGCCTCGAGGCGAAGGTGCGCGCGAAGACCGGCCTGCCGATCGACTCGTACTTCTCCGCGACCAAGATCCGCTGGATCCTCGACAACGTACCGGGCGCGCGCGACAAGGCGCGCCAGGGCAAGCTCGCGTTCGGCACCGTCGACAGCTGGCTCGTGTGGAACTTCACGAAGCACGAGCTGCACGTGACCGACGTGACGAACGCGTCGCGCACGATGCTGTTCAACATCCACACGCGCGAGTGGGACAGCGAGCTGCTCGAGTTGCTCGACATCCCGCGCAGCATGCTGCCGGAAGTGAAGGCGTCGTCGGAAATCTACGGCCATACGAAAACCACGGTGTTCGCGTCGAAGATCCCGCTCGCGGGGATCGCCGGCGACCAGCACGCGGCGCTGTTCGGCCAGATGTGCACGACGTCGGGCATGGTGAAGAACACCTACGGCACCGGCTGCTTCCTGATGATGAACACCGGCGACAAGCCGATCGAGTCGAAGAACAACCTCGTCACGACGATCGCGTGGCAGATCGGCAACGACGTGCAGTACGCGCTCGAAGGCAGCATCTTCATCGCGGGCGCGGTCGTGCAGTGGCTGCGCGACGGTGTCGGCATCATCAAGACGGCCGCCGAAATCGAAGCGCTCGCCGCGAGCGTGCCGCATACCGACGGCGTCTATCTGGTGCCGGCGTTCGCGGGCCTCGGCGCGCCGCACTGGAACGCACGGGCGCGCGGTTCGGTGTTCGGCGTCACGCGCGGCACCACGTCCGCGCATCTCGCGCGCGCGGCGCTCGATGCGATCGCCTATCAGTCGCTCGACGTGCTGGCCGCGATGGAAGCCGACTCGGGCATCAGCATCGGCGAGCTGCGCGTCGACGGCGGCGCGAGCGCGAACGACCTGCTGATGCAGTTCCAGGCGGACCTGCTCGGCGTCGACGCGGTGCGCCCGCAGATCACCGAGACGACCGCGCTCGGCGCAGCCTACCTCGCGGGCCTCGCGATCGGCTACTGGAAGAACCTCGACGAAGTGCGCAGCCAGTGGCAGCTCGATCGCCGCTTCTCGCCGTCGATGCCGAAGGAGCAGGTCGAGCGCTGCATGGCCGGCTGGCAACGCGCGGTGCGCGCCGCGAAGGCGTGGGCCGACGACGTACAGTAAGCACCGCGGCAGCAATCACAAGAACTCCGAACGAAATACAACAACACCGGCGGACCGCGCAACGCGCGAGTCCGCCGCGACCTACGAGAGACAAACATGTCACCTTATATTGCAGAATTCATCGGCACCGCCATTCTCGTGCTGCTCGGCAACGGCGCGGTCGCCAACGTGCTGCTGGCGAAGACCAAGGGCAAGGGCGCGGACCTGATCGTGATCGTGATGGGCTGGGCGATGGCCGTGTTCGTCGCCGTCTACGTGACCGCATCGTTCAGCGGCGCGCACCTGAACCCGATCGTCACGATCAGCCTCGCGCTCGCGGGCAAGTTCGCGTGGTCGAAGGTCGGCGGCTACATCCTCGCGCAGATGCTCGGCGGGATGGCGGGCGCCTTGCTCGTGTGGCTCGCGTATCGCCAGCACTTCGCGAAGGAAGTCGATGCGGACCTGAAGCTCGCGGTATTCTGCACGGCGCCCGCGATCCGCAGCACCACGCACAATGTGCTGACCGAAGCGATCTGCACGTTCGTGCTGATCCTCGGCGTGCTGTATCTCGCGTCGCCGCAGGTCGGCCTCGGCGCGCTCGACGCGCTGCCGGTCGGCCTGCTCGTGCTCGGCATCGGCATCTCGCTCGGCGGGCCGACCGGTTATGCGATGAGCCCGGCGCGCGACCTGTCGCCGCGCCTGATGCATGCGCTGCTGCCGATCCCCGGCAAGCGCGACAGCGACTGGCGCTATGCGTGGGTGCCGGTGATCGGCCCGCTGCTCGGCGGCGCCGCGGCGGCCGGCCTGTATCTGCGCCTGCACGCGATGGCCTGAGCACGCCGTCATTCGACCTCGAGCCTGCGCGCGGCACGGCCTGCCGCGCGCTTCCGGCCACTCACTTCGTCGCGCGATCGTCGCTTCGCCGGCACCGCGAATCGCCCGTGGCCGATACCGGACGACTTCGACGCCGGGACCACGCTTCGCGACACGCAAGGGCTCGCGGGTCGGAACGGTGATCGACGACGAGTCCGCCGCGCTCGCGCCGCGACGACGCCTCCGTCAACGAGGTGCGTCATCGTGACCGGGCACTCGCGCCGCACGGCGCAGCCGCGAAAGCACGTATCATGGCGGCATGATCGGCGTCGCCGACACCCCGCTTCTTCACCATCATGCTCGATCACCTTATCTGCGACTGCGACGGCGTGCTCGTCGACAGCGAAGTCATTGCCGACCGCGTGCTGCTCGAAACGCTGTCCGCCACCTTCCCGCATCTCGATTTCGAAGCCGCCGCGAAGTCTGCGTTCGGCCAGCAGACGTCGCGCTTTCTCGCGGGGCTCGAAGCGCATTTCGGCATCCGGATGCCGGACAACTTCATCGAGACCGTCGAGCGCAACATCGAAACCGGTCTCGCGCAATCGCTCGCGCCGATCACCGGCGTGCGCGACGCGTTGCTGAAGGTCGGCCTGCCGGCCGCGGTGGTGTCGAACAGCCGGCTCGTGCGCGTGCGCAGCTCGCTGAAGCGCGCGTCGCTCACCGAAATCTTCGGCGAGCGCGTGTTCAGCTCCGAGCAGGTCGCGCGGCCAAAGCCCTACCCCGACGTGTACCTGCATGCGGCGCGCACGCTTGGCGTCGCGCCGGCGCGCTGCATCGTCGTCGAGGACAGCGTGTCGGGCCTGAACGCCGCGCGCGCGGCGGGCATGAAGACGATCGCGTTCGTCGGCGCGAGCCACATCCCCGACAACTACGCGGACGCGCTGCGCGCGATGGGCATCACGCGGATCATGCGCAGGATGGATGAACTGCCGGCGCTCGTCGCGGCCGGCCTGCGCGGCGAATTCGGCGACGTGCAGTCCTGACCGACCGCCGCGCCGGAGCGACATCACCGGCGTGCGGCTCGCTGCGCACGCCGTACCCGCGGGCGCCACGGTGCGCCCGCCATGCCGGCCCTCAGGCCGGCTCGCAGCAGCGCTCGCGCGCGGCCGCCAGCGCTTCGCGGAATTCGACGAGCTCCGCGATCGTCAGCATCGGCAGCCCGTGCTGCTGCGCGAAACGCTCGACGTCGTCGCCGCGCGTCATCGTGCCGTCGGGATTCATCAGCTCGCACAGCACGCCCGCCGGCTTCAGCCCCGCGAGGATCGACAGGTCGACCGTGCCTTCGGTATGGCCGCGGCGCGCCAGCACGCCGCCCGGTTGCGCGCGCAACGGAAACACGTGGCCGGGGCGCACGATGTCGTACGGCTTCGCATCGTCGGCGATCGCCGCGCGGATCGTCGTCACGCGGTCGGCCGCGGACACGCCGGTATGCACGCCTTCGCGCGCCTCGATCGACACGGTGAACGCGGTGCCGTTGCGGCTCTCGTTGGTCTGCACCATCGGCGGCAGCTCGAGCGCGCGGACCTTGTCGTCGGTCAGGCACAGGCACACGATGCCGCTGCACTCTCGGATCAGGAGCGCCATCGTCTCGGGCGTGATGCGTTCGGCGGCGACGATCAGGTCGGCCTCGTTTTCTCGGTCGTGATCGTCCTGCAACACGACCGCGCGGCCCGCGCGCAACGCGTCGAGCGCGGCGGCGATGCGCGGCGGCACCGGTTCGGAATCCAGCAACGGGAGATCGGCAAAGGCGTCGGCAGGTGCCGACGAAACGGACTTGAAGGACATGTGAAACGCTCCTCGCGATTACGATTTGGGCGAAAAACGTTTCAGGGCATTGCAAACAGACAGAACGACAACCCGCTTCGCACGGACGGCAAAGCGGCCCTGACGGACATGACTATCTGCACATCTTCTCTCATCCGGACTATGACCGTCGGCTCTGGCATTCGACCAGATCTGCTGACCCCGCGCATATGCGCGGGCGCTCGCGGGCTCGCCGGCTTTCGCCAGCCTACCGCCGGTGGGGAATTTCGCCCCGCCCTGAAGACGCACTGATTACCGGCCACGGGGATCTCCCCGTGGAACGGCCGGCCAAGCATACATCAGCTGCGCGCACCGCGCAGCGAACCACACCTAAAACCTTACTGACGACGCCGTCTAACGGCATCGTCCGAACGGCCGACACCGGGCCTGCGCGCGTCCCGATGGAACCGGCGCCGGCCCGGCGACCCGCCCGCGCGCTCAGCCGGCCGCGTGCGCGGCGTCGGGCACGAGCCAGCGCGGCGGCACCTCGGGGCTCACCGTCACGCGGAACGCGCGCGCCTCGCTGTCGCCGGGATTGCGCAGGCTGTACGGCTGGTCGGCGTCGAACACGATTGCGTCGCCGGTCGCGAGCAACTGGCGGCGATCGTGCACGCTGACTTCGAGCGTGCCCTCGCTGACGACCAGGTTGACCGTCGTGCCGGGCGCGCGGCGCGTGCCGGGCTCCGTGTGCAGCGGCGCGATCCGCAGCTCGTGGAACTCGGCCGCGGCCGGTTCGCCTTCCGGATACAGCGCGCGCGCCGAGAAGCGGCCGTTCGAGCTGACGACGCGCGCCGCGCGCTCGGCCGCCAGGTGCTCGAAGCCGTTCACCGCGTGACGGCGCAGGAATGCGGCGACCGATACCTTGAGCGCCGCGGCGATCTTGCAGAGCACCTTGATCGACGGCACGCTGCGCGCGGATTCGATCTGCGCGAGCATCGCGCGCGACACGCCGGACAGCCGCGCGAGCGCATCGAGCGACAGCTGCCGCTCGGCGCGCAGGCGCGCGAGGTTCACGCCGACGACCTGCTCGAGGACGTCGAGCGACGCGGACGTCCGCGCGTCGACGGCATTGCCGGATTCGAAGGAAGACACGTCGCGCACCAGCGCAAGGGGTGAAGACATAGCATGGCCTCCGGGCCGCCGCGCGGCCCTGCGAATGGGGTAAGCCTGAATCGGAATCGGGTTGCGCCACGAACGGCGCGTATCGAGACGCTATCACCCGGCCCCGACCCGGCAAACGAAGTTATCTTCACACCGTTATCAGCATCGCGGAGGAATGCGTTTCTCGCGAACCTTTTCCTGTCGCCATAGCGCCGGTGCACCGCCGCCCGATGCACCATCAATGCGCGGCCGGTGCGGCGCCGCGCGCCGGCGCGCGCGCATCGAGCCGCATCGCGAGCCACGTGACGACGAGCGCCGCGAACGTCACCGCGACGGCGACCCACGGCAGCGCGTCGAGCGCGAAGCCGTGCCCCAGCGCGAGGCCGCCGAGCCACGCGCCGGCCGCATTGCCGACGTTGAACGCGCCGATGTTCAACGTCGACGCGAGATGCGGCGCGCTCGCGGCCTTCTCGACGACGCGCGCCTGCAGCGGCGGCACCGTCGCGAACGCGGCGATTCCCCATACGAACACGGTCACCGCGGCCGCGACCGGCAGGTGGCTCGTCTTCGCGAACACGGCCATCACGGCCATCAGCGCGACCAGGATCGCGATCAGCGACGGCATCAGCGCGCGATCGGCGAGCTTGCCGCCGAGCGTGTTGCCGACCGTCAGCCCCGCGCCGAACAGCACGAGGATCAACGCGACCGCGCGCGGCGAATAGCCGGTGACGGTTTCGAGGATCGGCGCGATATACGTGAACACGACGAACACGCCGCCGAAGCCGAGCACGGTCATCAGCAGCGCGAGCCAGACCTGCGGCTCCTTCAGCACGCGCACTTCGTGGCCGAGGCCGACGGGCCCGCTGTCGTGGCGGTTCGGCACCAGCAGCGCGACGCCGCCGAGCGACAGCACGCCGAGCGCGGCGACGATCCAGAACGACGCGCGCCAGCCGAGCAGCTGGCCGACGAACGTGCCGAACGGCACGCCGAGCACGTTCGACAGCGTGAGGCCCGTGAACATCAGCGCGATCGCGCTCGCGCGCTTGTCGGCCGGCACGAGCGACGCGGCGACCACGGCGCCGATCCCGAAGAACGAGCCGTGCGCGAACGACGTGACGACGCGCGCGACCATCAGCATCGCGTAGCCGGACGCGGTCGCGCACAGCACGTTGCCGACGATGAAGATCGCCATCAGCAGCTGCAGCGCGGCCTTGCGCGGCATGCGGCTCGTCAGCACCGCGAGCAGCGGCGCGCCGGCCGCGACGCCGAGCGCGTAGCCGGTGACCAGCAGCCCGGCCGACGGCAGCGACACGGCGAGGTCGTGCGCGACTTCGGGCAACAGGCCCATGATGATGAATTCGGTGGTGCCGATGGCGAAGGCGCTGATCGCGAGCGCCAGGAGCGGAATGGGCATGACGTTCTCCGAAAGGGCGGCGGACGCGGCGCCCGGTCGGTGCCGCACCGCACAAAAGGCGGGATCTGCGCGCATTGTCCCGAATACGCCTATCTTTGATAATTGGCGTGGCATTTGAACCATTTTCAAAAATTTCTGGAAAATCCGATGGATCGACTGGGCGACATCCGGCTGTTCGTCGAGGCGGCCGAACTGGGCAGCCTGTCCGCGGCCGGGCGCAAGCTGAACCTCACGCCGGCCGCCGCGAGCGCGCGCCTTGCGAAGCTCGAGGCGAAGGTCGCGACGCGGCTGTTCGAGCGCTCCACGCGGCAGCTGCGGCTCACCGACGAAGGCCGGCTCTACCTGAACTGCTGCCGGCAGGCGCTGCAGGCGCTCGACGACGCGCATGCGCTGCTGCAGGAAGGCCGCAACGTGGTGGCCGGCAAGGTGCGGTTGTCGTCGACGTCCGATTTCGGCCGCAACCAGCTGCTCGACTGGCTCGACGAATTCACCACGCTGCACCCGGGCGTCACGTTCTCGCTGACGGCGTCCGATTCGGCGTCGAACCTGTGGCAGGACGAGATCGACCTCGCAATCCGCTTCGCCGCCCCGCCCGACGGCGCGCTGATCGCGCGCCGGCTCGCCGCGAACCGGCGCGTGCTGTGCGCGGCGCCGTCGTTCGTCGAGCGCCACGGCGTGCCGGCCGACCCGCACGATCTGGCCCGCTTTCCCTGCAACGTGATCACGATCGCGTCGGGCCCGATGAACACGTGGCGCTTCACGCGCGGCGACGAGGTGCAGACCCACACGGTGCCGGTGTCGACCGCGTTCGAGACCAACGACGGCGGCTTGACCCGCGAATGGACGCTGCGCGGCCACGGCATCGCGCTGAAGTCGCTGTGGGACATCGCCGACGACGTGCGCGCCGGCCGGCTGCGCGTGCTGCTGCCCGACTGGCGGCACCAGGACGCGCCGCTGCACGCGATCTATCACAGCAAGCGCTACATGGCGCCGCGCGTGCGCGTGCTGCTCGACTTCCTCGCCGAACGCTTCGCGCGCGAGGAAGCGGCGCTGGACGACCTGCTGAACGCGTGCCGCTGACGGCCGCCGCGCCGCCATATCAGGGTCGGAATGCAACGAAAGGCGTCGCGCGGCCGCAACCCGCCGCCCGCCCGGCACGGCGCGTAAAGCTATAATGGAAGGCTTTCCCGACGGCTTTTCACGCGTTCACGCGTTGCGCGAGAGGCTCGCCCGACGCGCGCTGCGCGCCCCGGTCCGCCACGCGGCACCGGCACGCGCCGCTGCATCGCAGCAGCCGTCCCGATTCACCCTTGACGACGCCCCCAGGTCAACCACTGCGAACGGCGAATCCCCATGACCAAGAAAGTTTACGTAAAGACCTTCGGCTGCCAGATGAACGAGTACGACTCGGACAAGATGGTGGACGTGCTCAATGCGGCCGAAGGCCTCGAAAAGACCGATACCCCGGAAGACGCGGACATCATCCTGTTCAACACGTGCTCGGTGCGTGAGAAGGCGCAGGAAAAGGTGTTCTCCGATCTCGGCCGCGTGCGCGAGCTGAAGGAAGCGAAGCCGGGCCTGCTGATCGGCGTCGGCGGCTGCGTCGCCAGCCAGGAAGGCGCGTCGATCGTGTCGCGCGCGCCGTACGTCGACCTCGTGTTCGGCCCGCAAACCTTGCACCGCCTGCCTCAGATGATCGACGCGCGCCGCGAGAGCGGCCGCGCGCAGGTCGACATCTCGTTCCCGGAAATCGAGAAGTTCGACCACCTGCCGCCCGCGCGCGTCGAGGGCCCGAGCGCGTTCGTGTCGATCATGGAAGGCTGCTCGAAGTACTGCAGCTACTGCGTCGTGCCGTACACGCGCGGCGATGAAGTGTCGCGCCCGCTCGACGACGTGCTGACCGAAGTGGCCGGCCTCGCCGACCAGGGCGTGCGCGAAGTCACGCTGCTCGGCCAGAACGTGAACGCCTACCGCGGCGCGCTGGCGGCCGGCTCGTCCGAAATCGCCGATTTCGCGACGCTGATCGAATACGTCGCCGACATCCCCGGCATCGAGCGAATCCGCTACACGACCTCGCATCCGAAGGAATTCACGCAGCGCCTGATCGACACCTACGCGAAGGTGCCGAAGCTCGTGAGCCACCTGCACCTGCCGGTCCAGCACGGCTCCGACCGCATCCTGATGGCGATGAAGCGCGGCTACACGGTGCTGGAATACAAGTCGGTGATCCGCAAGCTGCGCGCGATCCGCCCGGACCTGTCGCTGTCGACCGACATGATCGTCGGCTTCCCCGGCGAGACCGAAGAGGATTTCGACAAGATGATGGCGCTCGTGCACGAGATGAGCTACGACACCAGCTTCTCGTTCATCTACAGCCCGCGCCCCGGCACGCCGGCCGCGAACCTGCACGACGACACGCCGCGCGAGGTCAAGCTCAAACGCCTGCAACATCTGCAGGCGACCATCGAGGAAAACGTCGCGCGCATCAGCCAGTCGATGGTCGGGAAGGTCGAGCGGATCCTCGTCGAGGGCCCGTCGCGCAAGGACCCGAACGAACTGTCGGGCCGCACCGAGAACAACCGGGTCGTGAATTTCCCGGCGCCGCTCGCGTCGCACCCGCGCCTGATCGGCCAGATGATCGACGTGAAGATCAACCATGCGTACCCGCACTCGCTGCGCGGCGAGCTGCTGCTCGTGAGCGACGACGCGAGCGCGGCCACCCACTGACCGACTGACGTTCCACAGGAGCCCGACGCTACTTTGAAGACCGTCCAAGCACTGGAATTCACCGCGCCGCGCGACGACAACGCGCGCCTCGCCAACCTCTGCGGCCCGCTCGACGAGAACCTGCGGCAGATCGAACAGGCGCTCGACGTCACGCTCGCGCGGCGCGGCCACCGGATCACGATCCGCGGCCGCGGCGCGAAGCTCGCGCTCGCAGCGCTCGAGAACTTCTACAACCGCGCGCGCGATCCGCTGTCGGTCGACGATATCCAGCTCGCGCTGGTCGAAGTGCGCCACACGTCCGGCAACGGCCGCCAGGACACGCTCGACGTGCGCTTTCGCGGCGATCCGGACCATCCGTTCGACGAGCCCGTCGCGCAGCTCGACGCGGAAATGCCGGACGAAGAACCCGCGCCGAAGCTCTACACGCGGCGCGCCGACCTGCGCGGCCGCACGCCCGCGCAGCGCGAATACCTGAAGCAGATCCTGCAGCACGACGTGACGTTCGGCATCGGGCCGGCCGGCACCGGCAAGACCTACCTCGCGGTCGCGTGCGCGGTCGACGCGCTCGAGCGCGACCAGGTCAAGCGGATCGTGCTGACGCGCCCGGCCGTCGAGGCCGGCGAGCGGCTCGGCTTCCTGCCGGGCGATCTCGCGCAGAAGGTCGACCCGTACCTGCGGCCGCTGTACGACGCGCTGTACGACCTGCTCGGCTTCGACAAGACCGCGAAGATGTTCGAGCGCCAGATGATCGAGATCGCGCCGCTCGCCTACATGCGCGGCCGCACGCTGAACCACGCGTTCATCATCCTCGACGAGGCGCAGAACACGACGCCCGAGCAGATGAAGATGTTCCTCACGCGGATCGGTTTCGGCTCGAAGGCCGTCGTCACCGGCGACACGAGCCAGGTCGACCTGCCGCGCGGGCACAAGAGCGGCCTCGTCGAGGCGCAGCAGGTGCTCGGCGGCGTGCGCGGCATCGCGCTCACGCGCTTCACGAGCGCCGACGTCGTGCGCCATCCGCTCGTCGCACGCATCGTCGAGGCGTACGACGACTTCCACGCGCAGCACAAGGACGCGTAGGAAGCCGGCGGCGCCCGCGCGCCGCGCCGACCAACGGCCCCAGCCCGGCCCGCCCGACGGCGCGCCGGGCATTTTTTCGCCCGCGCGCGGCCGGTTCGAATTCGGGAGCGATCGGCCGTTTGGTGTATCCTCAACGCGTTCCAATCGCCGCACCCGTCATGAAATCTTCCCGTTCTCGCAAGTCCGGGCGCGACCAGTCCGCCGCGCCCGATTCCCCGCGTCTTTCGCTGTTCGATGCGAAGGGCAAGGCCCGGACCGTCAACGCGCAAGGGCTTCGAATCGACTTCCCGGACGGCCGCAGCCTGATGTTCGACCTGTCGGGCAGCTCGGGCGAGGCAGCCGTCGCGATCGTCGCGCAGCACAACGATCCGGCGATGCGCGCGAAGCTCGCGCTGCAGCCCGAGCACTACGACAGCGTGACGCTGCACGTGGGTGCCGAACCCGCGCCGCGCGACGAGGAAATCGCGGAAATGGCGGACGAGCTGCGCGAGCTGGAGCTCGACCTGTCCGTGCAGTACGGTGACGAGATCACCGCCGACATCCGCAAGACGCTGCCGAAACGCAAGCTGATCGCCGAATGGCTCGAGCCGGCGCTGTTCGCGAACGCGCAGCTCACCGTGCGCTTCGTCGGCAACGAAGAAGGCCAAACGCTGAACGCCGGCTACCGCCACAAGGACTACTCGACCAACGTGCTGACCTTCGCGTACGACCCGGCGCCCGACGGCACCGTGATCGGCGACCTCGTGCTGTGCTGCCCGGTCGTCGAGAAGGAAGCGCACGAACAGGGCAAGCCGCTCATCGCCCATTACGCGCACCTGCTGGTGCACGGCGCGCTGCACGCGCAGGGCTACGATCACGAGACGAGCGACGAGGACGCCGCCGAAATGGAAGCGCTCGAAGTCGACATCCTCGCGAAGCTGGGCTTCCCGAACCCGTACCAGTAAAAGCCGTCCGCACCATGCACCACGCCGCGATGCTGCCGCCCGCCTACCCGCCGTCGATCGGCGAGGGACGGCTGCTGACGGAAGACGAACTCGCGGCGTCGCTCGCGCACACGATGCGCGACTGGGACGGCCGGCAGGATCTCTGGCTGTTCGGCTATGGCTCGCTGATCTGGAACCCCGGGCTGCCGACCGTCGCCGCCGTGCGCGGCAAGGTGCACGGCTACCATCGCGGGCTCTACCTGTGGTCGCGCGTGAACCGCGGCACGCCCGAACGTCCGGGCCTCGTGCTCGCGCTCGATCGCGGCGGCTCGTGCTCGGGCATCGCGTTCCGGCTCGCGGGCCCGACTGCGCAGCCGCATCTCGAGACGTTGTGGAAACGCGAAATGCCGATGGGGTCGTACCGGCCCGCGTGGCTGCCGTGCACGCTCGAGACCGGCGAACGCGTGAACGCGCTGGCATTCGTGATGCGCCGCGACGTGCCCACCTACACCGGCAAGCTGACCGACCCCGTCGTGAAGGAAGTGTTCAGCTGCGCGGCCGGCCGCTACGGCACGACGCTCGACTACGTGAGCCGCACCGTGGACGCGCTGCGCGCGAGCGGCATCCCCGACCGCGCGCTGGAAGGGCTGCTCGCGCGATGCCGGTGATGCCCGACCGGCCGGCTTGCGCCACACCGGCCGCCGCCCCCGTGCGTTCGAAGGAGAATCCGCGCCGATGAACCCGTCACGCAGATCGCGCGTCATGCTGGCCGCGCTGCTCGTCGCCACGAGCGTCGCGCTGTCCGGCTGCGGCATGTTCGGTTGCGGCGGCGCCGCGACCAACGGCGCGGCCGCCGGCGGCTGTTCCGCCGGCATGCGCTTCTGAGGGTCCGAGCGCCCGCCCGGCCCGCCCTGCACGCGACGAAATGCCACCGACGCCGACCGGCCGGCCGGTCGCCTCCGCTTTTTTTGCCGCCGTGCCCCGCCGCCCCTTTCTGAGATAGGATGGATACACAGGACGGCGTCGCGCCCGGCGCGGCCGTTCCCGAGCGGGGCTCGCGCGCGCCGCCTGCCCCCGGCCGGACGGCCGGTGTGACACGGCCGCGCCATGCCCTTGGTGTATCCTTGCCTACTCCGTGACCGCGCGCCCCGGCATGACCCGGGCGCACCACCATGAACGATTCGTATCCCAGTCGTAAGCTCACCGACAAACCGCAAGAAAAGCGCTCGCTGCTCGAGCGCCTGACCGACTTCATCTCGCCCGAGCCGGAATCCCGGTCCGAGCTGCTGGAAATCCTCCAGGACGCCCACGAACGCAACCTGATCGACGCCGATTCGCTGTCGATGATCGAAGGCGTGTTCCAGGTGTCCGACCTGTGCGCGCGCGACATCATGGTGCCGCGCGCGCAGATGGACGCGATCAACATCGCCGACAAGCCTGAAGACTTCATCCCGTTCGTCCTCGAGAAGGCGCACTCGCGCTACCCCGTGTACGAGGAGAACCGCGACAACGTGATCGGCGTGCTGCTCGCGAAGGACCTGCTGCGCTTCTACGCCGAAGAGGAATTCGACGTGCGCGGGATGCTGCGCCCCGCCGTGTTCATTCCCGAATCGAAGCGCCTGAACGTGCTGCTGCACGACTTCCGCGTGAACCGCAACCACCTCGCGATCGTCGTCGACGAATACGGCGGCGTCGCGGGCCTGATCACGATCGAGGACGTGCTCGAACAGATCGTCGGCGACATCGAGGACGAATACGACTTCGACGAGGAAGCCGGCAACATCATCTCGGGGCCCGACGGCCGCTTCCGCGTGCGCGCGCTCACCGAGATCGAACAGTTCAACGAGGCGTTCGGCACCGACTTCCCCGACGACGAGGTCGACACGATCGGCGGGCTGATCACCCATCATTTCGGCCGCGTGCCGCACCGCGGCGAGAAGCTGCAGCTCGGCAACCTCGTGTTCGAGATCCAGCGCGGCGATGCGCGCCAGGTCCACGTGCTGCTGGTGCGCCGCAACCCCCTCGCGAGCCGCCGCGCCGAAACCTCGCACGAGGACTGACCGTCTCGCGCCGGTCGCGTCTCCTTCAACCGCTCGCCCTCTTTTGCTTCACATGGACGATCCGATCCCGTCCCGCCCGGCTGGCGGTCTTCTCGCGCCGGCGCCCGGCCGCACGCTGCCGCGCTGGCACTATCCGGCCGCGCTGCTCGCCGGCGCGGCCAATACGCTCAGCTTCGCACCGACCCCGCACGGCGGCTGGCTGCAGCTCGTCGTATTCGTCTGGTTTTTCGCGCAGCTGACGCGCACGTCGAGCTGGCGCGGCGCCGCGCTCACCGGCGGCGCGTTCGGCTTCGGCAACTTCATCAGCGGCATCTGGTGGCTCTACATCAGCATGCACGTGTACGGCGAGATGGCCGCACCGCTCGCGGGCGGCGCGCTGGTGCTGTTCTCGCTCTACCTGTCGCTGTACCCGGCGTTCTCGGCGGGGCTCTGGTCGTTCTGCGCGGGCCATGCATGGCATCGCCGCGAACCCGATCCGCGGCCGTTCTCGCCGACCTGGCACGGCGCGTTCGCGTTCGCGAGCGCCTGGGCGCTCGGCGAATGGCTGCGCGGCACCGTATTCACCGGGTTCCCGTGGCTCGCGAGCGGCTATCCGCAGGTCGACGGTCCGTTCGCGGGCTTCGCGCCGGTCGTCGGCGTGTACGGCATCGCCTGGGTGCTCGCGCTGTTCGCCGCGCTGGTCGTGCAGGCGCTCGTCGCCGCGCGCCGGGCGCCCGCATCCGAAAACAGCGCCGCCGGCAACGCGCGCGTGCGCATCGCCGCGCCGGCCGGCATCGCCGTCGCGCTCGTCGCGGCCGGCATCGCGCTGTCGCAGGCCGCGTGGACCGTGCCCGCGAACGCGCCGCTCACGGTGCGGCTGCTGCAGGGCAACGTGAAGCAGGACATCAAGTTCGAGCAGGAAGGCATCGACGCGGCGATCAAGATGTACACGCAGATGATCGTCGAGAAACCGGCCGACCTGATCGTCACGCCGGAGACCGCGATCGCGGTGATGATCCAGGAGCTGCCCGAACCGTTCGCCGTCGCGATCCGCAAGTTCAGCGACACGACCGGCTCGGCCGTGCTGTTCGGCGCGGTCGGCGCATCGGTCACGCCGGACGGCCACTACATCGACTACACGAACAGCCTGTACGGCGTAACGCCGCACTCGCGCGACATCTATCACTACGACAAGCACCATCTCGTGCCCTTCGGCGAGTTCATCCCGTGGGGCTTCCGGTGGTTCGTCGACCTGATGAAGATGCCGCTCGGCGACTTCGCGCGCGGCGCGCCGGTGCAGAAGCCGTTCCTCGTGCACAACCAGCCGGTGATGGCCGACATTTGCTACGAGGACTTGTTCGGCGAGGAAATCGCCGCGACGATCCGCGACAATCCGCAGCCGCCCGGCGTGCTCGTCAACGTGACGAACCTCGCGTGGTTCGGCGACACGATCGCGCTCGACCAGCACCTGCAGATCGCGCGGATGCGCGCGCTCGAGACGGGCCGGCCGATGCTGCGCTCGACCAATACCGGGATGACCGCCGCGATCGACGCGCGCGGCCGCGTGCTCGGTCAGCTCAAGCCGTTTACGATCGGCTCGCTCGATGTGCGGATCGAAGGCACGAGCGGCTTCACGCCGTACGTGACGAGCGGCAACAACATCGTGCTCGCGGTGTCGCTGGTGCTGCTCGCGTTCGGCTTCACGTTCGGGCCGGGCCTGCGCCGCGGCAACGGCGCGAAGGCCGGCGGAGACCGGAACGCCTGACGCATCGGGCGGCCGGCGCGCGCGGCGCGGCGCGGCCGCCGCCGTCGATGCGGCATGCGGACCGCCCCGCCCGCCGACGTTCGGCGCACGAGGCCGAGTCCGCACGACACCCCGGCAAGCCGCGCGCAGGAAGCAACGACGCGCGACGTCGCGCCGGCCAGCCGTTCAGGCCGGCCGCTGCGCGGCCGCGGCCAGGCCGCGCAGATCCCGCCCGAGCGCTTCCATCACCGGTGCCCACGCGCCGAACGTCGGCTGCCGGTACAGCGTCGCGGTCGGATACCACGGGCTGTCGGTGCGTTCGAGCAGCCAGGGCCAGTGCGGATTCACGTCGAGCAGCACCCAGGTGCGTGCGCCGAGCGCGCCCGACAGGTGCGCGACCGACGTGCACACCGTGATCACCAGATCCAGCGCGCCGATGAACGCGGCCGTATCGTCGAAACTCTCGAGTTCGCCGGTGAAGTCCTCGATCGCGAAACCGGCCGCGCGCGCCGCGGCGACATCCGCGTCCGCGCCCGGCTGCAGCGAGTAAAACGCGACGCCGTCGACACCGCGCAACGCATCGGCATAGCGCTCGAGCCCGACGCGCCGCAACGGATTGCGCTGGTGCCCCGCGCTGCCCGTCCATACGAGCCCGACCTTCAGCCGGCCGTCGCCCGCGAGCCGCGCTCGCCATGCGTCGCGCGCGCGCGGATCGGCATGCAGGTACGGCACCGCCGCGCCGAGCGTCGACGTCTCCATCCCGAGCATCAACGGCAGGCCGATCAGCGGCACTTCGTAGTCGAACGCCGGCAGCGCGTCGACGCCGCCGCCCGCGCTGAATGCATCCGCGTGCGCGCCGAGGCTGCGCCGCATCAGCGTGCCCACCTGCGGAAACGTGTTCCACGCGAGCCGGCCGCCCTCGCGGTGCACGCGCTCGGCGAGCGGCGCGACGAAGCGCGCGAACTGCAGCACGTCGCCGAGCCCCTGCTCGCCCCAGACGAGCAGCGTCTTGCCCGCGAGCGGCTCGCCGTGCCAGCGCGGGCCGGGCAGCACCGGCCGGCGGCCGCGCAGCTCGCCGGCGCCGTCCCAGCGCGCCTCGTGGCCGCGCCAGCCGGCCGCGTAGTTGCCGCGCACGAGCTGGATGATCGCGAGGTTGAAACGGAACGACGCGTCATCGGGCGCCAGCTCGCACGCGCGCGCCGCATGGCACTCGGCGTCGTCCCAGCGTTGCGCCTCCTTCATCGCCATCGCGATGTTGTTCTGCGCGAGCGCATTGTCGGGCGCGATCTCCGCGAGCCGCGCCGCGCACGCGAGCGCGCCGTCGAGGTCCTGCGTCGCCAGCCGCGCGACGACCAGGTTGGTCCACACCTGCACGTCGTGCGGGTCGGCCGCCACGGCCGCGTCGAGCAGCGCGATTTCTTCGTTGCGGTCGCCGCCCGACAGCCGCAGCGCGATCGCCAGGTTGTTGCGCAGCGACGGCCAGCCCGGATCGAGCGCATAGGCGGCGCGGTACGACGCGACGGCGTCGGCGTGACGGCCGAGCATCTGCAGCGCATAGCCATGATTGAAACTCGCGCCGGCGCCCGGATGCACGCGCAGCGCGCATTCGGCCAGCGCGAGCGCGTCGGCGCCACGCTGCCGTGCGACGAGCGCCGCGGTAAGCTGCGCGAGCGCGGCCATGTCGACGGCGTGCAGATGGCCGGCGGCGGCGAGCCAGAGCGCATGCGAGTCGCGCTCGCCGCGCGCGTGCGCGTCGGCGGCCTGCCCGAGCAGCGCAAGCAGCGGCGGCATCAGCGGAATGAGGAGGTCGTTCGAATCGTCCATGCGGTCCGGAGTGGGCAATCGGTCGCGCGGCAGGCGTCGCGCGCGCCGCAATACGCGCATCTTAACGCCCGCGCAAAGCGACGCGGCAGGCGGAGCGAGCAGCGCATCGCGACACCGCGCGCGAGCGCACCGCGCGCATCGACGACCCGCGCACAGGCCGCGCACGGCTCGCCCGAAACACCGCCGACGCCCCCTTCGTCCGCGTTCCGGCCGCATCCGGCCGCCGATCCGGTAAAATTGCACGTTTCAGCACACTAACAAGCCGCGCCGCCGCGCGAGCCGACCCTCCGGGCCCCGCCCGGAGCGCCGCCCGCAACGGAGCGCCAGCGCCACGAAGGCTCTTCATGCTTACGTTTCAGCAAATCATCCTGACGCTGCAGTCCTACTGGGACAAGCAGGGTTGCGCCCTGCTCCAGCCCATCGACATGGAAGTCGGCGCGGGCACGTCGCACGTCCACACGTTCCTGCGCGCGGTCGGCCCGGAGCCATGGCGCGCCGCCTACGTGCAGCCGTCGCGCCGCCCGAAGGACGGCCGCTATGGCGAGAACCCGAACCGCCTGCAGCATTACTACCAGTACCAGGTCGTGCTCAAGCCGGCGCCGGAGAACATCCTCGATCTCTACCTCGGTTCGCTGGAAGCGCTCGGCTTCGACCTGAAGCAGAACGACGTGCGCTTCGTGGAAGACGACTGGGAGAACCCGACGCTCGGCGCGTGGGGCCTTGGCTGGGAAGTGTGGCTGAACGGCATGGAAGTCACGCAGTTCACGTATTTCCAGCAGGTCGGCGGCCTCGACTGCAAGCCGGTGCTCGGCGAGATCACGTACGGCCTCGAGCGCCTCGCGATGTACCTGCAGAAGGTCGAGAACGTGTACGACCTCGTGTGGACCGAATGGGAAGAGCAAGGCCCGAACGGCCCCGAGCTGCGCCGCCTGTCGTACGGCGACGTCTACCACCAGAACGAGGTCGAGCAGTCGACCTACAACTTCGAGCACGCGAACGTCGACCTGCTGTTCACGTTCTTCAACAGCTACGAAGCGGAAGCGAAGAAGATGATCGACGCGCAGCTCGCGCTGCCCGCGTACGAGCTCGTGCTGAAGGCCGGCCACACGTTCAACCTGCTCGACGCGCGCGGCGCGATCTCGGTCACGGAACGCGCGGCGTACATCGGCCGCATCCGCGCGCTGTCGCGTCTCGTCGCGCAGGCTTACTACGACTCGCGCGAGAAGCTCGGCTTCCCGATGCTCGGCAACCCGCCGGGCGTGCCGGGCCTCACCACCGACGCCCAGGACGCCGCCCAGCCGGCATGGGCGCCGCCGCTCAAGGTCGAACGCAAGATCGATCAGGACTGACGAGACGAGATTCAATCCACACATGACGCACAATCATCCCGCCCCCCTGCTCGTCGAACTGCTGACCGAAGAGCTGCCGCCGAAGGCCCTCGCACGCCTCGGCGACGCATTCGCCGAAGGCCTCGCGCAACGCCTCGCGGCGCGCGACCTCATCGAAGGCGAACTCGTATTCGAACGCTACGCCACGCCGCGCCGCCTCGCGGTCGTCGTGCAGAACGTGCGCGCCGTCGCGCCTGAAAAGCAGGTCCGCGAAAAGGTCCTGCCGGTGTCCGTCGCGCTCGACGCCGAAGGCCGGCCGACCGCCCCGCTCGCGAAGAAGCTCGCGGCGCTCGGCCATCCGAACCTGTCGATCGCCGATCTCGAGCGCGCGCAGGACGGCAAGGCCGAAGCGTTCTTCGTCAACTACTCGGCGGCCGGCGCGACGCTCGCCGACGGGCTGCAGGCCGCGCTCGACGAAACGCTCGAGAAGCTGCCGATCCCGAAGGTGATGACCTACCAGCGCCCGGACGGCTCCGACGTGAAGTTCGTGCGTCCGGTGCACCGCCTGACCGTGCTGCACGACGACCGCATCGTGCCCGTCACCGCGTTCGGCGTCGATGCCGGCGACACCACGCTCGGCCACCGCTTCCTGTCCGACGGCCTCGTCGCGATCCAGCATGCGCGCGCGTATGCCGACACGCTGCGCGACAAGGGCCGCGTGATCGCGCACTTCGCCGATCGCCGCGAAACGATCCGCACGCAGCTGAACGAGCACGCGAACGGCGACACGGTCGTGATGCCCGAGTCGCTGCTCGACGAAGTGACGTCGCTGGTCGAATGGCCGGTCGTCTATCCGTGCCGCTTCGAGGACGAATTCCTGCAGGTTCCGCAGGAATGCCTGATCCTCACGATGCAGACGAACCAGAAGTACTTCGCGCTCACCGACGTCGCCGGCAAGCTGCGCTCGCGCTTCCTGATCGTGTCGAACATCGAGACGAAGACGCCGGGCGAGATCATCGAAGGCAACGAGCGCGTCGTGCGCCCGCGCCTCGCCGACGCGAAGTTCTTCTTCGAGCAGGACAAGAAGAAGCCGCTCGCGGACCGCGTGCCGCTGCTCGCGAACGTCGTCTATCACAACAAGCTCGGCTCGGCGCTCGCACGCGTCGAGCGCCTCGAGGCGCTCGCCGGCGAGATCGCGCCCGCGATCGGTGCCGACGCCGCGCACGCGAAGCGCGCCGCGCGCCTCGCGAAGGCCGACCTGCTGACCGACATGGTGGGCGAGTTCCCGGAGCTGCAGGGCACGATGGGCACGTACTACGCGCGCCACGACGGTGAGCCCGACGACGTCGCGCTCGCCTGCGCCGAGCATTACCAGCCGCGCTTCTCCGGCGACGCGCTGCCGACCACGCCGGTGTCCACCGCCGTCGCGCTGGCCGACAAGCTCGAGACGATCGTCGGCATCTGGGGCATCGGCCTCGCGCCGACCGGCGAGAAGGATCCGTTCGCGCTGCGCCGTCACGCGCTCGGCGTGCTGCGCCTGCTGCTCGAGAAACAGCTGCCGCTCGATCTCGTGTCGCTGCTGCGCACGGCCCATGCGCGCTTCGAAGGCGTGCCGGGCGTCGCCGAATCGACCGACGCGATCTTCGCGTTCTTCATCGACCGCCTGCGCGGCCTGTTGCGCGAGCGCGGCTACTCGGCCGGCGAAGTCGACGCGGTGCTGAGCCTGAACCCGACGCGTGTCGACGATCTCGTCGCGCGCCTCGACGCGGTGCGCGAATTCACGCGCCTCGCGGAAGCCGAAGCGCTCGCGGCCGCGAACAAGCGGATCTCGAACATCCTGAAGAAGTCGGAAGGCGGCGCGAACGGCACGGTGCAGCCGACGCTGCTCGTCGAGGCCGCCGAGAAGGCGCTGCACGAGCAGCTCGCAGCCGTGACGCCGCACGTGCAGTCGCAGCTCGAGGCGCGTGCGTACACGGGCGCGCTGTCGGCGCTCGCCGCGCTGCGCGCGCCGGTCGACACGTTCTTCAACGACGTGATGGTCAACGCCGAGGATCCCGCGCTGCGCGCGAACCGTCTCGCGCTGCTGTCGGCGCTGCATCAGCAGATGAACTGCGTCGCCGACATCTCGAAGCTCGCCGCGTAAAGGCCGAACGATGCCGACCAGCCCCAACCGCAAGCTCGTCGTCCTCGATCGGGACGGCGTGATCAACGTCGATTCGGACGCGTTCATCAAGACGCCCGACGAGTGGATCGCGCTGCCCGGCAGCCTCGAGGCGATCGCACGACTCAACCACGCCGGCTATCGCGTGGTCGTCGCGACCAACCAGTCCGGCATCGGTCGCGGGCTGTTCGACATGGCCACGCTCAACGCGATGCATCTGAAGATGCATCGCGCGGCGGCCGCGGTCGGCGCGCGCATCGACGCGGTGTTCTTCTGCCCGCATACGTCGGAAGACCACTGCGACTGCCGCAAGCCGAAACCCGGCATGATGCAGATGATCGCCGAGCGCTTCGAGATCGATCCCGGTCACACGCCGGCCGTCGGCGATTCGCTGCGCGACCTGCAGGCCGGCGTCGCGGTCGGCTTCCGGCCGCACCTCGTGCTGACCGGCAAGGGCAAGAAGACGCTCGCCGCGGGCAACCTGCCGGACGGCACGCAGGTCCATGACGACCTGCGCGCGTTCGCACTCGACTTCCTTTCACACGAACACGAGTGATGCGGCCGCCGCGCGCATCCTCCCTACTGTCAGACCCACGCCGATGCGCTTCGTCCGCTCCCTGCTGCTGCTGATCTATTTCATCCTGTACACGGTGCCGTACGCCACCGCGTGCTTCATCGCCTTTCCGTTCATGCGCCCCGACGCGCGCTACTGGATGGCGGCCGGCTGGTGCAAGTCGACGCTGTGGGTCGTGCGCTGGCTGAACGGCATCCGCTACCGGATCGAAGGCTACGAGAACCTGCCCGACGGCCCGGCCGTGCTGCTGTCGAAGCACCAGTCCGCGTGGGAGACGCTCGCGTTTCCGGCGCTGATGCCGAAGCCGCTCTGCTACGTGTTCAAGCGCGAGCTGCTGTACGTGCCGTTCTTCGGCTGGGCGCTCGGGCTGCTGCACATGGTCAACATCAACCGCAAGGAAGGCAAGAATGCCTTCGTGTCGGTGATCCGCCAGGGCAAGAAGCGCCTGTCGGAAGGCGCGTGGATGATCATGTTCCCGGAAGGCACGCGCACGCCGGTCGGCAAGCAGGGCAAGTACAAGACGGGCGGCGCGCGCTTCGCGATCGAAACCGGCGCGCCGGTCGTGCCGATCGCGCACAATGCAGGTCGGGTGTGGCCGCGCAATTCGTTCACGAAGTTCCCGGGCGTCGTCACCGTGTCGATCGGCAAGCCGATTCCGGTCGAAGGCAAGACGCCCGACGTATTGAACTCGCAGGTCGAAGCATGGATCGAAGCGGAAATGCGCCGCATCGATCCCGATGCGTATCGCCAGCCGGGCAATGCCGGCACGCGCGATGCCGCACGCGTCTGAATCACCCGGATTGCAGCCGTTGCGTACGACGAAACGAAGCGAACTGATGAAAAAGCGTCCGCGGCCACGGCCTGCCATCGTGGCACTCGATCATCGCCAGATGGACCTGCCGCTCTTCGACGGGCCGGCAGCATCGCCGCCACCGTCGGCGCCCGCCGCGCTGCCGTCGCCGCCTGAAGCGGCTGCGGCTCCCGCGGTGCCGCTCGATCCGGGTCCCGCACCCGATCGCTCCCGCGTCCGGACGTTCGCACTCGACAGCCGCGTGCTCGAATATCGGTTGAAGCGCTCCGCGCGCCGCACGATCGGCTTCACGATCGACGGCAGCGGGCTGTCGATCACCGCGCCGCGCTGGGTCACGCTCGCCGACATCGAAGCGGCGATCGCCGAGAAGCAGCGCTGGATCTTCGCGAAGCTCGCGGAGTGGAAAACCCGCACCGAGCAGCGCGCGCTGCCGCAGATCGACTGGCGCGACGGCGCGCAACTCCCTTATCTCGGCAAGACGATCACGATCGCGCTCGGCGCGGGCGCCGTCGCATTCGACGCCGATGCGCAACGGCTGTCGCTGCCGCTGCCCGTGCAAGCCGACATGCAGCAGATCAAGGATCGCGTGCAGGGCTGGCTGCAGGGCGAAGCGAAGCGGATCTTCGGCGAACGCCTGGCGGTCTACGCGGAACGGCTCGGCGTCACGTATTCGATGTATGCGCTGTCGTCGGCGGCGACGCGCTGGGGCAGCTGCTCGAGCGACGGCAAGATCCGGCTGAACTGGCGGCTGATCCACTTCCCGATGTCGATCGTCGACTACGTCGTCGCGCACGAGCTGTCGCACCTGCGCGAGATGAACCACAGTCCGGCCTTCTGGCAGACCGTCGAATCGATCTTCCCGGAATTCCGCGAAGCGCGGCACACGCTCAAGCATCACCCGCCCGAACTGCTGCCGGCGCTTTGACGCGATCGGCCGCACCAAAATACAAACGGGCGATGCGGATTCCTCCACATCGCCCGTTTTTCCTGCCCGCGACGCACATCGTGCGCCGCGCGCCCGGCGCTCAGTGCGCCTTCTTCTGAATGAACTCGATCTTGTAGCCGTCCGGATCCTCGACGAACGCGATCACGGTCGTGCCGTGCTTCATCGGGCCGGCTTCGCGGGTCACCTTGCCGCCTTGCGCCTTGATCTTGTCGCAGGCCGCGTAGGCATCGTCGACTTCCACCGCCAGATGGCCGAAGCCGTTGCCGAGATCGTAGGACGGCGTATCCCAGTTGTGGGTCAGCTCGAGCACGGTGCCCGCGCTTTCCGCTTCGTAGCCGACGAACGCGAGCGTGAACTTGCCTTCCGGATAATCCTCGCGACGCAGCAGCTTCATGCCGAGCAATTCGGTGTAGAACTTGATCGAGCGGTCGAGATCGCCGACTCGCAGCATCGTATGCAGCAAACGCATGTGTTGTACTCCTGTGGGGACTTTCCAGAAGCGGAAATTCTACCGGAGTCGGGTCAATCCCGCCGCCGGCGCCCCGTGCGCCACCGGCCGATACACAAGATCTGCACGGCGAGCGCGAAGCCCGTGCGGCGGTGGAAATCACCGCGCCCGACGACCCCGGCAAGTCCATCGATCGGGTAACATCCTTCCACTTCGCACCAAAAACGGGCATGCCGCCCGCAGCCAGAACGCGACCACCGCCTCATTCCAGCCACAGCCTGCCGTGAGAAATCGCCGATTCGCGCGCGCCGGACGCGCCGTCCGCCCGCCGCTGACCATGTCTTTGCCCAAGTCTCTGCCCATGCCCCAGCCCGCTTCCCGCCGCATCGGCGAGGTCCGCCGATGACCGCGCTCGCCGGCACGCCCGTGCGCCGCGCGCTCGACATGCGCGCCGTCGGCGTGATGCTGCTGCTGTGCGCGATCTGGGGCTTCCAGCAGGTCGCGATCAAGAGCACCAACGCGGCGATCCCGCCGATGTTCCAGGCCGGGCTGCGCTCGGTGATCGCCGCGCTCCTCCTGTGGGGCTGGGCACGCTCGCGCGGCACGCCGCTGTTCCGCGCGGACGGCACGCTCGGCGCGGGCATCGCGGCCGGTGCGCTGTTCGCCGGCGAGTTCATCTGCGTGTTCTTCGGGCTCACGCTGACGAGCGCGTCGCACATGGCGATCTTCCTGTACACGGCACCGTGCTTCACGGCGCTCGGCCTGCACCTGTTCGCGCCGGGCGAACGGCTGCAGCGCGTCCAGTGGGCCGGCGTCGGCCTCGCGTTCGCCGGCATCGCGCTCGCGTTCGCGGACGGCTTCCTGACGCCGCGCGCGCCCGGCGCATCGATGCTGGCCGGGCTCGCCGGCGACGCGCTCGGGATCCTCGGGGGCGCGATGTGGGCCGCGACGACGGTCGTCGTGCGCTCGACGTCGCTCGCGCGCGCCAGCGCGAGCAAGACGCTGTTCTACCAGCTCGCGGTGTCGGCCGTCGTGCTGATCGCGCTCGCCGCGCTGCTCGGCCAGACGTCGTTCGCGCGGGTCACGCCGATCGCGCTCGCGAGCCTCGCGTACCAGTCGGTGATCGTCGCGTTCGTCAGCTACCTGTCGTGGTTCTGGCTGCTGACGCGCTACAGCGCGTCGCGGCTGTCGGTGTTCACGTTCCTGTCGCCGCTGTTCGGCGTCGCGTTCGGCGTGCTGCTGCTCGGCGAATCGGTCGGCTGGCGCTTCATGTCCGCCGCCGCGCTGGTGCTGACGGGAATCGCGCTCGTCAACGCACCGCCGCGCCGACGCGCGTAGCGCGATGCAGACGCGGTCCGGCAGCGACGAAAGCCGTGCGAAAAAAAAGCTGCCCGCTCAGGGCAGCCTCGTCGATCGCGCTAGGGGCAGGCGCCAGGTGCGACGCCCGCATGCCGCTACTCCGCGGCCTTGCGCGCCGCTGCAAGCGCCTGCGCGACGCCGACATATTCGGCCACGCTGACATCCTCCGCGCGTCGCGCGAGATCGAAGCCGAGCGCGTCGAAATCGATCGTCTCGCGGTAGTCGCCGAGCGTATTGCGCAGCATCTTGCGGCGCTGCGAGAACGCGGCGGTGACGACTTCGCCGAGCAGCACGGGATCGACGTCCGGCAGTTCGTGCGGCTCGTACGGAATCATCCGGACGATCGCCGAATCGACCTTCGGCGGCGGCTGGAACGATTCCGGCGGCACGTCGAGCATCTTCTCCATCACATAGCGGTACTGCAGCATCACCGACAGTCGCGAGAACGCCTTCGTGCCCGGCTCCGCGACCATCCGTTCGACGACTTCGTTCTGCAGCATGAAATGCTGATCGATGACCGCGTCGGCGAACGTCATCAGGTGAAACAGCAGCGGGCTGGAAATGTTGTACGGCAGGTTGCCGACGATCCGCAGCGACGGCTTGTCGCCGGGTGCCGCGAGCGAGCGGAAGTCGAACGCGAGCGCGTCGCCCGCGTGCAGCTCCAGCAGCGCGCCGAAGCGCTGCTGCAGGCGCCCGATCAGGTCGCGGTCGAGCTCGACCGCATGCAGCGGCGACTCGGGCGTCGCGAGACGCGCGATCAGCGGCTCGGTCAGCGCGCCGAGGCCGGGGCCGATCTCGACCATCCGCTGGCCGCGCGCGGGGCCGATCGTCGCGACGATCGAGTCGATCACGCCGTGATCGACGAGGAAGTTCTGCCCGAAGCGCTTGCGCGCGAAGTGGCCTTGGTGCTGTCTGCTGTTCGACATCGACTGAGAAAAACGAAAAATACGACGAATGAGGTCAGGCTCGTGCGTGTCAGGCCGCGCGGCGATGGCGCGCCATCGTGACGGCCGTGTCGAGCGCGGCGACCATGCTGCCCGGATCCGCGCGGCCCGTGCCGGCCAGATCCAGCGCCGTGCCGTGATCGACCGACGTGCGGATGATCGGCAGCCCGAGCGTGACGTTGATGCCCTCGCCGAAGGTCGCATACTTCAGCACGGGCAAGCCCTGATCGTGGAACATCGCAAGCACGCAATCGGCGCCCTCGAGATGGCGCGGCTGGAACAGCGTGTCGGCCGGATACGGGCCGCGCGCGTCGATGCCCTGCGCTTGCGCGCGTGCGAGCGCCGGCGAGATCACGTCGATCTCCTCGCGCCCGAGATAGCCGTTCTCGCCCGCGTGCGGGTTCAGCCCCGTCACGACGATGCGCGGCGCCGCGAGACCGAAGTCGCGCCGCAGGTCGCGATCGACGATCGCCAGCGTCTCGACGAGCCCGTCGATCGTCAGCGCGGCCGACACGTCCTTCAGCGGCAGGTGCGTGGTCGCGAGCGCGACGCGCAGCGGCCGCTCGCCCGTGCCTGCCAGCATCATCACGACGCGCGGCGTGTGCGTGCGTTCCGCAAGGTATTCGGTATGGCCGGTAAACGGCACGCCGGCATCGTTGATCGTGCTCTTCTGCAGCGGTGCGGTGACGATCGCGTCGAACCGGCCCGCCACCGCGCCGTCGATCGCGGCATCGAGCAGCCCGAGCACGTAGCGGCCGTTGGCCGCGTCGAGCTTGCCCGCCTGCGCGGGCACGGCGAGCGGATGATGCTCGACCGACACCGGCTCGCCGCCGGCGAGCACCGCCCGGTCGGCACCGACGGCCGCCGCGCGTGCGTCGAGCAGCGCGGCATCGCCGAGCACGGTGAAATGCGCACCGGGCCAGCGCCGCGCGGCATCCTGCAACGCCTGCACGGTCAGCTCCGGGCCGACACCCGCGGGTTCGCCGGTCGTGATCGCGATCTGCAGCGCGGATGCCGTCATGCGAAGCTCGCTCAGTTCGCCGGGCCGACGCCGCCGATCTTGTACTGCACGTACGACGAATCGCGCAGTTCACGCAGCCAGTCGGCGTACGCCTGCTCGGCCTTGCGCTGGCCGATCGCCTGGCGCGCGATATCCATCTGCTGCTGCACCGAGCCTTCCGCCTCGCGGCGCTCGACCACCTGGATCAGGTGGTAGCCGTACTCGGTGCGAATCGGCTGGCTGATCTGGCCGGCCTGCAGGTTGTTCATCGCGCGCTCGAATTCCGGCACGGTCTCGCCCGGGCTGATCCAGCCGAGATCGCCGCCCTGCGACGCCGAACCGTCCTGCGAGTAGGTGCGCGCGAACTTCTCGAAATCGCCGCCGGCCTCGACCTGCTTGCGGATGTCCTGCAGTTGCTGGCGTGCCTGGCCTTCCGACTTGCCTTCGCCGACGCGCAACAGGATGTGGCGCACGTGCGTCTGGACGATCTTCGGTGCCGCGGCGGTCGCGCCCTGGCTCTGGCGGCGGTCGACGAGACGCACGATCTCGAAGCCGTCCGGCACGCGGATCAGCGTCGGATTGACCTGGCCGGGGCGGAGCTTCGACGCGGCTTCGACGACGTCGGCCGGCAGCGCGGACGGCGCCTTGAAGCCGAGGTCGCCGCCCTTCTTCGCGTCGTTCGCTTCCGAGTTGTTCTTCGCGAGCTTCTCGAAATCGGCGCCCGACGTGGCCTGCTGCAGCAGCGCGTCGGCCTTCTTCTGCGCGGCTTCGATGTCGGCTTGCGGCGCGTTGGTCGGCGCCTTGATGAAGATGTGCTGGAAGCGCAGGTCCTGCTGCTGCGATGCGCTCGGCCCGCGCTGGCTCGCGATGTAGTTCGCGACCTCGGCGTCCGACACGGTGATCTTGCCGTCGACCTCGCGCTCGCGCAGCTTCGACAGCATCAGCTCGGTGCGGGCGTCGCTCGTGAACACGCTCCAGGGCACGCCTTGCGCGACGATGCGCGCGCGGTACTGCTCGAGCGTCATCCCGTTCGCCTGCGCGAGGCGCTGCAGCGTGGACTGCACGGTGGCATCGTCGATGCGGATCCCGTCGTCCTTGGCCTTCTGCACCTGGATGCGTTCGAGCACCATCTGGTTCAGCACCTGCGCGCGCAGCTGGTCGGCCGGCGGCACGGGCGCGTTCTGCTGCTGCAGCCGGCGCGAGATCAGGCCGACGCGCTGGTCGAGTTCGCGACCCGTGATCACGTCGTTGTTGACGACCGCGACGACTTCGTCGGCAAGCTGCGCGCCATGCGAACCAAGCGCCTGCGCCGCGGCCGGCGCAGCGGCGAGCAGCGCGGCGGCGGCGGCGAGGCTGGACACGACTGCCGCGAAACGAAGGGTTTTCTTCATTGCCACTGATACTCCATTGAAATCGTGCTGACCGGTGCAGACAAGCCGGCGTTACTCGTAGTTGCTGAAGCGGGACATCGGCGGCGGCGCGGACGGCAGCGGCGTATAGCCCGGCACCCCGGCGCGGAATGCGGCCACGAGACCGTTGTCGACGCTCGACAGCCCCTTCAACGTCAGCTGCATCATGAAGCGCGTCGACGAATTCTGCTGCCCCGACGTGTTCACGCCGTTCGCGTACCGCTGGACCCCGACTCCGAGCGCCCAGCAATCCGCGTCGTATTGTAAGCCGAGCAGACCGTCGACGACCCGGTCGGCGGCCAGGTCGTAGTTGAAGCGGCCGATCGCATACAGGCGGCGCGTGAGCGGCCACTGCGCGGACACCAGGAACTGGTTGATCGGTTGGTTGTCGAGCGTCGTGTTCGCACGCGTGTAGCGGTAGCCGACGTTGATCACGCGGCGCTCGCCCGGGCTGAAACCGAAACCGATGCTCGACTTCACGAGCTGGTTGTTGTTCTGGTTGTACTGGAACGCCGTCTCCGACATGAAGCCTGAGCCGAGTTTCAGCGCGGCGCCGACGATCAGGTCGGAGTGGCGCGCCAGCACGGCGCTCTGGCCGGAGTTCAGCGTCACGCGCTGGTCGGCGAAATAGTACTGCTGCGCGACCACGAAGCGCGCGCGCTCGTCGCCGGTGCGCGGATCGATGAAGCGCGACGTCAGGCCGGCCGTGATCCGGTTCGCATCGGCGATCCGGTCGTTGCCGACGAACGTGTTCGGCTGGTAGATCTCCGCGAGGCCGAAGTCCGATTCCGCGGTGTCGAACAGCGGCGCGTTCGACTGGTCGCGATACGGCGTGTACACGTAGTACAGGCGCGGCTCGAGGGTCTGGATGAAGTCCTGGCCGAACAGGCGCACCGAGCGGTCGAAGATCAGGCCCGAGTCGAAGCTCACGGTCGGGATCGACTCGGTGAAGTGCTTCGGGCTGTTCGGCGTGCTCGACGACAGGTGGTTCAGGTCGTACGACGCGAAGTGGTACTGGACCTTCGGCACGGCGAAGTAGCCGGGGCCGTACACACCGTACGCGATATACGGGTTGAAGACGATCCGGTCGCCTTCGGTCATGTCGGCGGTCGTGATGCGGAACCGCGAATAGTCGGCTTCGGCGCCGAAGTCGAAGCCGCCGACGTTGTACTTCGTGTACTTCACGTTCAACTGCGGCTCGCGGCTGTACGGCGCGATCGACGGCGGCAGCGTCTGCCAGTGCTGGTAGCGCGCGAGCACCGACCACGGGCCGTTGTTGTACGTGAGGCCGGCTTCCTGCTGGTACAGCGTCTGCGTCCCGTTGATGAACTGGTTCATCGACCCAAGGTCTTCGGGATACGTGTTGTCCGAGACCTTGTTGTAGTAGACGTAGCCGCCGAAACCGCCGCCGAAGTTCTGCTGGTGCTGCCAGTAGATCGCGTAGCGGTTGCGGTGCGCGAGCCGGTCATCCGGCAGGTAATTGGCCGTAAACGTGCCCGAATACGACGGCGACAGGTAGCGGAACGTCGCTTCGGTCTGCACGCCGCGCCGCGAGATGATGCGCGGCGTGATCGTCAGGTCGCGGTTCGGCGCGATGTTGAAGTAGTACGGCAGCGACAGTTCGAACCCGTTGTTCGAGTTCATCGAGAACGTCGGCGGCAAGAGGCCGCTGCGCCGCTCGCCCGACAGCGGGAACGTCATCCACGGGCTCGCGAAGATCGGCACGCCCTGGAAGAACAGCACGCCGTTGCGCGCGGTGCCTTCGTCGGCGCCGGTATCGAAGTCGAAGCGGCTGCCCTTGATGTACCACGCGGGGTTCGTCGAGCACTGGCACGCGGTGTAGGTGCCGTTGACGAACACCGAGCGCTCGCTGTCGAGCAGGTCGACGCGCTCCGCGCTGCCGGAGCCGCCCGTCACGTTGAAGTGGTACTTCGGCGCCGTCATGAAGCCCTGGTTCGCCTCGACCTTCAGATGCGCCTCGGGGCCCGCGAACGACGTGCCGCCGTTGACCACCTTGACCTGGCCGTACGCGTCGGCCATGTCGGTATCCTGATCGTAGTGGAGCGCGTCGGCCTTCACGACCGCGTCGCCGCGGCGCAGCTCGGCCGAGCCCTTCGCGGCGAGGTCCTGATCGGCCGTGCCGCTCGTATGATCGGCAATCACGAAGGTGGCCGGCTTCGCGCCGTCCTTCAGCGGATGATCCTCGAGCTGCGGGGCGAGACGCAGGTCCCACGGCGAGTCGAGCGGCTGCGGCTGCGCGGCCGCGCCCGACAGCTGCGCGTGCGACACGGCCGGCACGAGGCCGGGCACGGCCAGGAGCGCGAGCGCGAGCCGCCGTTTGCGCGGCGCCCCGTCACCGGGGAAGACATTCGGGAATAGCGGTTTGGGCGGCATCTATCGTTTGGCGAATCGCCCCTTGTCAACCGCAGCTGCACGGCACATTCGCGCGCGGCGGGCCGCACCGTCGCACCGCGACTGCGGCTGAGCGCAAACCGGGGAGGCGATTGGGCGGACGGCGCGACAGGCGGCGGGCCTGCACGGCGGAAGCTGACGCGGGGCGCGTCAAAAAAGTCGTGGGGTATTATATGGCAAGACGTTCCCCCCTCCGCCGAGTTTCATGACGCCCCCATCCGCCGCATCCCAGCCCGACGCCCGCCTCGAAGCCCTGACCGCGTGGCTGCGCCCGCTCGCCGAGCGCTTCGCCCTCGACCTGACGACCCTCGCGCCCGCGTCGTCGGACGCCAGTTTCCGCCGCTATTTCCGTGTCGCGTCGGCCACGAGCCCCGGCGGCTCGCTGGTCGCGGTCGACGCGCCGCCGCCCGAGAAGTGCCGCGAATTCGCCCAGGTCGCGCAGCTGCTCGCCGCGGCCGGCGACCACGTGCCGGACGTGCTGGCCCACGATTTCGACGCCGGCTTCATGCTCGTGACCGACCTCGGCCGCACGTCGTACATCTCGGTGCTCGATCCGGCCGACCCGGTCGCCGCCCGCCCGCTGATGCGCGATGCGCTCGACGCGCTGGTCCGCTTCCAGCTCAGCTCGAAGCCGGACGTGCTGCCGCCGTTCGACGAGGCGTTCCTGCGCCGCGAGATGGAGCTGCTGCCCGAGTGGTTCGTCGGCCGCCATCTCGGCAAGCCGGTCACCGATGCGATGCGCGGCACGCTCGACCGTACCTTCGCACTGCTGGTCGCGAGCGCCCATGCGCAGCCGCAGGGCTTCATGCTGCGCGATTTCATGCCGCGCAACCTGATGGTGTGCGCGCCGAACCCGGGCGTGCTCGACTTCCAGGACGCCGTGTACGGGCCGCTGACGTACGACGTCGTGTCGCTGTTGCGCGACGCGTTCATCAGCTGGGACGAGGAGTTCGAGCTCGACTGCTTCGCGTACTACTGGGAAAAGGCGAAGAAGGCCGGCCTGCCGGTCGATCCGGACTTCGGCGAGTTCTACCGCCAGCTCGAATGGATGGGGCTGCAGCGCCACATCAAGATCCTGGGGCTGTTCGCGCGCATCAACTACCGCGACGGCAAGCCGCACTACCTGAACGACCTGCCGCGCTTCCTGAATTACGCGCGCAAGGTCGCGCTGCGCTACCGCCCGCTCGTGCCGTTCGCGAAGCTGCTCGACGAACTCGAGGGCAAGGGCGCGGCCGACGTCGGCTATACGTTCTGACCGCCCTCACCGTCCTTCCCCTCAGCCGAACATGAGCACTACCCTGACCACGGCGATGATCTTCGCCGCCGGCCGCGGCGACCGGATGCGCCCGCTGACCGATACCCGCCCGAAACCGCTGCTCGAAGCCGGCGGCAAGCCGCTGATCGTCTGGCAGATCGAGGCGCTCGCGCGTGCGGGCATCGAGACGATCGTGATCAACCACGCGTGGCTCGGCGAACAGCTCGAGGCAACGCTCGGCGACGGTTCGCGCTGGGGCGTGCGGCTCGCGTACTCGGCCGAAGGCGACGCGCTGGAAACCGCCGGCGGGATCGCGCAGGCGCTGCCGCTCATCGAGCGCGACGGCCGGCCGACGGTGTTCGCGGCGGTCGCGGGCGACGTGTACTGCGCGTTCGACTACCGGACGCTCGCGCCGCGCGCCGCGCAGATGGCCGCGCTCGATGCGCCCGCGATGCATCTCGTGATGGTGCCGAACCCGCCGTTCCATCCGGACGGCGATTTCGTGCTCCGCGACGACGGCCGGCTGGCGCTCGCCGGCGCGCCGCGCGTCACGTTCGGCAGCATCGGCGTGTACGACACGCGGATGTTCCGCGACATCGTGCCCGGCACGCACCGGCCGCTCACGCCCTACTTCAAGGCGACCATCGAGGCCGGCCGCGCGAGCGGCGAATTGTATGAAGGAATCTGGGAGAACGTCGGCACGCCCGCCCAGCTCGGCGAACTCGACGCGCGGCTGCGCGCCGCCGCGGGCTGATCGTTTCGCGGCTGACCGCGCCCGGGCCACCCGGCGCGGCAGCCACGCTCACGCGGCCTCGGCTGCTTCCCCGCCCGCCGCCGCGCGCTGCTGCTGCAGCGCCCACATCTGCGCATACAGCCCGTCCGCGCGCACGAGTTCGTCGTGCGTGCCGCGCTCGACGATCCGCCCGTGGTCCATCACGAGAATCTGCTGCGCGTGCACGACCGTCGACAGCCGGTGCGCGATCACGAGCGTCGTGCGATGCCGCGCGATCTGGTCGAGCTCGTGCTGGATCGCGCGCTCCGAGCGCGAATCGAGCGCCGACGTCGCCTCGTC
This sequence comes from Burkholderia sp. Bp8984, assembly GCF_003853755.1. Classification (NCBI taxonomy): domain Bacteria; kingdom Pseudomonadati; phylum Pseudomonadota; class Betaproteobacteria; order Burkholderiales; family Burkholderiaceae; genus Burkholderia; species Burkholderia sp. Bp8984. The sequence continues at coordinate 191,276 of NZ_QTQN01000008.1, forward strand.
GAACAGCAGCACCGGCGGATCCTTCAGCAGCGTGCGCGCGATCGCGACGCGTTGCTTCTCACCGCCCGACAGTTTCAGCCCGCGCTCGCCGACCGGCGTGTCATAGCCCTTCGGCAAGGTCTCGATGAAGTCGTGGATGTGCGCGGCGCGCGCGGCCGCGATCACTTCGTCGCGGCTCGCGGTCGGCCGGCCGTACGCGATGTTGTAGTAGATCGAGTCGTTGAACAGCACGGTGTCCTGCGGCACGATCCCGATCGACGCGCGCAGCGAGTCCTGCGTGACGTCGCGAATGTCCTGGCCGTCGATCCGGATCGCGCCGCCCGCCTGCCGGTCGAGATCGTAGAAGCGGAACAGCAGCCGCGACAGCGTCGACTTGCCGGACCCGCTGTGGCCGACCACCGCGGTCGTCGTGCCCGCGTCGATCGTAAACGTCACGTCGTGCAGGATCTGCCGCGACGCTTCGTACGAGAAGTTCACGTGCTCGAAGCGCACCTGCGCGCCGGCCACCGCAAGCGGCCTCGCGTCGGGCGCATCCGCGACTTCCTTCGCGGCCGACAGCAACCCGAACATCCGGTCCATGTCGGTGAGGCTCTGCTTCAGCTCGCGATACACGACGCCGAGAAAATTCAGCGGAATGTAGAGCTGCAGCATGAACGTGTTGATCAGCACGAGATCGCCGAGCGTCAGCTTGCCGGCCAGCACGCCCTGCGTCGCGCGCCACAGGATGAACACGAGCCCGGTGCCGATGATCGCCTGCTGGCCGAAGTTCAGCACCGACAACGAGTTCTGCGAACGGATCGCGGCCTTGCGGTAACGCTTCAGGTTCTCGTCGTAGCGCTGCGCCTCCCACTCCTCGTTGCCGAAGTACTTCACCGTCTCGTAGTTGATCAGCGAATCGATCGCCCGCGAGTTCGCGCGCGAATCGAGCTCGTTCATCGTGCGGCGAAAGTGCGTGCGCCAGTTGGTGACCTTCACGGTGAACACGATGTACGTGACCAGCGCCGCGAACGTCACGTACGCGTAATACGCCTCGTACTTGACCACGAAGAAGCCGAGCACGAGCCCGACCTCGACGAGCGTCGGCAGGATGCTGTACAGCGAATAGGAAATCAGTTGCTGGATGCCGCGCGTGCCGCGCTCGATGTCGCGCGACATGCCGCCCGTCTGGCGTTCGAGATGGAAGCGCAGCGACAGCCCGTGCAGATGCCGGAACACCTGCAGCGCGAGCTGGCGCACCGCGCTCTCGGTGACCTTCGAGAACAGGATCTCGCGCAGCTCGGTGAACAGCGACGTCGACAGCCGCACGAGCGCATAGGCGATGACCAGCAAACCGACGCCGCCGGCGAGCACGATGCCGGCCGACTGCTCCGCGCGGCCGAGCGCGGTGAGCTGCTGCACGGCGGACAGGTGATCGACGATGCGCTTCATCACGACCGGCACGCCGAGGTTCGCGACCTTCGCGCCGATCAGGCAGCCGAGCGCGAGCGCGACGCGCCATTTGTAGGTAGCGAGGTACGGCAGCAGCGACCGGATGGTCTGCCAGTCGTTGCGGGGCCCGGTCGGAGCCGGCGCGGGCTCGCCGGAAGCGGAATATCGGCGCATGGGGATCAGGATCGGCGGCGGTGCCGGACGCGTGCCACGGCGGCCGACTCGCCCGCTTTCTCGTACAATTTGCGAACGTTGTATTGTCGCAGAAGCCGCTACGCGCCGCTGCCGGCGCCCTCGCCGGCCGGCCTGCGCGCGGCGGCGCATTTATTACAGGATGAAAGCCCCCGCCATGACCGATTCGACCCTCGAACTCCCGCAAAAGCAGCCCGCGCTGCGCGTCGTCCCGCAACCGCACGACGCGAACGTCCACGGCGACGTGTTCGGCGGCTGGATCATGTCGCAGGTCGACATCGCCGGCTCGATCCCCGCGAGCCAGCGCGCGAACGGCCGCGTCGCGACGGTCGCGGTCAATTCGTTCGTATTCAAGCAGCCGGTGTTCGTCGGCGACCTGCTGAGCTTCTACGCGACCATCATGCGCACCGGCAACACGTCGATCACGGTCGACGTCGAGGTGTACGCGCAGCGCATGCGCCTGATGGGCGAAATCGTGAAGGTCACCGAAGCGACGCTCACCTACGTCGCGACCGGCCCCGACCGCAAGCCGCGTCAGCTGCCGCCGCTGTAACGACGCATGCGCGCCGCGCGGCGGCGCCGCATGCGGCCCGTCAGTGCGTGGCCGTCAGCCCGAACTCCCGCATCGCGGGCACGAAGTCGTGATTGAGCTTCGGCTTGCGCGACAGCTTCACCAGCACGTAGCGCTGGAACGGCGCGAGCCGCTGCCACTGCGCGAGCGCGGGCGCCGGCAGCCCGGCCAGCGCGCTCTGCTGCACGAGCGCGTCCGGCACCGAGTCGGTCGCGCGCCAGCTCGGCTGCTCGTCCGGCTGAAACCACGACGGTTCGAGGTCGGCATGCGTGCGCAGCATTTCGAACAGCGCGTGATCGAAATTGGGCTCGATCGCGGTGTCGTCGTCGGCCGGAAAGCGCGCGAGCAGCTTGCGGTCCTCGAGCGGCAGCAGTTGCCACTGCTCCAGCGAAATCCGCAGACCGAAACGGTCGAGATTGAAACGCACGATCATCGGGATGTAAGTGAGGTTTTCCGACGAATCGTGTTCGAAATTGAATAGCAGCGGAGCGTCGCTGAGTCCCATGGTCGTTACCTGAGTGGCGGATGCCGGCGCGGCCGGCCTGCCTGAGGTATTTTAGAACCTCTGCGCGCGAGCGGCGGACCCGATCGCCGCCGCCCCTGCCTCGAATCAACGGGAGTGCTCGTGAATCCGACCGAAACAGAAGAGCCGCGCGGCGCGATCGAGCTGTCCGTGCGCCGCACGCGCGGCGGCGCTGTCGAAACCGCGCACGACTACGTCGGCCAGGAATGGCCGGTCGCGCTGGTCTTCAACGGCATCTCGCACGCGGTGATGATGTGCACGCCGCGCGACCTCGAGGCGTTCGCGGTCGGCTTCGCGATCTCGGAAGGGATCGTCGAGCGCGGCAGCGACATCAAGGACATCGACGTGATCCTGCACGCCGACGCGCCGCTGCCGCACGCGGAGGTGCATCTGGAAGTCGTCCAGCAGGCGTTCGCCGCGCTGAAGGACCGGCGCCGCGCGCTCGCGGGGCGTACCGGCTGCGGCGTGTGCGGCATCGAAAGCATCGACCTGCTCGACCTCGCGCCCGAACGCGTACCCGACACCGGTTTTCTCACGCGCCTCGCGCCCGACGCGCTCGCGCGCGCGGCCCACGGGCTGCCGGCGCACCAGGCGCTCACGCAGCTCACCGGCGGCCTGCATGCGGCCGCGTGGTGCGACGCAACAGGCGCGATCCGAATGGCGTTCGAGGACGTCGGCCGCCACAACGCGCTCGACAAGCTGATCGGCGCGCTCGTGCTGGCGCGCGCCGACGCGACCGACGGCTTCGTGTTCCTGTCGAGCCGCGCGAGCTACGAGCTCGTGCGCAAGTCGGCGCGGGTCGGCATTCCGATGGTCGCGACGATCTCCGCGCCGTCGTCGCTCGCGATCGAGATCGCAAAGGCGGCCGGCCTGCGGCTCGTCAGCTTCTGCCGCGAAACCGGCCACGTCGATTACGGCACCGCCTGAGCGGTCGCAGCGGGCGCGTTGCCCGCGGCTTCGGGAACCGCCCCCTGCCGCGCGCCCGCCGCGGCCGGCGCGCGCACCTCGGGCGCCGCCTCGCTCGTCACGTTTCCGCGATAGTCGGTCCAGAGCTTGCGGTCGGTGTCATAGAGCTTGCAGCGGCGGGCCGTGTCGAAGTACCAGCGCCAGCCGAAGCGCTGCACGACGATCCGCCCGGGCAGCATGTCCTCCAGCTTCGCCTGCGCCGGCTTGAGCCGGTACAGCGGCACGCTCATGTCGACGTGATGCGCCGTGTGCTCCATGATGTGGTGCAGCAGGCCGCCGATACCGAACGGAAACGTCAGGTGCAGCGTGGTCGACACGAACGGTGCAGCATTGGACCATTCGGCGCGGTTCGCGTGCCATGCGATGCGCGGGTCGGTATGGTGGACATACACGACGAAGCCGATCATCGAGCACCAGAACAGGAACGGCACGAGCACGCCGGTCGCGAGCAGCAGCGCGACGGATTGCTGCGTCTCGATCGCCACCCCGACGACGGCGGCGATCCACACGGCCGCGAAGCCCGTCACCAGCAGGCAGTCGCGCCGGAATACCGGCCGCGACGCACCGATATAGCCCCGGGTCGGGAAATACATCCGCAGCCACCAGATCTCGACGAGATAGTAGAGGCCCGGCGCCCATCCGCTCCGGTAGATGCGATCCAGCCACCGCCGCGCCGGCGACAGCGCGGCGAATTCCGCCGGCGTATGCGGCGCCCACACGAAATCGAAGCCCTTCAGGTTCGTATAGCCGTGATGCACGACGTTGTGCCCGACTTCCCACAGGCTGTAAGGCGTCAGCGACGGCAGGAAGGCGATGCGGCCGAGCCAGCGGTTCAGCCGGCGGTCGGGCGTCAGGCTCTGATGGCACGCATCGTGCCCGATGATGAACAGTCGCCCGGTGATGAACCCGGCGGCCATTCCGCAGGCGATCTTGCCGAGCGTCGACGGAATCAGCAGCGCGCCGGCGAACGCCGCGAACAGCAACAGGTAGTCGAGCACGAGCAGCAGGATCGGGCGCACGATCTCGCGCGTGGCGAACGGCACGAGCCATGCGCGGATGACCTTGCGGTGCGGGATCGGCTCGTCGGCGCGAACCGGTGTCTGGGAATCGTTGTTGACCATGATGCAGAAAGGCATGCGATTCGCACGCCCGAAAGAAAAGGAGCCGTGCGGCACGCACGGCGCAGCGGGACGGGACGAACCGCGCCCCGGGCCGGTTATCGCGACATCATGTTCATGCTGACGTTGTGCATCACCCACAGCGTCCCGACGATCAGGATCAGCGCGGTCAGCACCGTATAGCTGAACGCCATCACGTTCCAGCGCTGGCTGGACGACGCGTTCATGTGCAGGAAGCAGACGAGATGCACGACGATCTGCACGAATGCGAGCCCCGCGAGCGCGATGATCGCCGCCTTCGGCGCCAGCATGCCGCCCATCACGAGGCCGAACGACGCGGCCGTCAGCAGCACCGACAGCACGAAACCGACGAGGTAGCCGCCGGCCGTGCCGTGCGCGTCATCGTGGTGGATGAGTTCCGAATGGGCCATTTAGATCACGCTCGCGAGATAGACGAAGGAGAACACGCAGATCCAGACGATGTCGAGGAAGTGCCAGAAGAGGCTCAGGCAGGTGAGGCGCCGGACGTCGCGCTCCGTCATGCCGGGGCCGCGGGCGATCTGCACGACGAGCACGACCATCCACAAGAGGCCGACCGCCACGTGCAGCCCGTGCGTGCCGACGAGCGCGAAGAACGCCGACAGGAATGCGCTGCGCTGCGGGCCCGCACCCTGGGCGATCAGGTGCGAGAACTCGCGCAGTTCCATCGCGAGGAACGCGGCGCCCAGCACGAACGTCACCGCGAGCCACACGAACACCGCGCCGCGCCGGCGGCGCTGCGCGCCGAGCATCGCGAACCCGTACGTGATGCTCGACAGCAGCAGCGCCGCCGTCTCGAGCGCGACACCCGGAATGTCGAACAGGTCCTTCGCGGTCGGACCGCCGGCGAACTGGTTGCCGAGCACCGCGAACGTCGCGAACAGCGACGCGAAGATCACGCAGTCGGTCATCAGGTACAGCCAGAAGCCGAACACCGAATGCGACGGCGGATGGTGGTGCGCGGCCGGATGACGGGCGGCGCCCGCGAGAGATTGATACGACATCAGTTCGTCTCCAGTTCGACTTCCGGCGCCGGCGTGCCGATCCGCACGCCCGCGCGTTGTTCCTCGATCTTGCGGACGGTATCCGCCGGAATGTAATAGCCGTCGTTGTCCTGTGCGCTGTACAGCACCACCGTCGCGACGATGCCGACGAGCGCGGCGATCGCGAGCCACCAGATGTGCCAGACGAGCGCGAAGCCGAGCAGCAGGCTGAAGATGCCGACGAAGAAGCCCGCGCTCGTGTTCGACGGCATGTGGATGTCTTCGTACCTGACGTTCTTGCCGAGGCCGAGCCCGAGGCCCTTCGCCTTGCGATACGCGAGTTCGTCGAGTTCGTGCACGTTCGGGAGCACCGCGAAGTTGTAGACGGCAGGCGGCGACGACGTCGCCCATTCGAGCGTGCGGCCGTTCCACGGGTCGCCCGTCGCGTCGCGATACTGCGGCTGGTTGCGATTGCGCCAGCCGACCCACACCGATGCGACCTGGCACAGTACGCCGATCGCGATCAGCGCGACGCCGAACGCGGCGGCGACCAGCCACGGATGCCATGCCGGGTTGTCGTAGTGGTTCAGGCGGCGCGTCATGCCCATGAAGCCGAGCACGTACAGCGGCACGAACGACGCGTAGAAGCCGAGGAACCAGCACCAGAACGCGCGCTTGCCGAACTTCTCGTCGAGCCGGAAGCCGAACACCTTCGGGAACCAGTAGTGAACGCCCGCGAAGTAGCCGAACACGACGCCGCCGATGATCGCGTTGTGGAAGTGCGCGATCAGGAACAGGCTGTTGTGCAGCACGAAATCCGCGCCCGGAATCGCCATCATCACGCCGGTCATCCCGCCGAGCGTGAACGTGACCATGAAACCGATCGTCCACAGCACCGGCGCCGTGAATTCGATGCGGCCGCGATACATCGTGAACAGCCAGTTGAAGATCTTCACGCCGGTCGGGATCGCGATGACCATCGTCATGATCCCGAAAAACGCGTTGACGTCGGCCCCCGAGCCCATCGTGAAGAAGTGATGCAGCCACACGAGGAACGCGAGCACCATGATCACGCAGGATGCATAGACCATCGTCCGGTAGCCGAACAGCGGCTTCTTCGCGAACGTCGCAATGACTTCCGAATAGATGCCGAACGCGGGCAGCACGAGGATGTATACCTCCGGATGCCCCCACGCCCAGATCAGGTTCAGGTACAGCATCGCGTTGCCGCCGGCTTCGTTGGTGAAGAAATGCATGTCGAGGTAGCGATCGAGGCCGAGCAGCGCGAGCGCGACGGTCAGGATCGGGAACGTCGCCATGATCAGCACGTTCGAGCAGAGCGCGGTCCACGTGAACACCGGCATCTTCATCAGCGTCATGCCCGGCGCGCGCATCTTGATGATCGTCACGAAGAAGTTGATCGACGTGATCAGCGTCCCGACGCCCGAGATCTGCAGCGCCCACAGGTAGTAGTCGACCCCGACGCCCGGGCTGAACTGCAGCTCCGACAGCGGCGGATACGCGAGCCAGCCCGTCTGCGCGAATTCGCCGATCACGAGCGAAACGTTCATCAGGATCGCGGCGACCGCCGTCATCCAGAAGGAGAGCGAGTTCAGGAACGGGAACGCGACGTCGCGCGCGCCGATCTGCAGCGGCACGATCAGGTTGAAGAACGCGACCAGCAGCGCCATCGCCATGAAGAAGATCATGATCACGCCGTGCGCGGTGAAGACCTGGTCGTAGTGATGCGGCGGCAGGTAGCCGGGGCCGTTGTACGCGAGCGCGAGCTGCAGGCGCATCATCACGGCGTCCGCGAAGCCGCGCAGCAGCATCAGCACCGCGACGACCAGGTACATCACGCCGATCTTCTTGTGATCGACGGACGTCAGCCATTCGCTCCACAGCCATTTCCACCGGCCCGCGACCGTCAGCGCGGCGACGATGCCCAGCACGACGAGCCCCATGAAGGCGCTCGCCCCCATGATGATGGGCTGATCGAACGGGATCGCCGAAAGAGTCAGTTTTCCGAACATGCGTTACCCCTTCGTCGTGCAGGCGGCGTCCTTCGGGTCGAGGACGTGGCCGTTGTTGTATTTCGCGATGATGTTGTGGAACAGCTTCGGGTCGACCGACGAGAAATAGCGCACGGGCGCCTTCTCGCCCGGCTGCGCGACCGTGGCGTACGCGGTCATGTCGAGCCGGTCGGACGACGCCTTCACCTTCCGCACCCACGCATCGAACTGCTCGCGCGGCTCGGCGAGCGTGCGGAACTTCATGTCGGAGAAGCCGCGGCCGCTGTAGTTGGCGGACACGCCTGCGTAGTCGCCCGCCTCGTCGGCGATCAGGTGCAGGCGCGTCTGCATGCCGGCCATCGCATAGACCTGGCTGCCAAGCTGCGGGATGAAGAACGAGTTCATCACCGAGTCGGACGTGATGCGGAAATTCACCGGCGTGCCGACCGGAATCGCGAGCTGGTTCACCGACGCGATGCCGAGTTCCGGATAGATGAACAGCCACTTCCAGTCGAGCGCGACGACCTCGACATTGATCGGCTTGACCGACGATTCGATCGGCTTGTACGGGTCGAGCTCGTGCGTCGTCCGCCACGTGAGCACGCCGAGGAACAGGATGATCAGCGTCGGCACCGTCCAGATCACGACCTCGATCGCGGTCGAATGCGACCAGTTCGGCGCGTAGGCGGCGTTGCGGTTCGATGCGCGGTAGCGCCATGCGAACCACAGCGTGAGCAGGATCACCGGAATGACGACGATCAGCATCGCCCACGTCGCGGTCGCGATCAGCGATTTTTCCGCGACGCCCACCGCGCCCTTCGGATCGAGCACGTGAAGGTCGCTGCATCCGGCGAGTCCAGCCAGCAGCCCGATGACGGGTGCCGCACGCGCCCCGCCGGTGATTCGTCCGATCATTGTTCGTTCGCCTGATTGTCGTTGAGAAGAACCGCTGGCCGCACGCCGCCATCGCGCGACGCATCCGGCCGCGGCGACCTGTGCGCGAACTGTACGGAAAATTGCCGCAGTGCAACTTGACGGGGGACAAGGTTTGCCGAGGTGAGTCGGAACTGCCCGGAGGGGTGGGCGCTGGGGCTAGGCTAGGCTAGGCTAGGCTGGGCTGGGCTGGGCTGGGCTGGGCTGGGCTGGGCTGGGCTGGGCTGGGCTGAGGCTGAGGCTGAGGCTGAGGCTGGGGCTGAGGGCTGGCGATGGCCTGCGGCAAAACGGTCACAGGGCCTTCCCTCAAGCGTCGCGGATAGCAGGCACTAACGGGACGGAAAGCATGACGGCGCTGCGCCGCAACATGAGGGGCGCCGGCGCGAATTGCGAGGCTGTCTCGGCGGCGGAACTGCAGCGGATGCGGGGAACGAGGAACACCACGCGAATGCATGGCGATTCAGAATCGAGCCGACCCGCCGATTGATGCGTCGGCCACGAGGACCAAACGCACGCCACGCGACGAGCGACGAGCGGCGCACAGACGCAAGCGTTGTCGCGCCAGACGGCCAAGGCGTCCGGCGCAGCGAAGCGTCTGCGCCCCGTATCAGTCGAACTGACGGAAATCCGGCTTGCGCTTCTCGAAGAACGCCGTCATCGCCTCGCGCGCTTCCGGCGCACGCAGCATCGCGGAGAAATGGCCGGCTTCCTCGCTCATCCGCGCGGCCACGGCCACCCCGCCCGTCTCCTTCAGCAGCGCCTTCGTCACGCGCAGCGACGACGCCGGCAGTGCCGCGAGCTTCGCGGCCTGCTTCGCAGCGAATGCGTCGAGTTCGGCGGCCGGCAGCACGCGATTGACGATGCCGATGCGATGCGCTTCCAGCGCGTCGAACGCTTCTCCGAGCAGCAGCTTTTCAGCGGCGACCTGATGGCCGGCCAGCCGCGGCAGCAGCACGCTCGATGCGGCTTCCGGGCACAGCCCGAGCTGCGCGAACGGCAGCGAGAACGTCGCGGTGTCGGCCGCGTAGACGAGATCGCAGTGCAGCAGCATCGTCACGCCGACGCCGACCGCGACGCCCGGCACCGCGGCCACGATCGGCTTGGTCGCGCCGCTGATCCGCGCGAGGAACTGGAATACCGACGCGTTCTCGTCCTTCGGCGGCGTCTTCAGGAAATCCTCGAGATCGTTCCCCGCGCTGAAGTTGCCGTCGCTGCCGCGCAGCAGGATCACGCGGATCGCCTTGTCTTCCTGCGCGTCGGCGAGCGCATCGGCCATCGTCTGGTACATCGCCGCCGTCAGCGCGTTCTTCTTCGCCGGGCGCGCGATCGTGATCGTCAGCACGCCGTCGGCGCGTTCCACTTGAATTTCGGCCACAACCGTCTCCTTTGACTTTCCTCTTCCGGAATGAAAAACGGTGCGCAAGCTCGTGGCTCGCGCACCGTGATCGCTACTGTCCCGCTCCGCTTACAGGCGTTCGATGATGCCCGCCGCACCCATGCCGGTGCCGACGCACATCGTGACCATCCCGTACTTCAGGTTGCGGCGGCGCAGGCCGTGCACGACGGTCGCCGCGCGGATCGCGCCGGTCGCGCCGAGCGGATGGCCGAGCGCGATCGCGCCGCCGACCGGGTTGACCTTCGACGGGTCGAGGCCGAGATCGCGGATCACCGCCAGCGACTGCGCGGCGAATGCCTCGTTCAGCTCGATCCAGTCGAGATCGTCCTGCTTCAGGCCGGCGGCCTTCAGCGCGGCCGGAATCGCTTCCTTCGGCCCGATGCCCATGATTTCCGGCGGCACGCCGCGCACCGCGAAGCTCACGAAGCGCGCGAGCGGCGTCAGGTTGAATTCCTTCAGCACCTTCTCCGACACGACGAGCAGCGCGCCCGCGCCGTCCGACGTCTGCGAGCTGTTGCCGGCCGTGACCGAGCCCTTGTTCGCGAACACCGTGCGCAGCTTCGCGAGGCCTTCGAGCGTCGTATCCGCGCGCGGACCTTCGTCCAGCTTGATCTCGCGCGTCTTCACGTCGATTTCACCGGTCGCGAGGTTCGGGAAACGCTCGGTGATCGTGTACGCGGCGATTTCGTCGCCGAACTCGCCGGCCTGCTGCGCGGCGAGCGCCTTGCGGTGCGATTCGACCGAGAATGCGTCCTGGTCTTCGCGGCTCACCTTCCACTGCTCGGCGACGCGCTCGGCGGTCAGGCCCATCCCGTACGCAATGCCGAAATCCTCGCTGCGATCGAAGATATGCGGCGACATCGACGGCTTGTTGCCCATCATCGGCACCATGCTCATCGATTCGCAGCCGCCCGCGAAGATCGCGTCCGATTCGCCGACGCGGATGCGGTCCGCCGCCATCGCCAGCGCCGTGATGCCCGACGCGCAGAAGCGGTTGACCGTCACGCCGCCGACCGTCTGCGGCAGGCCGGCGAGCAGCGCGCCCATGCGGGCGACGTTCAGGCCCTGCTCGGCTTCCGGGATCGCGCAGCCGATGATCGCGTCCTCGATCACTTTCGTGTCGAGGCCGGGCACCTGCGCGACTGCCGACTTGATCGCGTGAACCAGCAGCTCGTCGGGGCGCGTGTTCTTGAAGACACCGCGCGGGGCCTTGCCGATCGGGGTGCGGCTGGCGGCGACGATGTATGCGTCTTGCAGTTGTTTGCTCATTTCAGACTCCTTGTCGTCTGCTCGCTCAGTTACGCACCGGCTTGCCGGTCTGCAACATGCCCATGATCCGTTCCTGCGTCTTCTGCGTGCCGAGCAGCTCGACGAACGCGCGGCGCTCGAGCGCGAGCAGCCACTCTTCGTCGACGAGGCTGCCGGCTTCGACGTCGCCGCCGCACACGGCTTCGGCGATGCGGCTCGCGATCAGGTAGTCGTGGTCGCTGATGAAGCGGCCGTCACGCATGTTGACGAGCGATGCCTTGATCGTCGCGATCGCCGAGCGGCCTGCGACCGGCACGTCCTTCGCGCGCAGCGGTGCGCGGTAGCCGACGGCGGCCAGCGCACGCGCTTCCTTCTTCGCGGCGTCGAGCAGTTCGAACACGTTGAAGACGATCGTGTCGGACGGCTTCAGGTAGCCCATCGCACGCGCATCGTGCGCCGACGACGACACCTTCGCCATCGCCGCGTTCTCGAACGACTTCGTGACGAACTTCAGGATGTCGGTAGTCGCGTTCGCGGCCGTGGCCGCCTCCGCCGCGCGCAGCGCCGCTTCCTTCAGGCCGCCGCCCGCGGGCACGAGGCCGACGCCCACTTCGACGAGACCGATGTAGCTCTCGACGTGCACGACGCGCTTCGCGCTGTGCAGCATCAGCTCGCAGCCGCCGCCGAGCGCGATGCCCGATACGGCCGCGACGACCGGCACGTTCGCGTACTTCACGCGCAGCATGCCTTCCTGGAACTTCTTCACGAACGGCTCGATACCCTTCGCGCCGCCCATCATGAACGCGGGCATCGCCTCTTCGAGGTTCGCGCCGGCCGAGAACGGGCCGCCCGGCGTGCCGAGCTTCAGCGACGTCGGCTGCCAGATCACCACGCCCTTGTAATCCTTCTCCGCGAGTTCGATCGCCTGCACGAGGCCGTCGATCACGCTCGGCCCGATCGTGTTCATCTTCGACTTGAACGACACGATCACGACGTCGTCCTCGCCTGCGCGATCATCGACCCATGCGCGCACCGCGTCGGTTTCGAACAGCGTCTTGCCGTACGTCTTCGGATCGGCGCCGGCTTCGCCGACGAGCGGCGCGCGGAACACCTGCTTGCCGTAGACGGCCAGGTCCGAGCGCGGCACGAAGCGCTTCGACGCCGGCGCCCACGAGCCTTCGGCCGTGTGCACGCCGCCCTTCTCTGCAACCGCGCCTTCGAGCACCCACGACGGCAGCGGCACGTTCGCGAGCGCCTTGCCGGCCGCGATGTCTTCCTGCACCCACTCGGCGACCTGCTTCCAGCCGGCGGCCTGCCAGCCTTCGAACGGGCCTTCGTTCCAGCCGAAGCCCCAGCGGATCGCGAGGTCGACGTCGCGCGCGTTGTCGGCGATCGACTCGAGATGCACGCCGATGTAGTGGAACACGTCGCGGAAGATCGACCACAGGAACTGCGCATGCGGATGGTCCGTCTCGCGCAGCAGCTTCAGGCGTTCCGCCGGCGGGCGCTTCAGGATGCGGCCGACGGTCTCGTCCGCCTTCGCGCCCGAATCCACGTAGGTGCCCGTCTTCGCGTCGAGCACCTTGATCGCCTTGCCTTCCTTCTTGTAGAAACCGCCGCCCGTCTTCTGGCCGAGCGCGCCCTGCTTCACCAGTTCGGCGAGCACGGCGGGCGTCTGGTAGACCGGGAAGAACGGATCGTCGGCGAGGTTGTCCTGCATCGTCTTGATCACGTGCGCCATCGTGTCGAGGCCGACCACGTCCGCGGTGCGGAACGTCGCCGACTTCGCGCGGCCGAGGCGGCTGCCCGTCAGGTCGTCGACCTCGTCGAAACGCAGGCCGAACTTCGCGGCCTCGGTGATCACCGCGAGGATCGAGAAGATGCCGACGCGGTTCGCGATGAAGTTCGGCGTGTCCTTCGCGCGCACGACGCCCTTGCCGACGATGCTCGTCAGGAAGGTTTCGAGCTGGTCGAGGATCTCCGGGCGCGTGTGCGCGGTCGGGATCAGCTCGACGAGGTGCATGTAGCGCGGCGGGTTGAAGAAGTGCACGCCGCAGAAGCGCGACTTCAGCTCGTCCGAGAATCCTTCGGACAGCTTGGTGATCGACAGGCCCGACGTGTTGGTCGCGAAGATCGCGTTCGGTGCGATGTGCGGCGCGACCTTCTTGTACAGGTCGTGCTTCCAGTCCATCCGCTCGGCGATCGCTTCGATCACGACGTCGCACTCGGCGAGCTTCGCGATGTCGTCCTCGTAGTTCGCGGCTTCGAGGTATTTCGCGTCGTCCTTCACGCCGAACGGCGCGGGCGACAGCTTCTTCAGGTTCTCGATCGCCTTCAGCGCGATCGCGTTCTTCGGGCCTTCCTTGGCCGGCAGGTCGAACAGCAGCACCGGCACGCGCGCGTTGACGAGGTGCGCGGCGATCTGCGCGCCCATCACGCCGGCGCCCAGCACGGCGACCTTGCGAATCAGGAAATTGCTCACGGGATGTCTCCGGATAGTGTCGTGCAGCGGGGGTTGTGAGGGCTGCACGGCGAAGTGAGTACCAGGAACCGTTGCGTTCGGGCGGTGCGCGGCGCGCACCGCCCGGACTCGCGTCAGAACAGCGATTCGTCGACTTCCATCAGCGTCTTCGAACCGGCGCGCGCGGCGCGGATCGTCGCGGCCGTTTCGGGCAGCAGACGCGCGAAATAGAAGCGGGCCGTCGCGAGCTTCGACTTGTAGAACGGGTCGCCCGACGCTTCCTTGTCGAGCGCGAGACGCGCCATGCGCGCCCAGAAGTACGAGAACACCAGGTGGCCGACGGTGCGCAGGTACGGCACGGCGGCGGCGCCGACTTCGTCCGGGTTCTGCATCGCCTTCATGCCGATTTCCATCGTCAGCTTCTGCACCTTGTCGCCAATGTCGGCGAGCGGGTTGATGAACTCGGCCATCTCCGGCTTCACGCCTTCGGCTTCCGCGAATTCGGTGACGAGCTTGCCGAACTTCTTCAGCTTCGCGCCCATGTCGCCGAGCACCTTGCGGCCCAGCAGGTCGAGCGACTGGATCGAGTTCGTGCCTTCGTAGATCATGTTGATCCGCGCGTCGCGCACGTACTGCTCCATGCCCCACTCGGAGATGAAGCCGTGGCCGCCGTAGATCTGCATCGCGTGGTTGGTCGACTCGAACGCGTTGTCGGTCAGGAACGCCTTGATGATCGGCGTGAGCAGCGCGACGAGGTCGGCCGCTTCCTTGCGCACCGCTTCGTCACCGTGCGACAGCTCCTTGTCGATCTGCAGCGCGGACCAGTACGTGAACGCGCGCGCGCCTTCCGCGTAGGCCTTCTGCGTGAGCAGCATGCGGCGCACGTCCGGGTGCACGATGATCGGATCGGCCGGCTTGTCCGGTGCCTTCGGGCCCGTCAGCGAGCGCATCTGCAGGCGTTCCTTCGCGTACGTCAGCGAGTTCTGGTACGCGACTTCCGTGAGGCCCAGGCCCTGCATGCCGACGCCCAGACGCGCGGCGTTCATCATCACGAACATCGCGTTCAAGCCCTTGTTCGGCTCGCCGACCATCCAGCCCTTCGCGTTGTCGAGGTTCATCACGCACGTCGAGTTGCCGTGGATGCCCATCTTGTGTTCGATCGAGCCGCACTTGATGCCGTTGCGCTCGCCCGGCTCGCCCGCGGCGTCCGGAATGAACTTCGGCACGATGAACAGCGAGATCCCCTTCGTGCCTTGCGGCGCGTCCGGCAGGCGCGCGAGCACGAGGTGGACGATGTTCTTCGACATGTCGTGCTCGCCGCTCGAGATGAAGATCTTCGTGCCGCTGATCGAGTACGAGCCGTCGCCGTTCGGTTCGGCCTTGGTGCGCAGGATGCCGAGGTCGGTGCCGCAGTGCGGCTCGGTCAGGCACATCGTGCCCGTCCATTCGCCCGACACGAGCTTCGGCAGATACTGTTTCTGGAGTTCCGGCGCGCCGTGCGCGTGCAGGCATTCGTACGCGCCGTGCGACAGGCCCGGATACATCGTCCATGCCTGGTTCGCCGAGTTCAGCATTTCGTAGAGCGCGTTGTTCACGAACGCGGGCAGGCCCTGGCCGCCGTAGTCCGGATCGCAGCCGAGCGCCGGCCAGCCGGCCTCGACGTACTGCCGATACGCTTCCTTGAAGCCGGTCGGGGTCTTCACGACGCCGTCGCCTTCATACGTGCAGCCTTCGCGGTCGCCGACCTGGTTCAGCGGGAACAGTACCTCGGAGCAGAACTTGCCCGCCTCCTCGAGGACCTGGTTGATCGTGTCGGCGTCGAGGTCCGCATGCCGCGGCATTTGCTTGACCTCGGCCTCGACATTCAGAAGCTCGTGCAACACGAATTGCATGTCGCGCAGCGGCGCGGCGTACTGTCCCATGACTCTCTCCAAAGGTGGGCAAACGGCTCGAGCTCCTGGCGGGCGGATCACGCGCCGCTAACGGCTCTCGCTCTGATACGAAACGATCGTCTTTTCCAGCGCGGCCCATGTGAGGCGCACGGCATCCGGCGAATGCAGGAATCGTGCGTCGTGATGCAGGCCGAGCGTGAAGCTGTACAGCTCGAAGAGCATCAGGTCCGGATCGGTATCCGCACGCAGATGGCCTTCTTCCTTCGCCTGCGAAATGGCACGCAGCATCGCGGCACGCCAGGCCGTCACGCTCGCGATCAACTGCTCGCGTACCGGGCTGTCAGGCCGGTCGTCGTACTCGACCGCACCGCTGATGTAGATGCATCCGGTCGTCACCTCCTGGATGCGCTTCTCCGTCCAGCGGGCCAGCATCGCCCGAAGGCGCGGCAAGCCTCGCGGCTCGCGCAGGCTCGGAAAGAACACCTCGTTCTCGAAACGATGGTGATACTCGCGGACGACCTCGACCTGCAGGTCCTCGCGCGATCCGAAGTGCGCGAACACACCGCTCTTGCTCATCTGCATGCGCTCGGCCAGCAGGCCGATCGTCAGCCCCTCCAGCCCGTCACGGCTGGCGAGGTCCAAAGCAGCTTCGAGTATCGCGGCACGCGTCTGTTCGCCTTTTCGCATAGCTATTTCTGTAACCGTTCGGGGGTTCGAATAAAATCGAACGGCCGTACTATTATTGAGTGCGGCCGCTCGCGAAAACAAGGAAATTATTAGAAACCGGTGTCTAACCGAGCCGCTATTTTGCGCGATTCCGGAGGACCGGAGCGGCTTTTCCGCACGAACGTGCGGACAGATTGATGAAGCGGATGCTGAATCCGTGTCAGTCGTAACCGCCGACCGTCAGCGCCTTCATCACGAGGCGGTACGTGTTGTATGCGAGCCAGTTCAGCATACGCTCGATGCGCGGCCGTGCGGCGTACCGGGCGGCATCGATTTCGCGGCCTTCGGAGAAGGCGGCCGCGATCGCGTCGCGCAGCTGGTTCGTGACCGCATCGTAGCGCACCAGCACGACGTTCGCCTCATTGTTCAGCATCAGGCTCAGCGCGTCCAGGTTCGACGAGCCGACGGTCGCCCAGTTGTCGTCGATCACGGCCACCTTGCCGTGCAGCATCGTCTTGTCGTATTCCGCCACGCGCACGCCCGCGCGCAGCAGCGCGTGATACAGGAACGGCACGGCCGTATCGAGCGCCGCGAATTCCTTGCGGCCGATCAGGATCCGCACGTCGACGCCGCGACGTGCCGCGCCGGTCAGCGCGCGGCGCAGCTTGCGGCCCGGCATGAAGTACGGATTCGCGAGCAGGATCCGCTGGCGCGCCTGGCCAATCGCGGCGAGATACGCCTTCTCGATCGCGCGGCGGTTCACGACGTTGTCGCGCGCGACGAACGCGACGCTCGGCTCGGTCACGACCCGCAGCGCACCGGCCTTGATCCAGCGGTGGCTGCGCATCCAGCGCCGGAACATGTCCGGAAACGCCTCGCCGCCGTGCAGCCCCGCCGCGTACTGCGCGTACGGCTTGTGGCCGAACTGGATCCGGTGCCACTGCAGCTCGAACGCGGCGCGCACGTCCGACACCGCCGGCCCCGCCATCTCGACCGCGAAATCCCAGCGCGGAAACGGCAGCGTTGCGCTGCCCTGCGTGAAGTCGTCGACGATGTTGATGCCGCCGCAGAACGCGACCGCATGATCGATCACCGCGAGCTTGCGGTGCGTGCGCGAGAAGCCGAAGCGGCCGAACAGGTAGCGGTTGTAGATGCAATGCTCGACGCCGGCCTCGGCCCACGTGTCGAACAGCGGCAGGCGCGCGGTGCCGATGCCGTCGGTGATCACGCGCACGCGCACGCCGCGCTGCGCCGCGCGGATCAGCGCATCCGACACCGGCCGGCCGGCCGCATCGTCGCAGAAGATGTAGGTTTCGAGCATCACCTGCTCGCGCGCCGCATCGATCCGTTCGATCAGCGCGAGGAAGAATTCGTTGCCGGTCTCGCAGAGCCGTACCGTGTTGCCGGCCGTGAACGCGAGCCGCGACGCGGAGCCGCGCTCCTGCAGGAACATCTGCCGCAATTGCGCGAAGCGCTTGCGGGTTTCCGCATTCATGCGGACGAGCCGTGCGGTGCCCGCGCGAGCGACACGCGCACGGGCAATTGCAGGATCGCCTCGGCATTCGACGGCGAGAAGCAGCGCGCGGCCGCTTCGCGGAACGGCAGCCACGCGTAGTCGACGTGCTCGCGCGGCGACAGCGTCACGTCGACGCGATGCGGCACGCACAGGCCGAACCAGTGCTCGACGTTGCGCGTGACGCCCGGCGCATAGCGATGCAGGTATTGCGGATAGATCGCGTATTCGATCCGGTGGTGCCAATCGACCAGCGCGGTGGCCGGCACGTCGTGCGACCCGACCGCGATGCCGGTTTCCTCGGCGACTTCGCGTGCGGCCGTGAGCGCGAGCGGCTCGTCGGGCGCGTCCTTCGAGCCGGTCACCGATTGCCAGAAATCGGGCTGGTCGGCACGCTTGATCACCAGCACGTCGAGTTCGGGCGTGTAGATCACGACGAGAACGGATTCGGGGATTTTCGGCGGCTTCGTCATCTTGGTTTCATGCGGCACAGGGCCGTGCGTCCGGCCTGTGCCCGAACGTGCGGCAAGTGCTGCGACTGTACCGCAAAAAGCGAAAAAGGCGCACCAGGCGCCTTCTTCGTTGGGCGTCGTGCGCGCGTCGCCGCGCACACGATCGTTGACAAGCGTTACGCCTTCGGCTGTTCCGGCTGACGCAGACGGATGTGCAGTTCGCGCAGCTGACGCTCGTCGACCGGGCTCGGCGCCTGCGTGAGCAGATCCTGCGCACGCTGCGTCTTCGGGAACGCGATCACGTCGCGGATCGAGTCGGCACCGGCCATCATCGTGACGATGCGGTCGAGACCGAACGCGATACCGCCGTGCGGCGGCGCGCCGTACTGCAGCGCGTCGAGCAGGAAGCCGAACTTCAGTTGCGCTTCCTCCGCGCCGATCTTCAGCGCGCGAAACACCTTGCTCTGCACTTCCTCGCGGTGGATACGCACCGAGCCGCCGCCGATTTCCCAGCCGTTCAGCACCATGTCGTAGGCCTTCGCGAGGCAACGGCCCGGGTCGGTCTCGAGGTACTCGAGGTGTTCGTCCTTCGGGCTGGTGAACGGGTGGTGTGCCGCGACGTAGCGCGCGTCTTCGTCGTCGTATTCGAACATCGGGAAGTCGACGACCCACAGCGGCTTCCAGCCGGCCTGGACGAGACCGTTCGCCTTGCCGAATTCCGAGTGGCCGATCTTCAGGCGCAGCGCGCCGAGGCTGTCGTTGACGACCTTCGCGCGGTCGGCCGCGAAGAAGATGATGTCGCCGTCTTCAGCGCCGGTGCGCTCGAGGATCGCCGCGATCGAGGCGTCGTGCAGGTTCTTGACGATCGGGCTTTGCAGGCCGTCGCGGCCCTTCGCCTTTTCGTTGACCTTGATCCACGCGAGGCCCTTCGCGCCGTAGATGCGCACGAATTCCGTGTAGCCGTCGATGTCGCCGCGCGACAGCTCGCCGCCCTTCGGCACGCGCAGCGCCGCGACACGGCCGTCCTTCGCGTTGGCCGGCGTGCTGAACACCTTGAAGTCGACGTCCTTCATCGCGTCGGTCAGCTCGGTGAATTCGAGCTGCACGCGCAGGTCCGGCTTGTCCGAGCCGAAACGCGCCATCGCTTCCGAGTACGGCATCACCGGGAATTTCGCGTCGAGTTCGACGTCGATCGTCGTCTTGAAGATGTGACGGATCATGTCTTCGAACAGGTCACGGATTTCCTGCTCGCCGAGGAACGACGTTTCGCAGTCGATCTGCGTGAATTCCGGCTGACGATCGGCGCGGAGGTCCTCGTCGCGGAAGCACTTGGTGATCTGGTAGTAACGGTCGAAGTTCGCGACCATCAGCAGCTGCTTGAACAGCTGCGGCGACTGCGGCAGCGCGAAGAACTGGCCCGCGTTCACGCGCGACGGCACGAGGTAGTCGCGCGCGCCTTCCGGCGTGCTCTTCGTCAGCATCGGCGTTTCGATGTCGATGAAGCCCTGCTCGTCGAGGTACTTGCGCGCTTCGATCGCGACACGGTAGCGCAGGCGCAGGTTGTGCTGCATCTGCGGACGGCGCAGGTCGAGCACGCGGTGCGTGAGGCGCGTCGTTTCCGACAGGTTGTCGTCGTCGAGCTGGAACGGCGGCGTGACCGACGCGTTCAGCACGATCAGCTCGTGGCACAGCACTTCGATCTTGCCGCTCTTCAGGCCGGCGTTGACCGTGCCTTCCGGACGGTTGCGCACGAGACCCTTGATCTGCACGCAGAACTCGTTGCGCACGCCTTCGGCGGTCGCGAACATTTCAGCGCGATCGGGATCGCACACCACCTGCACGAGGCCTTCACGATCGCGCAGGTCGATGAAGATCACACCGCCGTGATCGCGGCGGCGCTGCACCCAGCCGCACAGCGACACGGTTTGGCCCAGCAGGTGTTCGGTCACGAGACCGCAGTATTCAGTACGCATCGACATGATGTTTGCTTTCGTTCGGTTTGATCAACGGGCGCCGCAACGCGCGGCCCGGGCGATGATTCTTTACTTACAGCGGCGGCTCGACGGGACGGCGGGCGGGCGCCGGAGCCGGCGCCGAAGGCGCCACGACGCCCATCGAGACGATGTACTTGAGCGCGGCATCGACCGACATGTCGAGTTCGATGACTTCGCTCTTCGGCAGCATCAGGAAGAAGCCCGACGTCGGGTTCGGCGTCGTGGGCACGTACACGCTCACGTACTCTTCCGTCAGATGGTTGACCACGTCGCCGCCGGGCGCGCCGGTCAGAAACGCGATCGTATACGAGCCGCGGCGCGGGTATTCGATCAGGAGCGCCTTGCGGAACGCATTGCCGCTGCTCGACAGCAGCGTGTCCGACACCTGCTTGACGCTCGTGTAGATCGGCCCGACGACCGGGATGTGACGCACGACCGCGTTCCACCACGTGACGAGCTTCTGGCCGATGAAGTTCTGCGTCGCCAGCCCGACGACGAAGATGAACGCGAGCGTCAGCACCGCGCCGATCCCCGGCAGATGGAAGCCGAGCATCCGCTCCGGCTGCCACGATTCGGGCAGGAGCAGCAGCGTCTGATCCATCGTACCGATGATGAGGCCGAGCACCCACAGCGTGATCGCGAGCGGGACGAGAACCAGCAGGCCGGTCAGAAACACCGTTTTCAGGGTCGTCTTTTTCATCATCTGCCGTCAATGAACCGCGCCGGAAGCGCGGGTTGGTCGCGACCCGGCCGGGCCGCGACGGTCAACTGCCGGCGGCGGGCGCTGCGGCCGGGGCCGGCGCGGCGCTCGTCGTCGTACTTTCGGAACCCGACGCAGCGGGCGCGGCTGCCGCCGGCGCCGCGGCGGCCGGTGCTGCCGTGCCCGTGTCGCCGGACGCCGTCGCCGGCGCGCTGGTGCCGCCCGAGCCACCGCGGAAATCGGTGACATACCAGCCCGAGCCCTTCAGCTGGAAGCCGGCGGCGGTAACCTGCTTGCGAAAAGCATCCTTCCCGCATTCGGGGCACTGCGACAGCGGCGCGTCGCTCATCTTCTGGAGCACGTCCTTCGCGAAACCGCACGCTTCGCATCGATAGGCGTAGATCGGCATGATATTTTTCCCGCAGAAACTGGAAACGGCTTGCAAAACCTTGAATTATATCCGAAACCCCGGCGCACTCCGGCAACGGCCGCGACGCGCGGGCTTCAGCGACGGCGCCATGTGAGCCAGCGCTCGTTTCCGTCGAACACGGCCAGCGAATCGGTCACCGGCAGATCTTCGATCAGCTCGAAGTACGGCGCGAGCAGCGCATCGAGTTCGGCCCGCTCGATGCCGAACGGCGGCCCCTTCGGTTTCTTCGTCACGAAGAAATACCCGGCCAGCAGCGCACCGGCGGGCAGCAGTTCGGCCATCCGCGTCGCGTAACGGGCGCGCAGGCTCGGCGGCAGCGCGCACAGGAACGCGCGCTCGTACACCCACTGCACGTCGAACGGCGGCCGGTACGTGAAGAAATCGGCCTGCTCGACGACGTCCGCGTGCGCGCCGAGCTGCGCCTTCGCAGCCGCCACCGCCTGCGCGGCGAAATCGATCGCGCGCACGGGCCAGCCGGCCTGCGCGAGCCAGCCGGCTTCCTGCGCACTGCCGCAGCCGGGGATCAGCACCGCGCACGGCTCGTGCCGCTGCGCAAACGCGCGAAACCCGTCCGGCACGCCGCCGAATTCCCACGGCGTCACGCCGCGCGCGAAACGCTCGTCCCAGAACGCGGCACTGCCGGGGTCGCGCGTCGCGAAATCGGCGGCGCTCGGCGCGGACGGTTGTTTCGGTTCGGACATCGCTCCGGCCCCTTCGGTCACGCGCCGTACGCGAGCGCAAGCAGCACGCGCGCGACGAGCGCCCCGACGCCGACGGCAAGACCGAAGATCAGCAATGCCTGCATCAGCCGGTTGGTTCGTTTCTGCTCGATGAGGATCTGGCGCATCAGGTCCTCGCTCGCCGCGCGCGGCGCATCGTGGCGCGCCGCCATCGCGTGGTGGATCAGCCGCGGCAGTTGCGGCAGCGTCTTGCTCCACTGCGGCGCCTCGACCTTGAAGCGCTCGTACCAGCCGCGCAGGCCGATCTGCTCGGTCATCCAGCGCTCGAGATACGGCTTCGCGGTCTTCCACAGGTCGAGTTCGGGATCGAGCGAACGGCCGAGCCCTTCGACGTTCAGCATCGTCTTCTGCAGCAGCACGAGCTGCGGCTGGATCTCGACGTTGAAGCGGCGCGACGTCGAGAACAGGCGCATCAGCACCTGGCCGAGCGAGATGTCCTTCAGCGCGCGGTCGAAATACGGCTCGCACACCGCGCGGATCGCGCTCTCGAGTTCCTCGACGCGCGTCTCGGGCGGCACCCAGCCCGATTCGAGGTGCAGCGTCGCGACGCGGTGGTAATCGCGCTTGAAGAACGCGAGGAAGTTCTGCGCGAGGTAGTTCTTGTCGAAATCCGACAACGCGCCGACGATCCCGAAATCGAGCGCGATATAGCGGCCGAACGTGTTCGGATCGAGGCTCACCTGGATGTTGCCCGGGTGCATGTCCGCGTGAAAGAAACCATCGCGAAACACCTGCGTGAAGAAGATCTCGACGCCTTCGCGCGCGAGCTTCTTGATGTCGACGCCGGCCGCGCGCAGCGTCTCGACCTGGCTGATCGGCACGCCGGTCATGCGCTCCATCACGAGCACCTGCGACGTCGAGAAATCCCAGAACATCTCGGGCACGAGCAGCAAGTCGAGGCCCGCGAAGTTGCGGCGCAGCTGGCTGCCGTTCGCGGCCTCGCGCATCAGGTCGAGCTCGTCGTGCAGGTACTTGTCGAATTCGGCGACGACTTCGCGCGGCTTCAGGCGCCGGCCATCGGCCCACATGCGCTCCGTCCACGTCGCGATGTCGCGCATCAGCGCGAGGTCGGAATCGATCACCGGCAGCATGTTCGGGCGCAGCACCTTGACCGCGACGGCCTTGCCCGCGTGCACGCCCTGCTTCAGCTTCGCGAAATGCACCTGCGCGATCGACGCGCTCGCGACCGGCTCGCGCTCGAATTCGTCGAACAGCTCGTCGACCGGCGCGCCGAGCGACTTCTCGATGATCGCGATCGCCACCGCGGAATCGAACGGCGGCACCTGGTCCTGCAGCTTCGCGAGTTCGTTCGCGAAATCGACCGACAGCAGGTCGCGGCGCGTCGACAGCACCTGGCCGAACTTCACGAAGATCGGGCCGAGGCTTTCGAGCGCGTGACGCAGCCGTACGGCGGGCGGATCGGAAAAGCGGCGGCCGATCGTCGTGATCCGCAGCAGCAGCTTCACGCGCCGGTCGTCGATCCGGGACAGCATCACTTCGTCGAGGCCAAAGCGGATGACGGTGTAGACAATCTTGATGAAACGGAAAATGCGCATGCCCTGCGGCCCTCAGTGCGCGCCGCGCGGGCCGGAGCCCGTGCGCGCGCCGATTTTTTGTTCGAGTCGCTCGACCCGCTTTTCGACCCGCGCGAGCGCATCGCGCGCCCGCGCCAGTTCGGCGTCGAAGCCGCCGAGCACCGTGCGTCGGACGACTTGCGGGTTCTCGTCGAGCAAGTACTCGGCGACGGAATCGAGCACGTTGCGGCCGGTGCGGCGCGCGCGCGCGCCGGCGTCGCGCACGACCGTCGCGATCCGGTACGCCGCCGCGTCGCCGACCAGCTTCGCGAGATCTTCCTCAGGTTCCCAGCGCAGGTGCTCGGCCAGCTTCGCGATCTGGGTCGCGAACTCGGCGTCGCCCTCGATCTTCACGTGCTTCATCACGGCCGCCTGGCCGCCCTGCAGGAATGCGGCGACCGTGTCGCCCGCGAGCGCGATCGACACGTCGACGTGTTGCGCATCATGCGCTTCCACCGCGGACAGGTAGCCGTCGGGCTGCACGAGCAGCGTGAGCGTGACGGGCGGCACGTCGAGCCGGGCAGTCTTGCCCGCGTAAGGGATCAGGCGATCGCGCGCCCACGATTCGCGCGCGAGCAGGTGATTGACAGCAGCAGCAAAAGGCTTGGCGGCAAAGGTCATCGGGCTGGGAAAGAAAAAACCCGCGCAGGCCGGGCGCCCACGCGGGTTTCTATTGTAACGTCGGATCGTCGGCAGCCCGCGGCCAACCGCACACCCGGGCGGCAAGCGGTCGCAGTGCGGCGGCCGTCGCCCGGGCAGCCGGCAAGCCGGCCGCCGGTCACGCTCAGTGCGCGTTGATCTGCTGGATACCCGCGAGCAGCCAGCCCTGGCCGCCCGACTTCGACAGGTTCCACACCTCATCGAACGGCGCCGCCGACGCATTCGCCGATTCGCGGATCAGCCCGTGGAAGCGCACGCTCGCCGACTGCTCGATGCCGCGATCCTCGATCGCGACCAGTTCCGCGTCGAGCTGCACGACATCGGTCTGGTTCGCCTCGTTGCCGCGCGAATCGAGGTCGATCTTGATCTCGGCGAACATTTCCGGCGTCGTGAACTCGCGGATGTCGGCCAGGTTGCCCTGGTCCCACGCCGCCTGCAGGCGCACGAAGTAGACCTTCGCGCTGCGCAGGAACGCTTCGGTGTCGAAGCCGGCCGGCACCTGCAGCGGTGCGGCCGCCATCGCGCCCGCCGCGCCCGCGGCCGCTGCGCCGCCGCCGAACACGCCCTGCGCTTCGTTCGCGTAGCTGCTGCCGCTGCCGGCATAGTTGCTGCCGGTGCTGCCTTGCTGGAACGACGGGCTCTGCGAGTAGCCGCCCGACGACGAGGCCGAGCCGCCCACCGAGTACGCCGGTTCCTGCGGACGGCGACGGTTCATGAACTTGCGGATCAGCCAGATGCCGACCATCGCCAGCAGCGCGATCACGATGACGTTCGCCATCATGCTCGCGAACGCGCCGCCGAGGCCGAAGTGCGACAGCAGCGCCGCGATGCCGAGGCCGGCCGCGAGACCGGCGATCGGCCCGAGCCAGCGCGAGCGGTTCGGCTGCGCGGCCGGTGCCGGTGCGGCCGGGTTCGCGCGCTGCGCCTGCGCCGGCGCGGCCTGCTGCATCGGCTGCTGCGCGGGCGGCGTGGCCTGGCGCTGCGTGACAGTGGAACTCTGGCGGCCGATGCTGCGCCCGCCGCCCATACGTCTGGCTTCGGCGTCGAGCGATGCGAACGTGCCGGCCGTGAGCAGGCCGACCATCAGCAGCGTGCCGACCCGTCGAGCCCACGGCTTCGACGGCTTGCTACGGTTGAACAACGAACGCGATTCGGACATCAGCTTCTCCAGATGTAAGGCGAATGTATGGGAAGAACCCCTTAGTACTTGGTTCCTAGGTGTAAAGCTACCACGCCACCTGACAAATTGTAATATTTGACGGCATCGAGGCCCGCTTGTTCCATCATCGTCTTCAGCGTGTCCTGATCGGGGTGCATCCGGATAGATTCAGCAAGATACCGGTAACTTTCAGCATCTTTCGCGAACTTGTCGCCAAGCCACGGTAATACTTTGAAAGAATACAGATCGTACGCTTTTTTCAGCGGATCCCAGACTTTCGAGAATTCCAGCACCATCACGCGGCCGCCCGGCTTCGCGACGCGGCGCATCTCGGCCAGCGCGGCGTCCTTGTGCGTCATGTTGCGCAGCCCGAACGCGACCGTGACCACATCGAAGTAGTTGTCCGGAAAAGGGATTTTCTCGGCATCGCACAGCAGCGACGGCGTCACGATGCCCTTGTCGAGCAGCCGGTCGCGGCCCACGCGCAGCATCGATTCGTTGATGTCGGTGTGCCAGACCTCGCCGGTCGGCCCGGCCGCCTTCGCGAACGCCTTGGTCAGGTCGCCGGTGCCGGCCGCGATGTCGAGCACCTTGAAGCCGGGGCGCACGCTCGCCTGCGCGATCGTGAACGCCTTCCACGCGCGGTGCATGCCGGCCGACATCAGGTCGTTCATCAGATCGTAGTTGCTCGCGACCGAATGGAACACGCCCGCCACTTTCTTCGCTTTTTCGGTTTCCTCGACGCTTTCGAAGCCGAAGTGGGTTTTGCTCATCGCGTTGATCCTCAGTAAATGGCAAGACGGCGCCGAGCGGGCGCCGTCGATTTCAGTGGCAGTGGCCGTGCGGCGCGGGGGCCGCCGGCATCGGCGCGTCGCGCTCGACGCCCGCCGCCTGCAGTTTGTCGAAATAGTCGCGCCACAGCGCGTCCTGCTGCGTCGCCAGTTCGTACAGCAGATCCCACGAGTAGATGCCGGTCGAATGACCGTCGGAGAACGTCGGCTGCAGCGCGTAGTTGCCCACGCCCTCGAGCGCGGTGATCGTCACCTCGCGCTTGCCGGTCTGCAGCGTCTCCTGGCCCGGCCCGTGGCCGCGCACCTCGGCCGACGGCGAATAGACGCGCATCAGCTCGAACGGAATCCGGTAATTTTCGCCGTTCGGGTACTGCAATTCGAGCACGCGCGACACCGCGTGCACGACGACGCCGGACGGAATCGGCGTCGTGGAAGTCAAACCGCTCATGGCTGCCTCGAATCGGTCATGCGTTGAATTTCCTCGCGCACCGCATTGTGCAGCAGCGAGGCCTGCGCCGCGCGCGTGCGCAGCAGCGCCTCGGACACGCTGCGCTGGCGCGGCGCCCAGACGGGCTGCGGAAAATGGGCGTCGTTGGAGAAGCGCGGGATCACGTGCCAGTGCACGTGCGGCACCATGTTGCCGAGGCTCGCGAGATTCACCTTGTTCGGCTGCATCACGCGGCGCACGGCGCGCTCCACCGCATACACCACGCGCATCAGATGTGCCCGCTCGGGCTCGCCGAGATCGGAAAACTCGGCCACGTGCGTGCCCCAGATCACCCGGCAGAAGCCAGGGTAATCGTGCTCGCCCGTCGCGAGCACGACGCGCAGCGCATCGTCCTGCCAGAGCACCTCGCCGCCGTCTTCACGGCAAAACACGCATTCCATCGTCGCTCCCATGTGGACGGGCGCCGGCGCATCTGCGCCGGCGCCCGCTCATTCCTGGCCCGCCCGGGCGGTCGTCATGCCCGCATTAGACCAGCACGCGCTCGATCCCGCCATTGTTCGCATGTGCGACATAGTCGGCCATCCAGTTCTCGCCGAGCACCTGGCGCGCGATCTCGACCACGATGTAGTCGGCCTCGAGGTTCGCATCCTCGTTGTAGCGCGACAGGCCCTGCAGGCACGACGGGCAGCTCGTCAGGATCTTCACGTCCGGGCCGTTCGCGCTCGCGGCGGCCGGCGCGGGCGCGTTGCCGGCCACGACCGGGATGCTGCGCAGCTTCGCGGCGCCCTTGCGGATCTCCTCTTCCTTGCGGAAGCGGACCTGGGTGGAGATGTCCGGACGCGTGACCGCCAGCGTGCCCGATTCACCGCAGCAGCGCTCGTTCTTCTCGATCTTGTAGCCGTCCTTCTCCGCGCCCATCAGCTCGTTGACGAGCTTCACCGGGTCCATCGTCTTGATCGGCGTGTGGCACGGGTCGTGATACATGTAGCGCGTGCCCGTCACGCCGTCGAGCTTCATCCCCTTCTCGAGCAGGAACTCGTGGATGTCGATGATCCGGCAGCCCGGGAAGATCTTGTCGAATTCGTAGCCTGCGAGCTGGTCGTAGCAGGTGCCGCACGACACGACCACCGTCTTGATGTCGAGGTAGTTCAGCGTGTTCGCGACCCGGTGGAACAGCACGCGGTTGTCGGTGACGATCTTCTCGGCCTTGTCGTACTGGCCCGAGCCGCGCTGCGGATAACCGCAGCACAGGTAGCCCGGCGGCAGCACGGTCTGCACGCCCGCTTCCCACAGCATCGCCTGCGTCGCGAGGCCGACCTGCGAGAACAGGCGCTCGGAGCCGCAGCCCGGGAAGTAGAACACCGCTTCCGAATCGACGGTCGTCGACTTCGGGTTGCGGATGATCGGCACGATCTTGTTGTCCTCGATGTCGAGCAGCGCGCGCGCCGTCTTCTTCGGCAGGTTGCCCGGCATCTTCTTGTTGACGAAGTGGATCACCTGCTCGACCACGGGCGGCTTGCCGACCGTCGCGGGCGGATGCTGGGTCTGCTTCGTCACGACCTTCTTCAGCATGTCGTTCGCGAAGCGCTGCACCTTGTAGCCGACGCCCATCATCACGCCGCGCGCGGCGTTGATCGTCTGCGGATTGGTCGCGTTCAGGAAGAACATGCCCGCCGCATTGCCGGCGTTGAACTTCTTCTTGCCCATCTTGCGCAACAGGTTGCGCATGTTCATCGTGACGTCGCCGAAGTCGATCTTCACCGGGCACGGCGTCGCGCACTTGTGGCACACCGTGCAGTGGTCGGCCACGTCGTTGAACTCGTCCCAGTGCTTGATCGACACGCCGCGGCGCGTCTGCTCTTCGTACAGGAACGCCTCGACCAGCAGCGAGGTCGCGAGGATCTTGTTGCGCGGGCTGTACAGCAGGTTCGCGCGCGGCACGTGGGTCGCGCACACCGGCTTGCACTTGCCGCAGCGCAGGCAGTCCTTCACCGAATCGGCGATCGCGCCGATGTCGGACTGCTGCATGATCAGCGACTCGTAGCCCATCAGCCCGAAGCTCGGCGTGTACGCGTTGCGCAGGTCGGCACCGTCGAGCAGCTTGCCCTTGTTGAACCGGCCGTTCGGGTCGACGCGCTGCTTGTACGCGCGGAATTCGGCGATCTCGTCGTCGGTCAGGAACTCGAGCTTCGTGATGCCGATCCCGTGTTCGCCGGAGATCACGCCGTCGAGCGAGCGCGCAAGCGTCATGATGCGCGCGACCGCCGCGTGCGCATCCTGCAGCATCTCGTAGTTGTCGGAGTTGACCGGGATGTTGGTGTGGACGTTGCCGTCGCCCGCATGCATGTGCAGCGCGACGAACACGCGGCCGCGCAGCACCTGCTTGTGGATCGCCTGTGCTTCGTCGAGGATCTGCTTGAACGCGCCGCCGTTGAAGATCGCGCGCAGTTCCGCGCGAATCTCCTGCTTCCACGAGATGCGGACCGTGCGGTCCTGCGTGACGTGGAACACGGTCGCGCCCGGCTGCTCGTCCGCGCGATCGGCGAACTTCTCGGCAAGCGCCTCGTAGCCGAGCTGCACGAGGTAGTGCTGCGCCTCGCGAAGCGGCTGGTCGAGCCGGTCGCGCACGAATTCCCAGCGTGCGCGCACGCGCTTGAGCAGCTCCAGCGCCTGCTGCACGCGATCCTCGAGCAGTTCGGCGCTCGGGATCTCGTTCGCGTCGTCGGTCTTGCCGAGCGGCAGGTTGCCGGCGCGGAAGAACGCCTCCAGCGCGTCGACCAGCTGCAGCTTGTTCTTCAGCGACAGCTCGATGTTGATCCTCTCGATGCCGTCGGTGTACTCACCCATCCGGTTCAGCGGGATCACGACGTCCTCGTTGATCTTGAACGCGTTGGTGTGCTTCGCGATCGCGGCCGTGCGGCTGCGGTCGAGCCAGAAGCGCTTGCGCGCCTCCGCGCTGATCGCGACGAAGCCTTCGCCGCTCTTGCCGTTCGCCATCCGGATCACTTCGGATGTCGCGTGCGCGACCGCGTCGGCGTCATCGCCGACGATGTCGCCGATCAGCACCATCTTGGGGAATGCGTTGCGCTTGCTCTTCGTCGCATAGCCGACCGCGCGCAGGTAGCGCTCGTCGAGGTGCTCGAGGCCCGCGAGGATCGCGCCGCCCTGCTTCGACGTCTCGAACAGGTAGTCCTTGATCTCGACGATGCTCGGGATCGCCTCGCGCGCCTGGCCGAAGAATTCGAGACAGACGGTGCGCGTGTGCGCGGGCATCTTGTGCAGCACCCAGCGCGCGGACGTGATCAGCCCGTCGCAGCCTTCCTTCTGCACGCCCGGCAGGCCGGCGAGGAACTTGTCGGTCACGTCCTTGCCGAGGCCTTCCTTGCGGAACCGGCGGCCTTCGATCTCGAGCATCTCGGTCTTCAGCAGCTTCTCGCCCGGCGCATACGCGCCGTCGAACCACTTCAGCTCGAACCGCGCGACCGCGATGTCGTGGATCTTGCCCTGGTTGTGCTCGTGGCGCGTGACTTCGAGCCAGTTGCCGTCCGGGTCGACCATCCGCCACCAGGCCAGGTTGTCGAGCGCGGTGCCCCACAGCACGGCCTTCTTGCCGCCGGCGTTCATCGCGACGTTGCCGCCGATGCACGATGCGTCGAGCGAGGTCGGGTCGACCGCGAACACGTAGCCGGCCGCCTCCGCCGCTTCCGTCACGCGGCGCGTGACGACGCCCGCGCCGGAGAAGATCGTCGGCACCTTGTGCGCGACGCCCGGCAGTTCGGTGAGTTCGACCGCGCCGAGCTGTTCGAGCTTCTCGGTGTTGATTACCGCGGAGAACGGCGTGAGCGGCACCGCGCCGCCCGTGTAGCCGGTGCCGCCGCCACGCGGGATCACGGTCAGGCCAAGCTCGAAGCAGGCCTTGATCAGGCCCGCGATCTCGGCTTCGGTATCGGGAGTCAGCACGACGAACGGGTATTCGACGCGCCAGTCGGTCGCGTCGGTCACGTGCGACACGCGCGACAGCCCGTCGAAGCGGATGTTGTCCTTCTGCGTGCAGCGGCCGAGCGCCTTGGTCGCGCGGCGGCGCAGGTCGGCCATCTTGTCGAATTCGTCGGCGAACTCGTCGACCGCGCGCTGCGCGGCGGCCTCGAGCATCTCGACGCGCTCGGCGCGTTCACGGCCCGCGTCGTCGTGGTGCGCGCTCAGGTCGGCGCGGCGGCGCTTGCCGATCTCGGTCAGGCGGTGGTTCAGCGCCTCGATCAGCAGCGCGCGGCGCTTCGGGTTGTCGAGCAGGTCGTCCTGCAGGTACGGGTTGCGGCGCACGACCCAGATATCGCCGAGCACCTCATACAGCATCCGTGCCGAGCGGCCCGTGCGGCGTTCGGCGCGCAGTTCGTCGAGCACCGACCACGCCTCCGCGCCGAGCAGGCGGATCACGATCTCGCGGTCGGAGAAGGACGTGTAGTTGTAGGGAATCTCGCGCAGACGGGGCGCGGGGTCGGCGGCGACGGCGGCGGCCGCGCCATGCGGATCGAAAACTTGTGGTGCGTTCATGTTCGGACGACTCGGAGGGCCGATACACCGTGCAGGGGCGTCGGCAAGCGCGTGGGCGCAATCTTGGGGAAATCTGTTCTGTTGCCAGGCGTGCGACTAACTCGCATGGGGCCGGAACGGGACTGAACTCACCGTTCCCGACGGGTGGGGCCTGGCGGCACTCGGAGCCATCAGCACGATCGCGCGCGGCGCGCATGCCGCTCCGCCGCGGGGCTGGCTGCGCGCGGCGTCGGCTTCAACGGGGCGATCCGAGGGTGCCTCTGCATCTTCCGATCCTTGATTCAAAACGGAATTCTAACCCATGATCGGGCCACGCGTGACACGCCGGACAGGTCGTGGGGCTATCGCCGCAAGCCGCGCCGGGCTTGGCTCGGCACGTTTTCGCGCCGGAATTCGCCGTCCGTCCGGTCGGTAACCATGCGGTTAAACCGGTAAAAAGGGACGCCTCATGCGGCCAACACGCCCGCCGGCGCGGTTCCGCGACCGTGCGCCCGGCATGCCGCTTGCGTGCGGACCGACCCTTGGCGCTATCATTGATCCTTTACCGTCTGCTTCCGCACTGCACGCGAGCGCCCATGGCATCCCACGATTACCTGAAGAAAATCCTCACCGCGCGCGTCTACGACGTCGCGCTCGAGACGGAACTCGAACCCGCCCGCAACCTGTCGGCCCGGCTGCACAACCCTGTTTACCTGAAGCGCGAGGACAACCAGCCGGTGTTCTCGTTCAAGCTGCGCGGCGCGTACAACAAGATGGCGCACATTCCGGCCGACGCGCTCGCGCGCGGCGTGATCACGGCATCGGCCGGAAATCATGCGCAGGGCGTCGCGTTCTCGGCGGCCCGGATGGGCGTGAAGGCCGTGATCGTCGTGCCGGTCACGACGCCGCAGGTGAAAGTCGATGCGGTACGCGCGCACGGCGGCCCGAGCGTCGAGGTGATCCAGGCGGGCGAGTCGTACAGCGATGCATACGCGCACGCGGTCAAGGTGCAGGCGGAGCGCGACCTCACGTTCGTCCACCCGTTCGACGATCCGTACGTGATCGCCGGCCAGGGCACGATCGCGATGGAAATCCTGCGTCAGCACCAGGGTCCGATTCACGCGATCTTCGTGCCGATCGGCGGCGGCGGGCTCGCGTCCGGCGTGGCGGCCTACGTCAAGGCGGTGCGGCCGGAGATCAAGGTGTTCGGCGTGCAGGCCGAGGATTCGTGCGCGATGGCGCAGTCGCTGCAGAAGGGCGAGCGCGTCGAACTGAGCGAGGTCGGCCTGTTCGCGGACGGCACGGCGGTAAAGCTCGTCGGCGAGGAAACCTTCCGGCTGTGCCGCGAATTCCTCGACGGCGTGCTGACGGTCGACACCGACGCGCTGTGTGCGGCGATCAAGGACGTGTTCCAGGACACGCGCAGCGTGCTCGAGCCGTCCGGCGCGCTCGCGGTCGCCGGCGCGAAACAGTATGCGGAGCGCGAAGGCATCGAGAACCAGACGCTCGTCGCGGTCACGTCCGGCGCGAACATGAACTTCGACCGGATGCGCTTCGTCGCCGAACGCGCGGAAGTGGGCGAGGCGCGCGAAGCCGTGTTCGCCGTCACGATCCCCGAGGAGCGCGGCAGCTTCAAGCGCTTCTGCTCGCTCGTCGGCGATCGCAACGTGACCGAGTTCAATTACCGGATCGCCGATGCGCAGTCCGCGCACATCTTCGTCGGCGTGCAGATCAAGCGGCGCGGCGAGTCGGAGGAGATCGCCGCGAACTTCGAGTCGCACGGCTTCAAGACCGTCGACCTCACGCACGACGAGCTGTCGAAGGAGCATATCCGCTACATGGTGGGCGGCCGCTCGCCGCTCGCGCTCGAAGAGCGCCTGTTCCGCTTCGAATTCCCGGAACGGCCGGGCGCGCTGATGAAGTTCCTGTCGTCGATGGCGCCGGACTGGAACATCAGCCTGTTCCACTACCGCAACCAGGGCGCGGACTACAGCTCGATCCTCGTCGGGCTGCAGGTGCCGCAGGCCGATCGCGCCGAGTTCGAACGCTTCCTCGCGGCGCTCGGCTATCCGTATGTCGAAGAGAGCGCCAATCCCGCGTACCGCCTCTTCCTGTCGTAAAGGCTTCGTGCAATGAATCCCGAACATTCCCCGCTCGGCAAGGCGACCGTCTACGCAGCGCAGTACGACGCGTCGCTGCTGTTCCCGATCCCGCGCGCCGGGGCGCGCGAGCAGCTCGGCATCACGTCGGCGCTGCCGTTCTTCGGCACCGACATCTGGAACGCGTACGAACTGTCGTGGCTCAACGCGCGCGGCAAGCCGCAGCTCGCGGTCGCGACGTTCTACGTGCCGGCCGAATCGCCGAACATCGTCGAATCGAAGTCGTTCAAGCTGTACCTCGGCTCGTTCGCGCAATCGAAGTTCGACTCGCTCGACGCGGTGCGCGACGTGCTGAAGCGCGACGTGTCGGCCGCGTGCGGCGCGAGCGTGTCGGTGCAGCTGGTGTCGCCGCACGATTTCGGCAAGCTCGAGATGGAGGAACTCGACGGGCTGTCGCTCGATCGGCTCGACCTCGACACCGACGTGTACGAACCCGATCCGTCGCTGCTGTCGGCCGCCGACGCCGAGGACGAAGCGCCGGTCGAGGAAACGCTCGTGTCCGACCTGCTGCGCTCGAACTGCCCGGTCACCGGCCAGCCGGACTGGGGCAGCGTGCAGATTCACTACGTCGGGCCGCAGATCGATCATGCAGGGCTGCTGCGCTACATCATCTCGTTCCGCAATCACACGGGCTTTCACGAGCAGTGCGTCGAGCGGATCTTCCTCGACATCCTGCATGCGTGCAAACCGGTGAAGCTCGCGGTGTATGCGCGCTACACGCGGCGCGGCGGGCTCGACATCAATCCGTTCCGCACGAATTACAACCAGCCGATGCCGGACAACGCGAGGACGGCGCGGCAGTAATAGCGGCCCGCCTGTCACGAAACAGCCCCGCCGGCTCGCGCCGACGGGGCTGTTTCACTGTGCGCAGGGGAATGCCCGCCCGCATTACTTCACCGGCGGCTTGTAAGCGATGCAATCGACCTCGACCTTGCAATCGATGACCATGCTCGACTGCACGCACGCGCGTGCCAGCGGATGCTCGCCGAAGTACGAAACGAACACCTTGTTGAACGACGCGAAATCGCGCGCGTCGTCGATGCCACACGCCGCAGTGCACGACAAGCTCGAGGCTGTAGCCTCTCTCTTCAGGAGGTGAGGGGGTACTAGCAGGCGTTTTGGGCCTGCCATCGATCCTGATCCCGTTCTTTGAAATCCGGTCCGACACGCGTGGAGACCCGGCCTTTCACTGCATTGCGGCCAATCGCGCAGCGTTCCATTTTCTTTCTACGGCTGCACGATGCAGCATCGCGAGCGTAATCGATTCCCGCTTGAAGTCATGGGGCTTTCGTCGCACCCACCGCTGGAATAGCGAATAGAGCAACCCCTCGCCTTCCATCAAAAAATACCGGTGGAAATCGAAATCGCCGGTGTCGACGGCAAATCGCTCAAAAAAATGCCCCATGAAGTCGTTGGCTTCGTCACCGGTCTGCCCAAGGTCTTCCCAGAGCCGAGTGCCGGCGGAGAGCGGCTTCGATGGACCGAGCCCGACCTCTGACCTGACAAAGGCTTCGATCTCGTCCCAACGCACGTTTTCCATCAGAACACCTTATCCTCAGGTTTGACGAGGCTGTTGTACCTTGAGACCGTGCCATGAACGATCCCGAACACGTCGCGCGCCAGCAGCGCCCAACCCACGCCCGGAACGGCGCGCCCGACGAATACGCTGAGCTTCCGGGTCAGGATGATCCGAAATGACTTGATGCTTTGAAGCGTGACGGTTGGCAAAACCTTCCTGTTCAGCTGGTAGCGAAAAATCGAACGCGCCATCACGGACGCGACGGATGTTCCTTTCGTCGCACCACCGAATTTTTGCCGCGTCGGCAAAACGGGCCAGCCAGCTAGAATCAGGACCACTGCTTCGACATCGTCGATCCCGACCCGTGCGCACGTCTCTTCCATGGCAACGAAAAAGAAAAGTTCGGCGGGCGTGAGATCCGAATGAACGCCATAGCGGTATGTAGTGCTCGTCATGATTCGATTTCACGAAATCGTTGATTGGAATGACGACCATACCCAGCGATCCACCCAATTTGCTCTATCGAGATTCATCGACGCCGCTGGCGTATTGCGCGTCCATTACCGGAGCCGCCCGCCAGACGCGGCATATCGAGTCACGCTCGAGTCACAAGGATTTCATTCAGAGTGTAAAAATTCGGCGCTACTCAGGTCACTCATGATTGCGATCCCCACCGAATTATTGCGCTTGCCAGAAGACAAGTGCTCCCGATACCAACCGCCCGCGACACTTCTATTCCGCCAAAACGCAACGAGGCCGGCGCATGTTACTGCGCCGGCCCTGTGACACGACAATTGGCCCGCCCGCGTTACTTCACCGGCGGCTTGTAAGCGATGCAATCGACCTCGACCTTGCAATCGATGACCATGCTCGACTGCACGCACGCGCGTGCC